>CAYGTH010000140.1:0-15370 GCA_964352745.1 uncultured Bacteroidia bacterium
TACGCGTGGGGGACAATTCGTTGGGACCGTCAGACTGTGATCTTCGATTGAAAATCATTTCTTCTTTCTTTTCTCTTTCTTCTTCCCTCTTTCTGTTTTTCCACCCAGGCGGGTCGGCGATGCAGAAGCCATTCCCGGCTTGCCGGGAGGGCGGCATGCTGGGCTGGTATTGGCGATTTTTGCCCCACTTTTTTAAAAAAGTGGGAAGAAGGTAACATAAAAAATGGCTTAGAACTTTGTTCCCAATGCACTAGGAATGTCCCTTAGAAACCATTGACTCAATAGAAGCACCAACCCTGTTTCCCCAGTTTCCGTGTTGCCCTGCCAATGGTTTAGAGATTCGAAGTACTGAACAAAAAGCCCGTTCAGTAAGCTGGTCTTTTCCCGTTCCCAGAATAACATTAAAGAGATTCCCTTCCCGCGGTGATCCAGTTATCAACAGATCATACGCCACGGAAGCATCGGTAATGGCCTGAATCGGGTCATTCCCCCTGATTAGTTGGCTGTCAGAATCTGTCCCGCACATCTTGCGAAGCTGGTCGAGGTAGGCTTGTTGTTGCTCAACCTCACTATCCAAAGCATCTGGTTTTACCACACTCGCAAAGGTAAGTTTTGCTCCATGGAATGAGGCTAGCCGATCCGCGGTTGCGGCTACAAGCCTGTCTGAAAGACCCACCTCCGGGTAAATCAGGATTTGGCGGATATACCGGACCCCCGAATCTTTAAACAGCGCGAGGTTACAACTCAGGTGCGTAATGAGCCAGCCGATGGGATTACGAACTAACAGGCCATTTGCAGCACGTCCATTCCACCCCATGACCATCCACTTGCAATGGGTTTGTTCACTGATTGCATGAACCGTATCTACTAATTCATGGGTAAGGGCTGCGTCAAATTCTACTTTTACTTTTTTCTCTTCAACCATCGCGGCAATTCGGCGATTGAGAGAAATAACCACTTCATCTGAATCCCGAATAGCATCCAGAAGTGTTTGATAGGGCACTTCTCGAATATGCACCACCTGGGTAGTGCGACCTTTTGACAGGGCTGCTCCCATTTCCACCAACATTTCCGGAGAACGCTCTTTACCAAACAAAGGTACGACAACCGCCGCATCTGTGGCCAGAAGTCCATCAAGGTTGGGGGAATCGCCTGCCAATGCTGGAGCCGGAGGCGAATCGGGTTCCATGAAATCGGATTTGTCTTTCAGTTTCCGGTTATACAGCATGGGAAATAATGCCCGATGTCCGTACAGTTTCAGCACGCCTTTACGGTCGGTAGCATTTTTGCCATAGAGATAAAACATCAAAACTCCCAGGAGGATGATCGCAATAGCACCAGTGAGGGCAAGTCCCCCCAGTAGCACCAACAGGATGATCCCGGATATAATGCCAAAAAGTTGCATCCACGGATACATAGGCGAACGGTATTCCGGTTTATACCATTGTACTGCTGTTTCCCGAAAAACAATGACTGCGGCATTTACCGTAATGAACATCATGACCATAAAGGCACTGGCCAGTTTGGCAATTCCTTCTACTTCTAAAAAGGTAATGGCCAGTGACATGACCAGTCCTGTCAGTAAAATCGAAGCAACCGGCGTCATAAAGCGATGATGCAAACGCTTTAGGATGGGCGGCAGGAGTTTGTCGCGGCTCATTGCAAAAGGAAACCGGGAAGCAGCCAGAATTCCGGAATTTGCCATGGAAGTAAGGGTAACCACGCCAAGGATTGCTGCGGCGATACCGGCTATTTTTCCTCCCAGTGTTTCGGCAAGGGTATAAATCGGATGGAGGTCATTCTCAAGAATATGAATCGGCACATTCCCCACCAGCGCAAAGACAATGAATCCGTAAATCGCAGAGATGAGTACGAGTGCGATGATCATACCACGTGGAATATTGCGTCCGGGATTTTTAACCTCTCCAGCGATTGCTGCTATTTTGGTTACGCCGGCATAGGAAACGAATACGAATCCGGTAGCCAGTAAAAAGCCCGAACTGCCTTGGGTAAAAGCCGGTTCCAGATAGGTGGGATTAATATGAATAAGACCCGTAAACAAAATAACTGCGAGACCAATCAGGCTCAGACTCACAACGAAAATCTGTACTTTTCCTACTTTTTTAGCTCCGAATATATTGAGTGCGACGATGATTCCCAACAGGGTTAATGAGGTCGGTTTTAGGGGTAAATCTGCAAGAACCAGTAAATAAGCGCCAAAACCAACGAGTGCAAAAGAGCTTTTAAGTAGCAAAGAAAGCCAAAGGCCAAATCCAGAGATCGTACCGATAATCGGCCCAAATGACCGTTCCAGATAAATATAAGTCCCGCCTGAAGAGGGCATTGCGGTCGCTAATTCACTTTTGGAGAGTGCTGCTGGCAATACACATAAGCCTGCTAGTAAATAAGCGATCCAGACCGAAGGCCCGGTTTTCGCCGCTGCTAAACCCGGTAAGACAAAAATACCACTTCCCAGCATACCGCCAATTGCAATGGCAACAACTGAGGGGAGTGTTAGGCTACGCTCAAGTTCTTTGAGAGGAGTTTCCAAATGTAAGTCTTAGTTGGTGTGAACAGAGGTGAAATTTCAATCTTTGTAATTTACTGAAAATAATCTGCAATTTAAGTCTTTCCAATTAATGGTCGAATTTGTACCATGGCTTGATCGTCGTATCCTTTGTCTTGCTGTTACCAACATCAAGGTGGAAGTTTCCGAATCGTTGGGCATGCGTAACACGATACTACCTCAGATCACCCGCTCGCTCTGCGGACCCGTCCTACGGTCAGACTCACACCTTTAACCCGTAGGCAAGTCCAACTCAAACAATTAGCGCAGGCAAACAACTGGGACTATCAGCGTAATGAGAACGCGTTATTCATATTCAGGAGATTGCGCCTCGCTAAATCTGAAGAGATAAAAGAAATGCTTGTCTTCTGCGAGAATCTGGTAGGGAAATTGATCGCTGATCAAATCTAAAGCGAATTTCCTGCAAATTTCAGCTTATCCTCGAAGAAGAGCTTGCAACATGAGTCGCTTTGCGGCCTGATTGTTCCACGAAATGTGTATTTTGCTTGAAATTAGCGGATTTCGCTTTCAGGAGAAACGCATGCAATTTAAAGAACTCATCGGCCAGGAAGCCGCCATCAATCATGTCCGGGAAGCCATCCGGGATAATCGTTTGCCACATGCTATTATGCTAACCGGCCCGGCTGGAGTGGGGAAATTAGCCTTTGCCAATGCAATTGCTCAATACCTCAATTGCCTGGATCCCCAGGAAGGAGATAGCTGTGGGAAATGCACAAATTGCGTAAAAATCAGAAAGGGCATTCATCCGGATGTTCGGTATGTCCTTCCGATTATCTCGAAAAAGGAAGGGGGAAAACAATGGTTGACGCAGGATTATTTTGACCAGTTTCGGCCTCATTTTTTTACAGATCCCTATTTTAGTTTCCGGCAATGGCAACGCACCTTAGGAGGGGAGAATAAACAATTGTTTATCAGTGTCCATGAGATTCGCGACCTGAAAAGAGGGATTTACCTCAAGGCTTTCGAAGCGCCCTATAAAGTGGTGATTCTGTGGAATGCCGAGCAGGTGAATAACCAGGGAGCAAATGCTTTCCTGAAGCTCCTGGAGGAACCCCCGGATAAGACCATCATCATCATGACCTGTTCCGATACCAGCAAATTGCTTACGACGATTAACTCTCGTTGTCAGCAAATGCGGATGGGGCGAATCAACGCAGAAACCATACAGGAGTACCTCGTAGATCAGAAAAAACTGGACGGAGTTCACGCCCGGGAAATCGCAGCAATCGCCGAGGGGAGCATGGCAAATGCTTACGAATTTTTGGAAGAGAGTACCCTGGAAATGAGTAGTTTATACGCCAATTGGTTGCGCGCTGCCTACACGGGGAAATTCAATAAAATTGCCGAAGAGATCGAAAAAATCTATAAGGAAAATCGCGAATTCCAAAAACTGTTTTTAACCTTAGCGGTCAAGAAAATACGGGATTCCCTGATGTACCACCTCGATGCTCAGCAGCTCGCATTGGTTACGGATACGGAAAAGGCATTTCAGGAAAAATTCTCGCAAGTCATTAATCCTCAACGTGTGGAGCGTATTGCAGAAGCTTTGGAGGATAGCCGAAGACATATCTCAGGAAATGCCAATCCGCAAATGGTTTTTACTTCCCTTTCAATGGAAGTACACCAGATTTTGAGATCGAATTAAGTAACGCTCAAAAAATAAACTATCGATTTTGCTTGATCTTTCGTTGCTCTTCGGGATTTGTAATCCCGAACTCCTTATTTCCCATCGCAGATGTTAGCAAGTCTGTTACGGGATTACAAATCCCGCTAAGCTATTTTTTTCTTGTTGCTCTTGGGGATTTGTAATCCCGATCCCTTGGTTTTGAGTAATTCTGCGAAAACAAAGCCAGATGGCCAATCACTTCAATCGGAAAAATGCGGATTTACATGGCACTATAAGGCTGTCGTGTTACTAAGCTGGGAAATCTATTCCGACTATTTCCCTTCATTCAAATCCTGCTCTTCGGGATTTGTAATCCCGAACTCCCGATTTCCCATCGCAGATGTTAAAAACCCTGTTGCGGGATTACAAATCCCGCTAAGCTATTTCCCCTCTATCTGCATGGAAAGGAAAGCACAATTTATGCATGAGACTAAGGTTGGCCTACGGCTCAAAATGTAAGGCCCTGTGCCCGGAAAGATCATCCAGTGCATGCCCATCATGATGGGCAATTTCGCGCGCCGAGAGGCGAGAGAGGTATTGAAAATAAACTTCGGAGGAAGTTACAGCCACTTCAAAGTGGCCCATTTCATGTCGGGTGTCAATAATATCTCCGTCAGTAGCCAGGGTGATTTTTACTGCATTTACCTGAGGATGTAGCAATAAAATTCCGCTTTCAGATTCCTCAGAAAGCGTTAATACAGGAGCGGGATCACTATGTTGCTTCCGATAGGAAATAAAAGTCATACCCGTACTTTCAGTTGTGCTGAATCGGTCTTTCGATCCGATATAGGCATAGACCTTTTGTCCATGTTCGGTAGAAATGCCATTTAAATACTGAAATAAGGCTGGATCAGTACGCGAGAGATCCTGGATTTTCAATGCTGTAATACGAGCGAGACGTTCATATTTGTGAGAAAGCCTGCGGGCCGCCCGGTACTTTTGGTTTACTTCCCGGTACCGCACTGCATCTTCTCCTTTGAGCGTTTTCCGGGCTGCGGCTAAGACTTCCAATTGCCCCATCGCATTTTGATACCGGAGCTCATCTGCATTGATAAACAGTAAGCGCTCGGATTCAGGTTGAAAACCCGATAAATCCGTAGAATTAGCAAGGAGTTGCCCGCCTGAAAAACAGAAAATCAAAAAATATACACCTAGCCAGAACTCATTTTGAGGCCTGAGTAAGGAAGTGCATTTTCTGATTTTTTGAGTCATCGTAATGGCTGCTTAAGGTTTTCTTAACATTAAAGTAACATTGAAAATGAGAGAAAACAAACTTATTCACACATAAATGCTTTCATTTTGCGTGTAAGCCTCGATTTTTGAATGCTGAATGGATAATAGATTGTTTACAATTTCTTAACCTTGGCCCGGGGGACAGGCGGATTAGAAGGAGGAGAGCAAGGCTATTTCTTTTACCAAATCGCCATTAATGTGTAATTTGCTCTATCGCTAATAAGAATACGACTGCGTGGAGGAAAAACGAAAATATGTATTGGCCCTGTCTATGGTAAAAGGCCTGGGACCTGTAACGGTAAAAAGCCTGATCGCTTATTGCGGAGGTCCCCGGGAAGTCTTTGAAATGTCTAAGGGGAAACTGATGCGCGCGCCGGGAATTGGGACAAAAGTTGCGCAACTGGTATTAGATGCAGATACGCTGCATCGAGCCGATGACGAACTGGCATTTTGCGAAAAAGAAGGCGTAGAAGTGCTGACTTATCTGGATGAAGGCTATCCGCATTTGCTCAAGTATATTCACGATGCACCATTGGCGCTCTTTAAAAAAGGAGCGGTGGACTTCAACGCCCAACCCAATATCGCGATTGTCGGAACCCGGAAACCTACGGAGTATGGTCGGGAGATTGCGGAGGTCTTTGCTACCTTCTTTGCAGAGCAAGGCATCAATGTGATCAGTGGGCTTGCCTATGGAATCGACATCTCAGCCCATCGGGCAGCTTTGCGGGCAGATGGCCTCACTACTGCCGTATTGGGGCATGGGCTCGATATCATCTATCCGGCCAAGCACTGGCAAAAAGCGAATGAAATGATCGAACGAGGCGCCTTGCTTACCGAATATCCCATTGGAACTCAGCCTGAAGCCGTTCATTTCCCTGCACGCAACCGGATTGTCTCAGGGCTTTCCCGAGCGGTGATTGTGGTAGAGGCAGCAGCTTCTGGTGGCGCCTTAATTACCGCTAAGCTGGCCTTTGATCAGAATCGGGAAGTATATGCGATTCCCGGCCGGATCGGAGATAAATCTTCTGCCGGGTGTAATAAGTTGATTCAGGATCAGATGGCGAAACTCGTGATGGAGCCTCAGGAAATCCTCGAAGACCTCGAAATTCGGTGGAAGCAACCCGGCGAAGTGCCAATGGGCCAAACAGAGCTATCCTTGGGACCTCCGCCCGAAGACCTCTCTCCGGACGAGGCAAAAGTGATGAATTTCCTGGGCCGAGGCGAAGCAGTTGTGGATCAAATTACCCACCATACCGGTATCCATATCAGTCGCCTCAATTCCCTTTTGCTCTCTATGGAATTCAAAGGGCTGCTCCGGCAAGCCCCCGGGAAAAAATATCGGAGAGTGTAAGGGGGGAGAAGGAGTCAGAAGTCAGGAGTCAGGGGAGAGAAAGAAGAGGGAAGAAGGAAGAAATATTGAATTCAACAATAAACCCTCAAACGACTCGAACCTCAAACAATCAAACAAAACCCTGGAGAAACGCAACTTCAAGCTCAAGTATCAAGTTCACCAATAAACTCTCAAACTCTCAAACTCTCAAACTCTCAAACTCTCAAACTCTCAAACTCTCAAACTCTCAAACTCAATCTATAACCCCTTTTTAGCTATGTCAGATCTCGCCCAATTATTTGAGGAAACCTTTGTAGACGAAAAGTTCTCATCTTCGGAGCGCAAAGCCCTCCAGTTATTGATCAAAGAAGAACGACCTACTCCCCATGAATTAAGGGTGCTGCGCAGTAAAATATTTGATATTGCCCGTGAAGATCTTATCCGAAAAGATACCCGTGTCGTACTCGATTGGCTGGAAAAAGCCAATAAGCTCCTGATTCCCCGAATGCCGGCACAAGCAGCAATGGCGTGTTATTTCAGCCCTGGAGAAGATTGTCTCAATGCCATTACGAGTCGAATCCGAAGTGCTATCCATACGCTCGATATTTGTGTGTTTACCATCAGCGATGACCGAATCTCTCGAGAAATCGAAGCTTGCCATGACCGCAAGGTACGCGTTCGGATTCTTACCGACAATGACAAGCTGTATGATAAAGGTTCAGATATTGATAGGTTGACGAAATATGGAGTTCCCACCCGCGTAGATCGCACCGATAAGCATATGCACCACAAATTTGCCATTATTGATGGGAAAGAACTCATCACTGGTAGCTATAACTGGACCCGGAGTGCGGAGCGGTACAATGAAGAAAATATCCTCATCACAGAAGATGAACGCGCCATCCGGAGTTTCTCAAAGGAATTCAAAACCTTATGGGAAAAAATGAAGGTGTATGATTGATTGTTCCCTCAACCCTAAAACCCTCGAACACTCAAACCCTCAAACAAGACAAAAGCCCGAATGTCATTCGATTCGCAGTTCTGTTTGAAAGGGTTTGAGTGTTTGAATAGGAGTTTGACCGTTTCCCCAGGAATCATCACACTCGTAAATCAAAAATCGTAACTCTCCCGCCTATTGTTCCAATGGATTATACACAGAGGTGAGCATAAGGATAAATGAGATAATGAGGAAAACGATAGCGATTTTTAAAAACTTGGGATAGTGATCTGTGATCTCACGAAATACTTCATCGTGAATGTCCACGGTTTCGAGTTTGGAGATTTGCTTGAAAATACTCGTCAGGCTTTCAGGATTAGAGGCATGGAAATAGGTCCCTCCAGTCATTTGAGTGATCTGTGTGAGGCTTTTTTCGTCTAGTCCGGGGATATTTCTCGGAGTACGGGATGAGGCCTTTACCGCAATGTTTCCAATGCCGATGCAGTAGATTCTGATATTAAAGGTCTGGGCGAGTTGAGCGGCAGTGATCGGAGAGATTTGGCCCCGGTTATTGGCTCCATCCGTCATGAGAATCATGATTTTAGAACTCGTTTCGCTATCGCGCATGCGGTTAATACCGACTGATATAGCTGATCCGATGGCGGTTCCTTGTCTGGGAAGGATATTGAATTGGATAGCCTGAATCATTTTGCGAATCAGGTCATAATCCAGCGTAAGGGGCGCATAGCTATAGGCATCTGCTGCAAAGAGGACCATACCGATCCGATCATCCTTGCGTCCATCTATAAAGGAAATTGCAGTTGATTTGGCGACTTCCAGTCGGTTGGGGGGAAAATCAGTTTCTTCCATACTACTACTCGTATCGAGTAGCAGCATGATGTCAATCCCTTCGGATTGGCGCTCTACAATTTCCGTAGCGGACTGAGGCCGTGCGAGAGCAATGATAATCAGGCATACCGCTGCTGCTTGCAGGGCGCGTGGGACAAAACGCAAAATGGTAAGGTCGACCTCCGGTTTTTTCAGCTGCGAAGGATCATAACTCATGCGAATGACCAGCCGCTGCCGGGCATAATAGCGGAGATACCACCAGAGATAAACGGGTAGGAGGAGGAGTAAAAAAAGTGCTTCGGGGGTAGCGAAGAGGTCTATTCCGAAGAGTGCTTTCATATTTAACGGCCGGGGTCTGCGTATCCGGAGTGTGAATATAGGGAATCTTGCGGGAGGATTAGTCGCTTTTGGGTAAATTCGCTGGAATTTGCTCCTGTATGGTAAGGGGACGGGATTGATTGGAAATGGTAAAAGCCCAAGGATATGAATACGAGGAAGAACTATATCAAAACGCTGACGATTGCCGGATCAGATAGCGGAGGCGGTGCAGGGATACAGGCAGATTTAAAAACCTTCTCCGCATTAGGCTGCTATGGGATGTCAGTGCTTACTGCATTGACTGCACAAAATACCCTGGGGGTCTCTGCCATACATGCGCCGCCATCAGCATTTGTGGGGGCGCAGCTGGCAGCCATTTATACGGATATGGGTACAGATGCTGTAAAAATTGGAATGGTATATTCCGCTGAAATTGCCCATGAAATCGCTTTCAGGCTCCAGCAATACGCCGTTTCAAATATCGTCCTGGATCCGGTTATGATTGCGACCTCGGGAGATTCGCTGTTGACAGCTGATACCATTGATACCCTGGTCCGCGAACTATTTCCCCTCGCCCGGGTCATTACTCCCAATTTATCGGAAGCAGCAGCCTTGCTCCAGCGCCCTGTGCAGAGTCTTCAGGATATGGAGTCAGCCGTAAAGGACCTGGGAGAATTAGGCGCAGCCGCGGTCTTGCTCAAAGGTGGACACCTGGAAGGGGGAGAAGCAACAGATCTTCTATATGACTGTGCTACCCAGGAAATGACGCCCTTTTCCACCTCCCGAATAGACACGGCCCACACGCATGGTACAGGCTGTACCCTTTCTTCGGCCATTGCTGCTTCTCTCGCCAAAGGGGCGGACCTAAAAACGGCTGTGGGAAAGGCAAAGGCGTACCTTACCCATGCCCTTCAGTCCGGAAGCCAGTATCAGTTAGGGAAGGGGAGTGGGCCGGTAGATCATTTTTGGGAGCAGAGGAGTTAGTCCATTTCACCTAATTGTATTACTTTCGCTATCACATCGCGAAAAGGCGTGAAAATTGCCGTATCGCTTTCCCTAATGACAATTCTAATTCATGGCACGTATATTAACCGGTGTTCAAAGTACAGGCGTTCCCCATCTGGGAAATTTACTCGGGGCGATTTTGCCCGCGATTGACCTGTCCCATCAGCCGGAAAATGATTCTTTCCTGTTTATCGCGGATTTGCATTCGCTGACGACCGTTCGGGACCCGGAGGTTTTGCGTCAAAACACCTATAAGACTGCTGCTGCCTGGTTGGCTTGCGGGTACGATACAGACAAAGGCGTATTTTACCGACAGTCAGACGTGCCTGAAACGACGGAATTGGCCTGGTACTTGAGTTGTTTTATGCCGTATAGCCGCTTGCAACTCGCGCATTCTTTTAAAGATAAAGCGGGTCGCCTCGATCAGGTAAATGGAGGCCTGTTTTATTACCCTGTGCTCATGGCGGCGGATATCCTGTTGTATGACAGTCATATTGTACCGGTCGGAAAGGATCAGAAGCAACACCTGGAGTTTACGCGCAACATGGCCGAGGCGATGAATCGCGCTTACGGAGAGGATACCCTGGTGGTGCCAGATGCAAAAATTGATGAACAGGTCATGACTGTCCCCGGTACCGATGGGCAAAAAATGAGCAAGTCCTATAACAATACAATTGTCCTGTTTCAGTCAGATAAGGCATTAAAAAAGCAAGTGATGGGGATTCAGACGGATTCTACGCCACTGGAAGAGCCCAAAGACCCGGATGCATCGGTGATTTTCCAACTCTATAACCTGGTGGCAAATGCAGATCAGGTTGAAGCCATGCGGGGCAATTATCTGGGCGGGAACTACGGCTATGGACATGCCAAGAAAGAATTGCTGGAGGTCTTGATGACCCGCTTTGCAAAAGAGCGTGAGACCTTTGCTAATTATATGGATAACCTGGATGAATTAGATAAGAAACTGGCAGAAGGGGCGGAAAAAGCCCGGGAAGTCGCTAGTGGGGTATTATCGCGGGTCCGGAAAAAAATTGGATATCAGTAGCGGGCTGAGAACATAAGGCTGGATTCTCTGTTGTTTAATAGAGCTCCAGTTGGCAAGAATGCTCGAATCTAACTTATAAAGCTTAAACAAATGCTGATCTCAGTAGCGGGAAATATCGGAGCCGGAAAAACTACCTTGACCTATCTCCTGTCCAAGTATTTTGGCTTTGAGCCCTCCTTTGAGGACAATGACCAAAATCCATATTTGATGGATTTTTATTCGGATATGCCCCGTTGGTCCTTCAACTTGCAGGTTTCCTTCATGCATTCCCGTTTGAAGAAAATCAACAACATCCGGGCAGAGAAGAAAAACGTCATTCAGGATAGGACCATTTATGAAGATGCGCAGATCTTTGCACCGAATTTGCATGCGATGGGCCTGATGCCGACCCGTGATTATGAGACCTATAAGGAATTGTTTGAAACGATAGCGGTATTGGTTCAGCCACCCGATCTGATGATCTATTTGCGGGCCTCTATCCCGACATTAGTCGAGCAGATTCAAAGCCGGGGTCGCAATTATGAGGATTCGATTCGACTGGATTATATCAAGCGGCTCAATGAGCGCTATGAAGCCTGGTACGAAACCTATAACTATGGCAAAAAACTGGAAGTTGGGGTAGCAGACCTTAACTTTCGCGATAATCCCGAACACCTGGGCATTATCATCAACCGCATCAAAGGCGAATTGTACGGCTTGTTTAGCTGATTTTGCCCTAAATCTGGGGCAGGCGGCTGCCAAACATCCGTTTAGCGCCGCCACAATCCCCGTACACACCTACTCCGTTGGAGAGCTGGCCATCTGCCCAACTCTCTCTCATCTCTTTTGTCTAATGTCTTTACTCTTTCCTCTGCTACTTAGGCAGCACGATGATCTTTTCTGTATCCTGCCGTTGTTGACCTTGTTGCAAGCGCACGAAATACATGCCGGGACTCAAATGACTGGCCTCGAGTGGATAGACATATTCACCTGCAAGGGCTTCATGATGTTTGAGGGTTTGGACCTTTTTGCCGGTGATGTCCCATAATTCCAGGAGCACCTTTCCGGGCTGAGAAATGGTATAATGAAGCGTTGTTTGATCAGAAAATCGCGTCGGAACAGGTCGTAATGCAGTCGCCTGTATGGAACGGGTTGGTTCGATCGAAGAGGTGAGCGCATTGTCGCTGTACACGACGCCATCCGGGTGATATAAGGAGAGGCCCCCACGCCCCGACCAGGTATTGGATATCCAGAAATTTCCTTTAGGATCCTGTACGACCTTTCCGGGCCAGCCTGTTCGCAAAGGAGAATTATAAGGAGAGAATTGAGTAGCGGTGCCTTCGTGGTGAAAAATTACGTCGTACTTACTGCTGATGATTAGGGTATCGCCCACGGAACTCATGGCATTGAGAGATTGCCAGGCTTCTCCATCGATCGTGAATTCGTCGAAAGCATGCCCGTCAAATCGCTGGAGCCGATGATCATTATAGAGCCATACTTCTCCATTGGCTGCCGCATGCAGTCTGATTTTAGACGGCTGTGTACCACCGGGAAAGGAATTGGTAAAACTGTTGAGGGCATTGCCGTCAAAATAATGGAGTATACCCGCATCGGGCCCAGTCCACCAGACGCCTTCCGAAGGATCAGCTGATATAACTGAAATATCTGTATCAGCAGGCAATGGACTGTTTTCGGAGGTAAAGTGAGACCACTGATTGCCGGAGAGTCGGTACAGGGAATTCGCTTCCTGAATCCAGAGGTCGCCATTGCCATCTAATTCCAGTCCCATCAATTCTGTTTCTGCCGGGAAAAAAGAACCCACTTCATAATCTACCCACTGTCCAAAGAAATACATAGATAAGCGGGATGCCGTCCGGTTCAGTATCCATAATTGGTCAGGACTCAGAACCGCCATTTTGTCGCCCATCTCGTCATGGGGAAGGCTAAGCGATTGCCATTGGATTCCATTGTACCAACTGAGTTGGTCGGGATTGAGGACGAATACGTTTTCTGATTCATCCAGGCTGATGTCTAGGGCCTGGCGTTCCTTGTGAATGGAATTTGCCAGGTCATAACTTTGCCAGGCTTCGTTTTGATAGCGCGTAAGTTCGCCCGGATGTGCTCCCATCCACATGCTGCCTTCCTGGCTGCGATACAAACTGGCGTAGGCGTCAAAAGGAATATTGGAATTTGTCGTGCCGACCGTCGTCATGGCATCTGAAGATTCGTCATACTGCATCAGTTGAAACGAATTGCCCAGATTGCGGGTAAGCCATAATTGCCCGGCAGCATCTTCGCTCATATTGCTGATAGACACTCCGCTCGCCATCAGTTGCCAGGAACCCACAATATCTCTGCGGAATAGTTGCCCCTGTACGCTGGCCCAAAGGCGTTCCTGTTGATCTTCATAGAGATAGTCCACACTCAGCCAGGTACATCCGGCAGTTACCAGTTCGGGAGAATGGTCCTCCCAGTTGGTGCCGTCAAAACTGAGTAAGCGGCTTTCGGTGCCTACCCAAACGCGATCTGTGTGATCCACAAAAACGACCTGACTCTCATCGGCCAACCCTGAATCCGGAACTGTATAGACATCCCAGTTTTCTCCATCATAGCGAATCAGCGAAGGGAGGCTTTGCGTGATGATCCAGGCTCCGCCCAGCTGATCTTCACTGACGCTGATCAGATCATTCGCAGGCAAGGGTGAATTGTTCATATCCAGATAGGTCCAATTGCCATTTTCTATCAAAATGAGCCCCAGGTCATAGGTTACGACAACCACAGTGCCACCGCCGCCAACGCGCGCCATGCCGTGGATGTATTCTGAGCCCAGTTGAGAATTCGTTTTGTCAAAATAATCGAACTGATTCGTGCGGGTATCAAAGGAAACGAGGCCATCCAGGGTATGAACCCAGAGCATATCTCCGTCTTCGACCATGCTGAGCATTCGATCATTGGGGGCAAAATGAAACCATCGATTGTCCTGCGCCTGTAAGGGTTGAAGCAGGAGGCTGGCTAAGAGCAAGAATAATAACTTGATGTGTGTAGGCAACATGGTTGCAGTGCTTGTAGGTGGTATAGGATTAAGTTCTCCTTTTATTTCAAGTTTCACTAACCATAATCACTCTAAAATGAATAGTCTGAAATTGATTGGGAAATAAGTGTTTCCATATTTTCAGACATTTTTTGTATGTTAAGTGAAATTTCGGGCATTTTTATGAAAAAATCGACTCCTTTATTGTATAATTTAATTAAATCTCTAAGCAGATCTGAGAAGCGATATTTTTCCCGATATGCCCAGCGCCATGTATTGGGAGAGAAGAATAATTATCTGGGACTGTTTGAATTGATTGCACAGCAGGGAGTATTTGATGAGGCGGAACTGATTGAATCAATGGCGGGAGAAAAAGCGGCGGCTTATTTTCCGGTTGCCAAGCATCAATTGTATCATCAGGTACTGGATAGCCTGCATGCCTATCACAGCAATGCCTCCGTGATGGTTCGCATAAGTAAGTGGCTGCATCAGGGAAGCTTATTAGTAGAACGAGGATTTGAAGCAGCAGGTGCCCGACTGTGGGGAAAAGCGAAAAAAGCGGCCCTCGAATGGGAGCAATATGAATGGCTGCCAGCAATTCAGAAGCATCAAAACCGCTTGATCAGCAGAAGTGAATTGGGGGAAGTACCGGTTGCAGAACTCGATCAGATGATGGAGGAAGAATTGGGGTACCTGGATATCCTCCGCACCGAAACGACATATTGGCATTTGCTGTTGAAAGTATATCGGTATCACAGTCTGCGGGGAACGGCTCGGGATGAAGCAGAAAATGATCGATTGCTTGCTTTGATGGACCACCCTTTATTGGAGCATGTGGAGCAGGCGAGCAGTTTTACCGCCCGACTGTACTTTTTTCAGATTTGGGGAACCTATCATTTTATTCAGGGAGATCTGGCAGCGGCATATGCGTATAATCAGCGACGAATCGCCCTCTTTCATGACCAGCCCCGTCATATTCGGCACATGCCGGATCGGTATTTGTCAGCGATGAATAATTACCTGGTGGACTGCCTGAAGTTGAACAAACGGGAAGAATTTCAGGAAAGCCTGGCCTTTATTCGGGAATTGTCGGATAATCCCATGATTCAGAAAGTGCCCCTGCTGCCGGGCAAGGTGTTTCGCCTGACCTATATGCTGGAACTCAATCAGCATGTCAATTCGGGGCACTTTGACCGGGGCCTGGAATTGATTCCCCGCGTAGAAAAAGGGCTCATTCGCTACAAAAAACAGATAACAGAAGGGAACAATACCATATTCGGCTACTTGCTTGCCTATACCTGTTTTGGGGCAGGAGAATATTCCCACTCCTTACGCAGGTTCAATCAGCTCATGCAACAAGATCACCCCAAAAGACTCCAACACATTCACG
>CAYGTH010000141.1:0-7487 GCA_964352745.1 uncultured Bacteroidia bacterium
GGCGTACAGGCCATCAGGCCAGTAAATAAAATACCTGAAAATATGTAACGTAGGTTCATAATCGTAACTCGTAACTCCCAAATCGTAAATCGTCACTCCCCGCTCGGAATCCGTTCTCTCGGAAACACTACCATGCTCTCATTCCCATCTGTACCCACTGCAGCTACCCCAAACAGGTAATTATCCACGATAATATTTTTCAGGGTAACCGCAGTTTTTATTCCCATAAACCGGGAATATTGCCACTGAGGCGCAGTTGTGTCCCGCCAATATACTTTATAACCCAGTAATTCCGGGGCGGCTTCAGATGTAGCAGAGGACCATTTCAGTCGAACCGAAGGCTCAACCGCCCCTCCGATTTGTACGGCCTCCGGGGCAGGAGGTGCCCAGGCAATCCCCGCCAGCGTAATGGCATTCACAGCAGTCAGTTTTGCAGCATAGTCAAAATTGACGCCCTCGATTACATCTCCATAGGCAATACCATTTTCTACCCGGATATCCTGATGCTGCCGCTGATAGTGCTCATGGGTTTCCATGATTCGCACGCCGGGGAAACCCGCATCATTAAAAGGCTTGTGGTGGCCACCGCGTCCAAATCGGTCCAGTCGGTAGATCATGACCGCTTCCAGATTGGTCATATAGGTTGAGGTCATGCGATGAATGTAGCGCGCCAGTTGGCGGGAGGGGCCATCTACTTCGCCGCCGTAAAATCGGTTCCAGCGTTGTTCTTTTTCTGAAAATGTGGCCGGGCCGGGCTGGGAGAATACCCGAAAATGGCTGTTGTCGATTACCCCATCGAGCCCTTCGATATTACCAATCATATCATTGTTGATAATGCCGACAATATCCCATCCGTCTTTTTTTGCATCTTCTGCCAGGAATTTTCCACCGATTAATCCTTGCTCTTCTCCTGACAAACCGAGGAAAATGATGCTGGTCGGGAAATTATATTGGGAGAGGACACGGGCTGCTTCTATGACACCAGCCATTCCTGAGGCATTGTCATTTGCACCAGGAGCATCGCTGATTCCGTCGCTGGCATCACTGGCCCGGGAGTCGATATCTCCCGACATGATGATGTACCGATTGGGATACCGGGTACCGCGTTTGATCGCGAGTACATTTACGACCCGGGTATCAATGGGAATTCGAGAATAATCCGCTGCTTTTGCCAGTCCGTGGTGGAAACTTACTTCCAGACATTCTCCGCAGGTAGCAGAGATGCGTTCAAACTCAGCTTTGATCCAGCGTCGCGCCGCACCGATTCCCCTCGTATCGGAGACGGTATCCGAAAGGGTATTTCGAGTGCCAAATCCCGCCAAGGTGCGAATATCTGCTTCAATCCGATCGGCAGAAACGGATTCGATGATGTCGAATATCCGGGCATCCTGCTGGGGGGGAGACTGAGCAGATAGAGTAGGAAAAAATGAGCCCCAAACCAGGGCGAGAACTGTCAAGAAACGAAAGCTAATTTGCATATAGATGAGATTATTCTGTGTGTAAGTTAGCAGAATCAGGAAATATGTTCGATGGCTGTTAGCTGAAGTTATTGCGATCGACAGAAAATTTATCTGCTTTGCTCCGCATTCTGCTTTGCAAAATAGGGAATCACATCATATCCGGATTGGGGCGACCAAAGACTATTTTGATTGGGAATATGAGACTGTAAAGCCGGTAGAATCGCTTGTGTTTCGGAGGGAGAGTTCGCCAGGTTATTCCATTCGTTGGGGTCGCTGCGATGGTCGTAGAGTTCAAATGAGTTGTCCTCATAAGAGATCATACGGTAGTCCTGTGTGCGAATGGCGTGATTATTTCGGCCATAAGTGGTGATGGCCGCATGGGGCCATTCGGTTTCGGGATCCTGGAGCAAGGGCTTGAGGCTTCGGCCTTCATTCTCCGAATAAGGAGGGAGCCCACATAAGTCCAGGAGGGTGGGGTAGAGGTCGAGCAATTCGACAGGCGCACCGCTGATTTGCCGGGCGGGAAGGTTGGGTCCTGCGATGATGAGGGGGACGCGGGTGGCTTCTTCCCATAGAGAATGCTTGGCAAATCGATTTTTCTCTCCGATATGATAGCCATGATCAGACCAAAGAATGATGAGGGTATTATCGGCAAATTCGCTCTTTTCGAGCGCATCGAGCACCTGACCCACATAGTGATCTACAAAGGAAACACTGGCGAGATATGCCTGGCAGATGGCTGGCCACTCTCCGGATTCAATCGCCCATTCTGTGGTGGGCATCATGGGGACTTCTGCTACTTGCTGCGCAATAGTGGGCATATCCTCCCGGTCTGTGGAGAGGTAGGGGGGCGTTTGAACCTTGTCTAGCGGATGACGCTCAAACCAGCGGGGCGGCACATACCAGGGCACATGGGGCCGTAAAAACCCTACTGCAAGGAAAAAGGGGCGGTCGTGGGATTGATTCAGTCGTTCAATCGCCCATTGCGCACTTTGGTAGTCGGGCATAAGCGAATCAACTTCGGGAAATGCGCCCCAATCAGTAGAGGTGCCTTTTTGATCCCACTTAAAGCGCATTTCTGGTTTAGGGCCAAAGCCTTTGACGCGTCCACCTGATTCTTCAAATTGTCCCGCTGGCGCATGCTGATGAAACAACTTGCCAATGCCCATAGTCTTGTATCCCTGCTCCCGGAAATACTGCGGCAGAAAGACGATCTCCTGCATTCGCTCATCCGACTTCCGCAAGTTTTTATCATTGATCTGCCCGTAAATTCCCGTTGTGGAGGGCCGCAATCCACTCATCAGACTGGCTCGTGAAGGGCCGCATAAGGGGGCCTGGCAATGCGCATTGGTGAATAACGTCCCCTGCACTGCCAGTCGATCAATATTTGGCGTATATGCCTGGGGGTGACCGCCGAGTACCCCTACCCAGTCATTGAGATCGTCAATGGCGATGAAGAGTACATTGGGGGCCGTTTTTACTTTTTGAGCCGGTGGATTACAACTGCTCAAGCAGATGAAAACAATGCTTGAGAGCGTGAACAGGCGAATGATCTGAGAAGAAATTGAGGCTATCATCAGTTTTTATTGTAAAGGATATTGCCGATATTTAAACACAAATCTAACCTATGGGAGAATTAGCTGTTAGAACATATACCTTAGCAGAATACCTTCAACTTGAACAGGTAGAAAATCTGAAATATGAATTTCATGATGGGCTTGTAGCAGCAATGGCTGGTGGGACTCCTAAGCATGGACAGATTCAGACAAATACTAGCAGAGTTTTAGGAAATGTATTGATCCAGGAACATAAAAGTTGTACGACTTACTCAAGCGACGTGAAAATTGCGATTGAGCATTCTCGTCTATATTTCTACCCGGACTTGTCTGTCGTATGTGGCGACTTACAGACCAGTACTCAGGTTTCCAATGCCATTGTCAATCCAATCCTGATTATTGAGGTGCTTTCGGAAGGGACCGAGGCCTTTGATCGGGGTAAAAAGTTCTATTATTACCGGAAAATCCCTTCTCTCCGCGAATATGTATTGATCAGTCAGGAAGAGGCGATTGTCGATGTTTATTCCCGAACAAGCGAGAACATCTGGCAATTGAGGAGTTATTCAGGAATGAAAGGAGAACTTTCCCTTCATTCCCTCGATGTATCCATTAAGTTGGCAGAAATCTACCGGAATGTACCGGAGATTGAATAACTCATCCCTTGAGTTTATAGGGCTTTCGGTATTTCTTGGTCAATAGCTTATTGGCTTCCCCATCTCCCGCAAATTTTTCTTTATCAGGATTCCAATCCAGGGGCCGGTTGAGATGATAGGCGATATTGGCAATGTTGCATACAGACGCGGACCGGTGCCCGGTTTCAGCATCACAAATTGGTGTTGATCGTTTTTTGACCGCATCCAGCCAATCAATGTAGTGGTTTTTGCTATCGTATAAATGGGTTTCACTGTCTTTGATGGTCGCACTGACAATGTTGTCGGGCTTAGAATCGAGGTACTGACGACTGACGTCCAGGCTACCTTTAGACCCGATAAACCGAACGCCCCAACCCCGCCCAAAATCTTCATGAATCATTTCGATTCCATTTGCATAGACCATCTTCAGGCCCCTTACTGCTTTGGGATCGGTGGGAGGAATCCACTTCACAGGCCCGCTGCTGTCCATGCCTAGCCCCCACTGCGCGATGTCAAACATGTGTGCTCCCCAATCGCAGAGGATGCCGCCGCCAAATTCGGTATAGGCGCGCCACTGTGGCCAGAATTTAGTATCGACTGTCGGCGGTGCGAGCGTATGATGGTAAGCTACTACTGCATGTGGGCCACACCAGCGATCCCAATCCAGCCCTTTAGGCATTTCCTCTGCTTGCAGATCATAAGGGATTTCCGGATCCCCCACATTCACCAAAACCTTTTCAATCTCGCCGAGGTAGCCATTGCGTACCAGTTCACAGGCCAGTCGGAAATTGTTATTAGACCGCTGCATACTGCCCGTTTGCAGGATTTTGCCATATTTCTGGGTCGCTTTGACCATTGCGCGTCCTTCCCTGACAGTGTGAGCCAGGGGTTTTTCGCAGTACACATCTTTTCCGGCCTTCATGGCTGCGATGACGGGAATAGCATGCCAGTGGTCAGGGGTAACAACCACGATCCCGTCGATGTCATCCCGTGTAAGCATGGATTCGTATGAGGCATAGGTCTGAATGCCTTTGCGGTCTTTTACCTGGCGATGCTCGGCGTATTTTTCCGAAGCATATTGCTCAAACCAGGCACGTTTACTCTCAAATACATCGCATCCTGCCACTACTTCTGCGGTAGTTTGCTGAATGAATCGATTGACCAGGCCGCGGGTTTGCTTCCCGATTCCGATGAAGCCGAGGCTGAGTTTGTCACTCGGTGCGAGAAATCCTCTTCCCAGGACATGGCGAGGAATGATGGCAAAAGAGCCAGCCAATACGGCGCTCTGTTTTAAGAAGTTTCTGCGACTGTTTGAAGAGGTTGAATCTTGCATGTGCGAAGGATTAATAGGTGGTATTAGGAAGAAAGGGTCTGTAAGATGGCATCAGCAACTTGCTGAGCGAGTGCCCGACTCCCTGTTTCTGTAAAATGAACATTGGCAGGGCGTTGAAGTTCTGCCATTCTCGGAAGGACAAATGCATGCAGGTCATTGATCGGAATGTCCTGCTTTCGCATGAGTTTCGCAGCGATTTTGTTATAACGTTTCGGTTGATCAGGTAACCTGAGCGGCCCGTTTGTTACCGCAGGATAGGGCGTTGTAGTAGCGAATATCAACTTTGCCTTTGTAGCCTGGAGTCGATTGAGAATGTGAACCAGATTTTTTTTGTATTGCCTGGGCGGTGCCTGCTGTGGGTGTTTCGGATTTTTACTGTTTTTGCGGGTAATGGGATCGACATGCTTGATGTCATGGAGTCCAAAATTGAAGTGAATCACGTCCCATTCTGTATCCCCGATCCATGCCTCTATTCGTTCGACCCCATGGGTGGTGCCCTGGCAGTTTTCAGCCTTTTTGGCGTCTAGCATAGGGCGAAATAGTTCAGCTTTTCCTGCCAGAATCTCCCGGACAAATGGCATATATCCAATAGAAATAGAATCCCCGAGAATCAAGACCCGAGGGAGGGCAGGGGCAAGTAAGAAGGCCGACCCCGCAAGACTTGCTGCAGTAAGGCCTCCGCTTTGTTTGAGAAAGGTACGTCGGGAAATTGGACTCATAATGGTAGGTAGATTGGGGAATACAATTCCCGTAATGGCAATGATTGAAGGACGGATTTATGCATCAAGAGAAACTCTATTCTATTTTCAGCAGGATTCAGCCTTGCTAATAACTGTTGTAACCTCTTTTATCTAAATTCTTCCCTCTTTCTTCTCTCCCAAATCACTACCACCCCTTTTCCCAATTTTGATGGATCCCGGTCAATTCTTTTACTACTTCGGGAAATTGAGCAGCCACATTGGTTTGTTCGCTGATATCGGTTTCCAAATTTACCAAAAAGTGAAGATCCTCCGGGCGATTTGGGGCGAATTTTCGGCCTTTGCTCGTATCAGCAGGGTCGTACAAGAGTTTCCATTTTCCTTTCCGCACGGCCCAGTGCCCTCCCATTTGCCAATGAAAATCCATATGATGCGTTGGCGAATCAGGGTCGTCAATCACATGCGACAGGCTCTTTCCGTCTAATTTTACATCGGGTAACTTGACCTGGCAGAGTTCGGCAATTGTTGGAAGCCAGTCGGTAGAAACAGCGAACTGATCACGCACATTCCCCTCGGGTAAATGTCCAGGCCAACTGATAATAGCGGGTACCCGAATGCCCCCTTCAAAAAGGGAAAACTTCGCCCCGCGATAGGGGCCTGCATACCCACCGCCAAAATGAGCACGTTCTTCGGTGGAGTGTCCATGATCCGATTGATAAACAATGATCGTATTGTCTGCTATCCCAAGGCTATCCAGTTCATCCAGCAAATTTCCGATCCGCACATCCAGAGAAGTGGTAAAAGCGTTGTAGATATCCCGGGGATAGGGTAGCCCTTTTTCCTGATAATAGGCCAGCCACTCGGCATCGCCCTGATAGGGATAATGCGGCGTGTTCATTGCGAAATACAGGAAGAAAGGCTGGCTTGGATCGGCTTTGATAAACCGGGTAGCTTCTTCTACCATCATATCCGGGAAATACTGCCCATCCCGGTACACCTCTTTATCCTCACATACCAAATCATGCCGATTGGGACCACGCCAGTAGTAGAAATGAGAATAATTGTCAATGCATCCTCCGATATGCCCGAAATTATAGTCAAAGCCATGGGTGCCGGGATATTTATCAGGAGAAAAACCGAGGTGCCATTTTCCTATCAACGCCGTTCGGTAGCCGACTGTTTTCAGGAGCTCAGATAGGGTAATCTCAGAATGCGGCAGTCCGCTTGGGCTGTCAAGGGAGGAAGCAACATTGCCGGGAACGCCTGCGCGATGAGGAACTCTTCCCGTGAGAATGGCAGCTCGTGAAGGGGAGCAAACCGGAGCGGCGGCATAGAGTTGGGTAAAACGCGTGCCCCTTCGGGCGAGTCGATCCAAATTGGGGGTCAGGAGGTCATCGGCACCATAAACTCCGAGATCCATGGAGCCCTGGTCATCAGTGAGAATGAAGATAACGTTTGGGCGATCCCGTGAATATGTCTGTCCGAAAATTCCGAGCCAGCATATCGATAATACGGCAAGCGTTTTGAGATTCATGCAAGTAGGATAGATAAGTAGTCTTTCCACTGCATATTAATCCTTTTTCGCCTAAAGTGAGTGAAGCCGAAAACGATTCCACTCATGTTTTTTGCCATTTGGGGGACAGCAAGCGCAGCGCGCAGGGGAAAACGGGTCCGCAGATCGGGGTCTGCGAACAACGTAAATCGAAGATTTTTAGGGATCGTCCCCCACGCGTAGGCCTGTAGCATCGGGTCGTGGGGGACAGCAAGCGCAGCGCGCAGGGGAAAACGGGTCCGCAGATCGGGGTCTG
>CAYGTH010000141.1:7587-11645 GCA_964352745.1 uncultured Bacteroidia bacterium
CGAACAACGATTCAAATCGGAGATTCCACCTAAACGAGTCTAGACGGTAAATAAAAAGTACGGTAGTGAATTGGCAACAAAAAAAGAGGAACCGTTTCGGGTTCCTCTTCTAATATGTGAGTTAAGTTCAGGCTATTTAACCGAATCTACAACTGCTTTAAAAGCTACAGGATTGTTCATCGCCAAATCAGCGAGTACTTTCCGGTTGAGTTCGATTCCTGACTTACTTAGTTTTCCAATGAAAACAGAGTAGCTCATTCCATGCTCACGAGCACCGGCGTTGATCCGCTGAATCCACAGCTTGCGAAATTCGCGCTTGCGGTTCTTGCGATCCCGGTATGCATAGACCCAACTTTTTTCAATTTGGTTCTTGGCTACTGTCCAGACGTTCTTTTTTCTGCCAAAGTATCCTTTGGCATGCTTCATCATTTTCTTCCTTCTGGCCCTCGAAGCGACGGTATTTACTGATCTTGGCATGACTTATCGGTTTTGTCAATCGTTAATACATAAAAAAACAGATACTAATTCAAACTAGAGCATCGCATTGATGCGTTTGAAGTCTGAATCATCAACTACAGCCATCTTGGCGAGTCGTTTCTTCTGCTTTTTTGTCTTCTTGGTCAGAATGTGGTTCATAAAAGCATGCTTGCGCATGATCTTTCCAGAGGCGGTTTTCTTAAAACGCTTGCGGGCCCCTGAAGAAGTTTTCATTTTTGGCATGACGAATGATTAAATTTTGTCATTAATGTTAACGAAGCGCAAAGGTAGAGAAACCGTTCGGAAAAACAAAGGGTAGAAAATAGATACTTGATGGAATAGGAACCGACAGCTGCTCTCCATCTCTCGAACTCCCCATCTCTCCATCTCCATCTCCCCATCTCTCGAATTCTCGAACTCCCTCTTTCTCAATTACAATTCTCCCGAATCTTCTGATAAGCACTTACATCACCTAATTCTCCGGCCTTACTCCAGTCCAGGCAAGCACCGTTTTTATCTCCTGCTTGTAGTTTTATTTCTGCGCGGGCATTGTATGCATTGAAATTGGAGGGGTCGGAAGCCACTACCCGATCCAGGTCACGTACTGCTGCTCCAAAATCACGGAGGTTGATGAACGCTTCTGCCCGATCATAATAATAATTCAGCTCTTTGGAATTCATCTTGATCGCAACCGTAATATCTGTGATGGCTCCGCGATAATCCTGCAAGCCACTTTTGGCAGTAGCTCTTTCCCGATAAAAACGCTCATCTTTGGATTTGCCTTTGATCGCAATATTAAAATCCGACATGGCACCGAGGTAATCTTCTAATCCGAGCTTGGACAGGCCTCGCTGATAATAAGACTCCGGATTATCAGGCTTAATATCAATGGCCAGGCTAAAATCCTGCATGGAAGCGGCATATTCTCCCAGACGAAGGCGTGCTATGCCCCGATTGAAGTAAGCGGCGTCGCTTGCGGGATTTAGTTTTAAAACCATTGAGAAATCACTCTCTGCACCGGCATCATCCTCGATTTCGAGCCGGGACAATCCGCGTTTGAATAAAGCTTTCTCAGTTTGACCAAATAGGGTAGTTATGCCCCAAAAGGATAAGATCAGTAAACAAATCGTGTATTTTTTCATGGAGTATGCTTTCTAACCGTTGAGACGCAAAAATATTTATCGGTCATAAATATCCGGGAAACCCTCGAAATTAGGGAATCCATGCATCTATTTCAACGATTATTCTGATAGAATGATTGTAATCATGGGCTAAGCTTCCTGTGCAAATGCGCGAATTGTTTAAATTTGGGCCGGAATTGTAAACGCATGAAGAAAACGATTCAGGCTTTCCTGCAATGGCTGTTGGGCTTTGATACCTATTTATTTCTATTCGCGATCGTCAAAATCAAGACTTTGCGGTGGGAGCCACAGGATAAAGAAGGCGATTTCAACCATTTTTGCAGTATGTTGCAGCCCACCGACCTGGTGCTGGACATCGGTGCGAATATTGGTATCATGTCGGCACTCATGGCCAGGCAATGCAGCCAAGGGCAGGTATTTGCCTATGAACCGGTACCCGATAATGTCGTGACACTCAATCGGGTAATTCGGTACCTGAAGCTTAAGAATGTTACCGTATTTCCCTTTGCCCTGGGAACAAAGGAAGCCCGGATCGAGATGAAAATGCCTGTCTTGAAGGGAGTCCGGATGCAGGGCTTGAGCCATGTGAACCATGCAAGTATCGAGGACTATGACAGCCCTTATGTCACCTACGAAGTAGCGCAATACGCGCTGGATCATTTACTGGCCGATCAGCAAAGCCGGATTGCAGCGATCAAAATGGACGTAGAAAACTACGAACAATTCATTCTGGCAGGGGCAATCGATTTACTCACGCGCCATCAGCCAATGATTTACTGTGAGCTTTGGGACAATGAAAACCGACAACGGTGTTTCGATATCTTGCAAGACCTCGGGTATGATATTCGCGTATTGATCGATCAGGAATTGGTTCCTTTTGATGCGACCCAACATACCCATCATAATTTTTTCTTTCTGCCGGGGAAATCTGATACCGATTAAAAGCGGTGAATCAGGAGGTGAATCAGGAATTAAACTGGAAAATCCTTCAATCCGTTTTTGCCAATTGGATTGAATGTGTAACTTGCCGCACTTTGAAAAAGCAGTATAACATTGCTTATATTCTGTAGTAGGTAGCAACATTTTCTCATTCATGATTTCCTTGTCCGCCCGGCAAGAACGGGTTAGAGTTCGTATTCCACTGGCCGCTTCCAAAAGCGAGAGCAACCGCGCATTAATTTTGCGTGCGCTAAGTGAGGAGTCTTTCGAACTCGAAAATTTGGCTTCGGCCCGCGATACGCAGACCCTCATTAGCTTGTTGGGATCAGATGCTGACATGCTGGATGTAAAGGATGCCGGAACCACGATGCGGTTTTTGACTGCTTTCCTGTGTGTACAGGAGCGCGATCAAATCATTACAGGTACGCCTCGTATGTGCAATCGCCCGATCGGGATTTTGGTAGAAGCTCTGCGAGAGCTGGGGGCCGGGATTTCTTATTGGAAGCGGGAAGGATATCCTCCTTTACACATTGCGAGCAAAGGTAAAAAGATGAATGGAGGCCATTTGGCCATCCAGGGAAATGTAAGCAGCCAGTTTATTTCTGCATTGTTGATGATCGGTCCCATCCTGCCCGGAGGGCTTGAGCTGGAACTGGTTGGGAAAATCAATTCCCGCCCTTATCTGGAGATGACGCTCAGCCTTATGGAGCATCTGGGAGTGGTATGCGAATGGCAGGGCAATACGATCATCGTTCCGGAGAAGGCGTATCAGCCCAATCCCATTGTGATTGAGTCAGATTGGTCTGCTGCCAGTTATTGGTACACCATCGTGGCTTTTTCTGAGGATGCTGAAATCTTTTTGACCGGGTTACGGAAAGATTCACGGCAGGGAGATAGTCGGATTGCCAATATAATGCGAGACTTCGGAGTAAAATCCAAATTTACAAGTGAAGGAGTATTGCTCTCTAAGTATAAGCGCAAGCCTTCTAAAAAAACAATTGACATAGATTTTTCTGCAACACCTGATTTGGCACAGACTGTGGCAGTTGTTTCAGGAGGACTTGGAATTCCTGTCCGAATGACCGGACTTGAGACGCTACGCATTAAAGAGACCGATCGGATTGAAGCCCTTCAAACTGAGTTGATCAAGTTTGGAATTGCCATGCAGGAAGAAGAATCGGAAACCTTTGTGATTTCCGGGACCTTCTCACCGAGTAACCGACCGGTAGCGACTTATGAAGACCACCGGATGGCGATGGCCTTCGCCCCTTTGGCTTTGCTACAGCCGAGCCTGGAGATTGCAGATCCTGAAGTAGTCGAAAAATCTTATCCGGAATTCTGGGATCACCTCGGCCTTGCCTCGATAGATCGACAGGAATTTTAGGAGGGGATTTCGGGAGCAGGAGATTTCGGGATTTCGAGATAGAGCCAGCGGATTAGAAATTCCCCGTCTCTCGAATTCCCAAACTCCCAAACTCCCGAATTCCCAAACTCCCGAAT
>CAYGTH010000141.1:11655-15331 GCA_964352745.1 uncultured Bacteroidia bacterium
CCCTTCCACTCTTAACCCTCCATTCTCGTGAATCTTCTCATCATTGGTGCAGGAAACATGGGCCTTACATATGGGCATAGTTTCATCAATTCTGGTGTAGTAAGCCGGGATCATCTTTATTTTTTAGAAAGGACAGAATCCAAAGCAGGAGCTGTTCAGGATGTTTCCGATAATCCGGTTTTTACAGAACCGGGAGCGTATTTGCGGAGCATGGATCTTATCATTCTGGCAGTTAAGCCACAAGACTTCCTGACCCTGGCAAAAGCGATTCGTCCCTATTTGCATCAGGACCATATTCTGCTGTCAATTATGGCGGGGATTCGGTTGACAGTCATCCAGAAGGCGACGGGTGTGGACAAGGTAGTGCGGGCTATGCCTAATCTCCCTGCGCAAGTAGGCCTGGGGATGACCGTATTTACTGCCTCTGATCAGGTAAGTCGGGTTGAGATCTTTTCTATACAGAATTTAATCAATACTACAGGTAAGTCCCTGTATGCCCCAGATGAGGAACAAATCGATGTGTCGACTGCTATTTCAGGAAGTGGCCCGGCTTTTGTGTTTTTCTTTATGCAGGCAATGATTGAAGCCGGGCGGGAAATGGGGTTTTCGGATTCGGAAGCCCAGTTGCTTGTCAAGCAAACCTTTCTCGGCTCCGTTAATTTGTTGCATAAAAATGAAGTCAGCTGTGCAGAATGGATCCGGCGGGTTTCCTCCAAGGGAGGAACTACCGAGGCGGCGATGAACCGTTTTCAGGATCAGGAAGTTTCAGCTCGCATCAAAACAGGATTACGAGCTGCCTATGAGCGAGCAGTTGCCCTCAGTAGTGGGGAATAGCCCTGCTTCCGCTTGACAGGGCACATAAAGTCGCGTATCTTGCGATTACACGCAATTAGCCATTATGAATCTCTATTTGAATTTTCAAATTTCCTTATTTGCTTTAACTGTTTTACTGCTGTTTGCCTGCAAATCTAATGCAGGAGATAATCCTACCGCCAAAGAAGCCCAAACGGTATATGAAGAGGCAGTAGCTCTCCATGATGAAGTGATGCCCAAAATGGGACAGGCAAAATCCCGGATCGAAGAGTTACAGCAAGCTTTGAACCAACTCAATATTCGGGGAGAAGAGATTGATCAGGAGCGTGTAAAGGCCCTGGAAACTACTCAGCAAAACCTTCAGGAATCCTATGATGGGATGATGGATTGGATGAAAACCATGAAGCAAATTCCGGAAACCCTGCCTGAGGAAGCCAAATTAACCCAGTTATTGACAACCCAACAAGCGCAGCGTACGCGTATCATGGAAATCAAAGACCAAATGAATGCTGCTCTGGCAGCTGCTACAGAATTACTGAGTGCCGAGTAGAATGTATCCATGAATAGCCCCTATTTCAAGACTAACGATTACAGATTTCTTTTTGGATCATTGCCATTTGGACAGGTCGGAAAGAAAAATTTATGAATGTGCTTAGCATGAACCACTTAATTCCACTTATTGGAATTCTTTACTGCTTACCTCTTTTAGCTTTTTCTCAGAATAATTTTAGTGCGGAGGAAGAAGCCTTGATCAGAAACGGCTCGATCGAATCCCCTATGCGATTATTTCTGATTACAGATCCGGAAGATTCGACTCTCCTGCGTCAAAAGAGCTATACGGTACACCCTGATCTTGCAGACTCCACGTTAGCTCATTTTATTGAACGGTTGTACAATACTGTAACGGACTCTGCTTCTATGGGGGTAGGGATCGCTGCTCCCCAGGTCGGTTTATTGCGCCGAATCATCTGGGTACAGCGATTTGATAAACCCGGCTTCCCTTTTGAAGTGTACCTCAATCCGGTGATTCGTCAGTATAGTAAGCTCAAACGATGTGGGCCAGAGGGGTGTTTGTCTATTCCTGATCGGCGGGATTCCGTATTTCGCGCCTATGCTATTTTATTAGAATATGATACGCCAAAAGGAGAGCATAAGGTCGAAATGATTGAGGATTTTACTGCCACGATTTTTCAGCATGAAATAGATCACCTGAATGGAATCCTTTACATTGATCACCTGGCCGAAGAACTAAGGGTGGCAGAAGTCCCCAAACCGCCGACCAACATTGTACCCATTAAGCTTGACCATGTTCGGCTAGGTCGATCTCCGGCCGAACCTACCATTGCTATTAATCCAATCAACCTGGATAATATTGTTGCGGGTTCTGTCCTCGATAATATATATCGCACAGAGGATGGCGGGAAAACCTGGGAAAAAGAAAAATTAACCTCCTCAATGGGGGTATATGGAGATCCTGCTATCGTTGCAGATTCAAAAGGAGATTTTTATTATTTCCATTTGTCAAATCCTTCCAATAAGGCCTACTCAAGTCCTGATTTCCTGGATCGGATTGTAGTCCAAAAGTCCAGAGATGCCGGGAAGACCTGGAACGATGGAAGCTCACTTGGGGAGGAAAGATTAAAGGATCACGATAAAGAATGGGCAGCAATAGATTTGAAGTCTGATGTAGTGTATGTGACGTGGACACGCTTTGATACCTATCAAAGCCAAAAACCCGAGGATAAGAGTCAGATCATGTTTGCCAAATCTACTAACCGGGGGAAATCCTGGACCGAGGCAAAGACAATCAATGAAGTCCCGGGGGATTGCCTGGATGGAGATGGGACGGTCGAAGGGGCCATGCCTGCTGTGGGGCCCAACGGTGAAGTATATGTTACCTGGGCGCGGGATGAGCATGTATATTTTGATCGATCTGTGAATAAAGGCGGAGATTGGTTGATTTCCGATTTTGTCATAGCTGAACAACCCGGTGGCTGGGCATTTGAGGTGCCGGGAGTAGCCCGAACCAATGGAATGCCTGTCATCGAATGTGACCTGAGCAGTGGTCCCTATGCGGGAACTATATATGTAAACTGGTCAGATCAGCGAAACGGTCCCGATGATACGGATATATGGATCACCAAATCTACCGATGGAGGGAATGTTTGGTCGCCTCCGATTCGGGTCAATAATGATGAGCCGGGCAACCATCAATTTATGAGTTGGATGACTGTCGATCCAGCCACAGGCTTTATTTATGTGTTGTTTTATGACCGCCGGAACTATGAGGATCTCCGGACCGATGTGTACCTCGCCTATTCAACCAATGGAGGCGATAGTTTTGAAAACCTCCGTATCAGTAATACTCCTTTTGTTCCCCAGAAAGATGCCTTTATGGGCGACTACATCAACATAGATGCTTTAGGGGGAAGAATCTGCCCGATCTGGACCCGGATGGACAACGGGGTTACCAGTATCTGGACTGCAATCATTAACCAAATGGAATTGGTAGGAGAGTAAGAAGATAAAAGATAATAGACGGAAGAAGAAAGATGAAAACCGGAGAGGTTGGGTTCTTCTAAAACCTAAGCACTTAGATAAAAAAGGGAAAGATTAGTACCATTTGAATAGAAGGGCAGGATCTATCGGCTGACTTTTATAATCTATTGTCTCACTTCTCTAATCTGCCTTCTGCCTCTTTCCTCTTTCTCCAGCTCTTCGGGATTTGCAATCCCAAACCCGATCTCAAGTTCAAATTCAATTGCAAATTCAAATTCAATCCCCGCGACTCTGGGCGTCCATGACGCTCGATCCCCAAAATGGGGGGAGGGATCGGTGCTACCCATATTCAGCCGCTACGCGG
>CAYGTH010000142.1:0-2798 GCA_964352745.1 uncultured Bacteroidia bacterium
AGCATGGCCTGATAGTCGATAACCTACCCGCTGACGAACTATCTGAGTTGATCGCTTCCTACCTGCTTAATCTCATGATCCTGCCGATCTATGCCGTGGTCATGTATGTTTTTGTCCCTTATTCCTATCGCCTGACTGCTCCCATGACGTTTGTCGAGATGATCCCCTTGCAAATAGCAGGGCTTGTATTGCTGATTGCGGCTTTTGGCATCATACTATTGGCCCAGATTCAGATGGGAAAGAATTGGCGGGATAGAATCGATCTCAAATCAGAAACCAAGTTGGTCAAGTCGGGACTATTTCGCTTTTTGAGGAATCCGATATTTCTCGGGATGCTACTTGCCATGCTGGGACTGTGGTTATGCATCCCGAATGCCTTTACGCTGCTGACCCTGGGTGGGAGCTATATGCTCATACAAATACAAGTTCGATTAGAAGAAAAGCACCTGCTGAAATTACATGGGGAAGAATATGTCAGCTATCAGCAAACCGTAGCACGATGGGGGGGGTAGCTGTTTCTTTATTTGCTCTCGCAAAGTTGTAAAGATTTCTCTGCTACTCATTATTCAATATCCGCTTGCCAAAGGCGCTTTGCTTCTTTGTGTCTTAGCGTTCAGTTCTCTTTGAGCTCAGGCAAAGCCGAAAAAAATCACTCCATTAACTCGCGAATATGCGCTCCAAATTTCACCTGTCGCTCTGTTTTGTATAAACTATTGGTGAGGAATCCGCTGGTTACGAATTCTGAGGCGTTTGTGGGCTGTGGGCCACTGATTCCGATGCGCCAGCTATCCCCTGAATATCGAAACCGAAAGGCAAACATGCGCCCAGCCTCGGATTGGCTAATAGAGTCAGCCAGTTCCAGTAATTCTATTTGATCTGGAAAATGGCCCGAATTAGCAGGATTTGCCAACCAATTTGCAAGATCGCTTTCTGCAAAATATACCTGTTGCTTCCATCTGTCTGGAAAACGAGCCAACATACCTTGTTCGTTGAGTGCTTGATAGAGTTGATTGCGAATGCGGAAATCGGCAGCAATTGTGCGAAGGGTAGAGTCGCTCACGGGAATTTTGGCATCAAAGCAAGCCAGGAGCGAAGCGAGCCGGATTTCAGGCTGAGAATCTGAAAGGCCTTTTGTGAGCAATTGATTGACTTCCGGAAGTACAGGATAGTGAGCAAGGGCCTTCAATATATACTGAATACAATCCTTGGTTTCAAGAGATTCTGCCCTCCGACTGCCAGCAGTCTCCCGATAAGATTGAGCCAATTGCTGATACTGATCCAGCATTCCGCCGACGCTATCGGTCAGGCGCGAAGCCAGTTCAGGGCTTTGCTGCAGGGCTTCTGCTAATGTTTGGTAGATCGCTCTTGGCGGAAGTTGGGTGGCTAAAAAATCTGGAAATAAATGTTGCAGCGAACTATCCGGAATAAGCGGCAGGAAAACGGTTTCCAATTGCGTTTGTTGTGTGTGGCTTTTGCTGATTGTTGATAAAAAAGTATGTAGGGCAGGCGGCGTACCTATGGCCGCCAATACCCGCAAGGCAGCGGTTTGGAGGGGGGGATACGCCTCTGTTTCTGGTAATATGGCCGAAATCACTTCGGGCGTTTGACCGTCATGCAGGTTCTCTAGGACGCCTAGCAAAGCAGTGCGGGTCCCTGTTGACAGAGAATCATCTGGGTACTTGCGCTGAATGGCTGCATGTAAAGCAGGTAAATCTTCCCGAAGGAATAAAGCCGTTGGAATGCTGGCCACCAGGGAATCCCGTCTTTGTCCTTTTTCCTGAGCCAGCTCGTCCAGGAAAGCCTGGACGGATCGCTCAGAGTCGCTATTGCTACATCCTCCTATGCAGGCAAGAATCAGGAGAGCAATAAGCACCTGCAAACACGAGAGGTGAATCCACCGTAATGGCGTCCAGAAATCGTACTCCGGCTTGTGTAGCTCTTTCATATCGCCGGAAAATAGCAAATTATTCGCTGATTACGAGTGAACTCGGGAATACAGCGACTTCGGTCTCCTCTTCAGTCAAAACCTGAAGGGTATTGAGATCTACGATATTGTATTTGCCGGGAGGGCCTGTACCATCCAGCGCATGGTGAGGTGGGTCGATTCCGCCGGTATTTTCTGAGGATACAAACAGTCTTCTCCTGGCTGTATCTATTCCCAAACCATGAGGACGGTGGCCTAATCGGTAGATATTCTGCACAAAACTCATATTGCTCACATTCACTACAGAAACGCATCCCTTCATGCTGCCCTGATCCGGAAAACTTTCCTGTTTTGCACAGGCAATAAAAAGCTGATCACTCTCGGCATCATATTCCATCAGACGAGGATATAAACCGACAGGGATGGTGGCAATCAGGGAATCATTGGCGGTACTGAATACCCGTACTTCATTCGTTTCACTACAGGAAATGAACAATTGTTCTTCATCAGGCGTGAGGAAGCAATGGTAGGGCTTGTAGGCAACTGATTCCTGAGGAGAAGGGGAATTCAAGGGATCTATTGGGATTTCCTCGTGGTCGATAAATCCATTCTCACTGATCTCCCATTTTGCATAATAGTTTCCGCCATTTGCAACGACATATAACAGGCTAAAATCACTATTTGCGGCCATGCCATGGGGAGAAGCAAGTAAGTCGCTAGTGGCGACTACTTCATCCACGATCGTCATATTTTCCAGATTAAGCATGGTAAGGCGGGATAGCGCAGTCGTGGAACTGTTGAAATGCGAAATGACCGCCCGACTTCCGCTTTCATTGAGTTGAATGAGAGCGGGATCGGGATCCACTTCCACCCG
>CAYGTH010000142.1:2898-15317 GCA_964352745.1 uncultured Bacteroidia bacterium
TCCAAATCGGTAACCGCAATCAAGTCATTGCCCTGGCAAAGGGTAAATAATTTTCCGTTGCTACGCGTTTCTTGTTCTGCCCATCTTTTTGATCCATCCACATTCGGTGCGCCATTTTCGATCCACGTTTTTACGGACTCTACTACTTCGCGGGAAAGGGGGGCAGCAGTACTCTCTGGTGGCATGACAGGAGCAGCTCGCACGCCAAGGTCCTCAAAGGTGTTGATGTGCTGAATGAAATGCGACCACTCCGGGGAGCCGGGAATCAAGATAGCTCCAAAGTCAGAACCCGCCATCGCACCTGTCCAGGTACTGAGGTCGAGGTCAACCGGTGGGTTGGGCGCTATATGACAACCGCTGGTAGCGCAGGAAGCCATGACGATCTCGCCTATATTCACTGGGTAATTACTTTCTGCTACCGGGTCAGGGCCATTGTGTTCACAGGCACTGGTCGTTAGGAAAATAAGTGTGCAGATTGCTGCTGTCCATCGGGAATAACTATTCATCGGTATTTGCTTGTCTGAGATTCTATTGTATTGAAAAATTGCCTTACCTTTGCCCCCAATATAACGAACGAATGGTACGAATCGGTTTACTCGGCGCAGGACATTTAGGAAAAATCCACCTTAAATTACTCAAACAAATTGAGGATTTTGAGGTCGTCGGCTTTTATGATGTCAATCCTGAGCATGCAGCTAAGGTCGCAGAAGAATATGGTGTCCCCGCTTTTTCTGAGATCGAAGCCCTGATCGATCATGTCGATGCCCTGGATATTGTTACGCCTACCCTTTCACATTTTGATTGTGCCCAGCTGGCCCTTAAAAAAGGCAAGCATATTTTTATTGAAAAACCCCTGACCAATACCCTGGAAGAAGCGGAGACGCTGCTCCAGATGATAGAATCCTCTGATTTAGTAGGACAGGTCGGGCATGTGGAGCGCTTCAATCCGGCATTCCTATCGGTTGAACATATGGAATTGAACCCTATGTTCCTGGAAGGCCACCGACTTGCGATGTACAATCCGCGAGGGACAGATGTTTCGGTTGTGTTGGATTTGATGATTCATGACCTGGATGTAATCCTGAGTATGGTAGATTCTCCGGTTCGCCAGATCAGTGCAAGTGGGGTAGCGGTGATCAGCGATACGCCCGATATCGCAAATGCCCGTATCGAATTTGAAAATGGATGTGTGGCCAACCTGACTGCAAGCCGGATTTCCATCAAAAATATGCGTCGCCTTCGCATCATTCAGGAAGGGGGATACGTGGCCGTTGATTTCCTCAAGAAAAAATCTGAAGTTTTTCGGATTCGGGAGGAAAACGAAGTTTCGAATGATACGAATGCCATGAAATTTGAGATGGGCGAAGGTGACGAAAAGAAGTTTTTAGTATTTGAAATGCCTGAAGTTGCCGAGGGAAATGCGATCCTGATGGAGCTTCAGGAGTTTGCCCAATCGATTTTAACAGGTGCTCCGGTTCGGGTGTCTATCCGGGATGGGTATCGGGCACTCAAAACGGCTCATATGATCCTTGCTGAAATTGAACAGCTGGCATCCCGTGTCAGTCAATCCAGGGGCTAAGTTACTGGGTATCATAATTATGCTTCTTTGGTTTCTTTCTTGTATGAAAGGAGCTATCCCTGCTGCCGCTCATTTTTCCCACCTGAAAAATAAAATCAAATAGATAAGGATCAGACAATTTGCGGCCCTTTGGGCTTGATATTTTCCGTGTATGGGCAAACGAATGCAATAATTCCTTAGCTGCAAAATTACTATACTTGATAAGCTAAGGACTATTTTTTCACTTGCTAAGCTGCCATCCATGCGACCCTTTCTGGACGAACATTTTTTATTAGATAGCCCCACCGCACAACAGCTGTATCATTCGTATGCAGCGAATATGCCCATTATTGATTATCACTGCCATTTGTCCCCCAAGGATATTGCTGAGGATCGGGTTTTTGAAAACCTGACCCAGATTTGGTTGGAAGGCGACCATTATAAATGGCGGGCTATGCGTACCAATGGAATTGCCGAGAAATACTGTACAGGAGATGCCTCTGATTATGAGAAGTTTGAAAAATGGGCAGAAACGGTTCCCTATACCATGCGGAATCCTCTTTACCATTGGACACATTTAGAGCTTCAAAATCCTTTTGGGATTACCAAACTCCTGAATCCGGATACTGCACGCGAGATTTATGATACCTGCACCGCAAAATTACAAGAGCCTGGTTTTAGTGCGCGTGGAATCCTGAAGCAGATGAATGTGCGTGTGGTGTGTACAACCGATGATCCGATAGATTCGCTCGAATATCACCAAATATTGAAAGATTCGGATTTTGAGGTAAAGGTTTTACCAACCTTTCGACCGGATAAATCACTTGGAGTAGAAAATCCGGAAGCCCTTAATCAGTATCTGGATAAACTGGCAGCAGTTACCCATTCGGAGATGGCACACTTCATCGATTTGCTGGATGCTTTGCGGCAACGAGCAGATTTTTTTGACTCGATGGGATGCCGATTGTCTGATCATGGGCTGGAAACAGCTTATGCTGCTGATTTTACAGATCATGAGGTGAACTATATTTTTCAGAAAGTAAGATTGGGGAATAAGTTGAAGCCGATGGAAATCGAAAAATACAAATCGGCACTCTTGTTTCACCTCGGGGAACTCTATCATGAAAAGGGTTGGACGCAGCAATTTCATCTGGGCGCACTGAGAAACAATAGTACCCGAATGATGAAATCCCTGGGCCCCGATACAGGCTTTGATTCCATTGGTGATTTTGAAATTGCCAGCCGATTGTCCCGTTTCCTGGATCGGCTGGACTCACAAGACAGACTTGCGCCAACCGTATTGTATAATCTCAATCCACGGGATAATGAGGTGATGGCGACGATGATCGGGAATTTTAATGATGGCTCGAAACCGGGAAAAATGCAGTTTGGTTCTGGCTGGTGGTTTCTGGACCAAAAAGATGGAATGGAAAAGCAGATGGAAACCCTTTCCAATATGGGACTGTTGAGTCGGTTTGTAGGAATGCTGACAGATTCCAGAAGTTTCCTATCTTATCCCCGTCATGAATATTTCCGGCGAATTCTGTGTAATATGTTGGGGAATGATGTAGAAAGCGGCCAACTACCTAATGAAATCGAATGGCTGGGAAAAATGGTCGAAAATATTTGTTATCATAATGCCAAAGCTTACTTTGGACTATAATTAATCAATACGCGTGAAAAAGATCGTAACATTTGGAGAAGTCATGCTTCGGCTTTCTACGCCGGGGTATTCTCGGATCGGCCAGGCTGATCACTTTATTGCTACTTATGGTGGAGGAGAAGCCAATGTAGCCGTTTCCCTTGCAAATTATGGATTGCCTGTTGAGTATGTAACCCGACTTCCTGAAAATGATATTGCTGATTCCCTTAAAGGCGAATTGCGCCGATTTAATGTAGGGACTCAGCATATCATCACCGGAGGCGACCGGGTAGGGGTGTACTACCTTGAAACGGGAGCTGTCAGTCGGGGAAGTAAGGTTATTTATGACCGGGCACATTCTGCCATTTCAGAAATTCAGCCGGGTATGATCGATTGGGACGAAGTGTTTCAGGATACCCAGTGGTTTCACTGGACCGGAATTACCCCCGCTATTTCTGAAGGCTGCGCTTTGGTGTGTAAAGAGGCGATTGATGCGGCCAACTCAAAGGGAATTACCGTTTCTACGGACTTGAATTACCGCAAAAAACTCTGGAAATGGGGCAAGACCCCCGGGGAAGTTATGCCGGATCTGGTAGCAGGCTGTGATGTGGTACTTGGAAATGAAGAAGATGCTGAAAAAGTATTTGGCATTCATCCCGAGGGCGTAGATGTCACTCAGGGTCATGTGGAAGGAGCCGCTTATGAATCTGTCGGCCGCCAGATGATGGAACGTTTTCCCCGCGCTCAAAAAGTGATTATCACTCTGCGTGGTTCCCATAGTGCCAATCATAATAGCTGGTCAGGCGTACTGTGGGATGGTAAGCAACTGTTTCAGGCGCCTACCTATCAGATCACGCATATCGTGGATCGGGTTGGCGGAGGAGATTCCTTCATGGGAGGCTTGATTTATGGCCTGCTCTCATATCCGGGTGATTATCAGCAAGCCCTTAATTTTGCAGTTGCCGCTTCCTGCCTCAAGCATACGATCTTTGGCGACTTTAACCGGGTTACGGTTGAGGAGGTCGAAAAACTCATGAGCGGAGATGCTTCGGGAAGGGTGAGCCGGTAGAGGTGTCAGAGGACAGGAGACAGGAGAGAGGAAAGAAGAAAGAAGGAAAAATTAACAAATACATACTCGTGGCAAGATTTACAAGAATTCAAGTTGCTCAAGCTTTGCACAATCAGGGCATGATGCCCCTGTTTTATTATCCTGATATAGAAACGGCGCATGCTGTCATGAAAGCCTGTTATGCCGGTGGGGTCAGGCTCATGGAATTCACCAATCGCGGGGATTATGCCCATGAGATTTTTGGCGAATTGAATAAGATCGCTGCACGCGATATGCCGGATATGATCCTTGGGGTAGGTTCGGTGGTAGATGCCGGAACGACTGCCTTCTACATTCAATTAGGGGCAAATTTCATCGTTTCCCCTATTCTGGTTCCGGAAATGGCAAAAGTATGTAACCGCCGAAAAATTCTTTGGGGCCCTGGCTGTGCGACGCTTTCCGAAATTTCCTATGCTGAAGAATTGGGTGCGGAGATTGTGAAGATATTTCCCGCCCCAGCAGTAGGGGGAGCCGCATTTATCAAAGCGATCAGCGGCCCTCAACCCTGGACCAGTATTATGCCCACGGGAGGTGTAAGTCCTACCCGGGAGAATCTTACGGAATGGTTTGAGGCAGGTGCTGCCTGTGTGGGAATGGGATCTAAATTGATTACCAAGGATTTGCTCGCCCGGAAAGCCTATGGGGAATTAGAAGAGAAATGCCGCGAAACCCTCGCACTCATTCGGGATATTCGGGGGCAATAAACCAGGAAATTTCACTTTTCTGAATATTTATTAGCAAATTCCCCTTTCCACTTCCTCTTTACAGGGAAGATAGCAGGTAAGTCCTTCGTTGTCCTTGAATAAACTACTCGTCTATGAATCTGTTTGCTCGTACCAGTTGTGCATGTTTGGTGGTGGTACTGTTTTTTGGAGGGTGCGCGGAGGTCCTCAATTATAAGACCCTCAAATTAGCACATGGCCTCGATGTTCAACACCCGGTCCATAAAGCAATGGAGTTTATGGCTGAAAAGGTTGTCGAGAAATCAGGCGGAAAGCTGCGAATGGAGATTTATCCCGGAGAGCAGTTGGGAACTGAGCGGCAATTATTGGAACTCCTTCAAGTTGGAAGTATTGGGATGACAAAAGTGTCTTCTGCTGTCTTGGAGCAGTTTGATCCCAATACCCGTGTACTGGGCTTGCCATATATCTTCCGAAGTCGCCAGCATCATTTTGATGTGCTGGATGGTGAAGTGGGACAAGATTTGCTGCTTGGGGCACAGAAATACTGGCTGCGTGGCCTGTGTTATTATGATGCTGGGAGCAGAAGTTTTTATACCCGTGAGAAGAAGGTGGAAAAGCCTGAGGATCTCGCAGGACTGAAGATTCGGGTTCAGCAAAGCCAAACAGCCATGTCGATGGTGTCTACCTATGGCGCAAAGCCGGAACCGATCGCCTGGGGAGAATTATACACCTCCCTCCAGCAGGGGCGCGTGGATGGTGCGGAAAATAATCCTCCTTCTTTTCGTTCCTCCCGCCACTATGAAGTATGTAAGTTCTATTCCCTGAATGAGCATACTGCTGTGCCGGATGTCCTGATCATGAGTACGCATGTTTGGAATCGCCTATCTGACCAGGAACAAAGTTGGTTGATGGATGCCGTAAAAGAATCGGTAGTGTTTCAGCGGAAACTATGGGCTGAGACAGAAGCGGCAGACCTGAAATTTCTGGAGTCCCAGGGGGTGGAGATCATCCGTCCTGAGAAACAGCCTTTTATGGATGATATATCGGGAATGTACGATGACTTTGCTGATGATAAGGTAATTTATGACCTGATTCAGCGAATCCAGGCTGTAAAATAGAATCTCCAATAAAGCTAGAGTAAACTGACCTTATCCCATTCGTATGAAGCTACGACAAACCCTCGATAATATATTGGAAAAGACCCTGATCACCTTGATGGCCATTATGGTCATTGATGTGTTGTGGCAGGTATTGGCAGGTTTACTACCCGTTCTCCCAAGTTCCTTTACAGATGAACTTGCTCGATTTTGTCTGATATGGGTCGGCCTGCTGGGAGCCGCCTATGCTACCGGCCAAAAAATGCACCTCGCGCTGGAATTGATTTTCACCAGGCTGAACGGACGCAGGACCTGGCAATTGCGTCAATTTATTTACGGTATTACAGCAGTATTCGCGATTCTTGTCATGTTGATCGGGGGAATTCGATTAATCTATATCACCTTATCACTCGGCCAGACAGCACCAGCCCTCGGAATCCCGCTGGGCTATGTATATGTGGTGCTTCCCTTGAGCGGAGCCCTGATTGCTTACTACAGTATATATGAAATGTTGGCTCTCAAAGCTCCAGCTACTTCCACCTAAATAGCATGGGAGGTGGTTTTCCTGCTCGCGGATCATTAATGAAAGAATCTTATGGAAGTCTTAATACTCGTATTAACTTTTATCATACTACTGTCTATCGGGGTGCCGATCGCATATAGCCTGGGCATCTCTGCCATGGCGACTTTACTGGTCAGTATGCCCTCGATGATTGCCTTTACCACAGTTGCCCATCGTATGGCAAATGGGTTGGATAGTTTTGTCTTGTTGGCCATTCCCTTTTTCGTGCTGGCAGGTCAATTGATGAATCAGGGGGGGATTGCCCGAAGGTTGATCGATTTTGCTAAAACATTGGTCGGGTTTCTGCCCGGTGGCTTATCCTATGTCAACATTATGGCGAGCATGATGTTTGGTGCCATATCGGGCTCTGCTGTTGCTGCGGCTTCTGCTATTGGGGGATTTATGCACCCCAGATTGGTCAAAGAAGGATATGATCCTGCATTTTCTGCTGCGGTGAATATCACCTCTTCCACCACCGGAATGATTATCCCACCCAGTAATATTCTGATTGTATATTCCCTGGCGAGTGGAGGGGTTTCTATTGCAGCCCTGTTTGTAGCAGGATATATTCCGGGTATTTTGTTAGGACTCGCCCTGATGGGAGTCGCTGCCGTACTCTTTATTCGGAGAAAGAAAAAAATAGAATCGGGAGAATTAGTTGTGGAAGCAATTGAAGTGGATGAGGCAACTGATTTTGACGATTCCCGATCTAAAAAAGGATTCGCCTCTTTCTTGGATGCAATTCCTAGTTTATTCCTGTTGGTCGTGGTAATTGGAGGAATTGTTACCGGGAAATTTACCGCCACCGAGGCATCTGCAATTGCGGTGCTCTACACCTTGATTCTTGGATTTATCTACGGAGAGGTGAGTTGGGCGGATATTCCACAAATCCTTTTGAATACAGTTGGAACTACAGCAATTGTGATGCTGCTGATTGCTACTTCGATGGCGATGTCATGGGGCATGTCGTTTGAAAATATTCCGCAGGATGTCAGCGCTGCCTTGTTATCCATCGGGGGTGGGAATCCCATCCTGGTCCTGTTGATCATCAACATGATCCTGCTCTTTGTGGGTACTTTTATGGACATGACACCAGCGGTATTGATCTTTACGCCGATCTTTTTACCTGTAGCAATTGAATTGGGAATCGATCCTACTCACTTTGGAATCATCATGGTGATGAACCTCTGTGTAGGGCTCTGTACACCGCCGGTAGGTTCTGTTCTCTTTGTAGGTGCAGCCGTTGCAAAACTGGAAATTACTAAAATCATTCGACCCTTATTGCCGATGTTCATCGCTATGATGGTGGTGCTGATGTTAGTTACTTACTTTCCTCAGTTGAGTCTTTGGCTACCCAACCTGTTTGGATTGTAAGCTATCATTTGATTACCTGAACGAGTCCGCCCGTCTTGAGGTTTCGATCGCAGGAGAGGAGTTGCATAGGCTGCCCTGATTCCCAATAAATTCCCGCACCTAATTGAAAGCTGGTTGAATTCGTGGCGGGAAAAATCTTTCGGTCAAGCCACTTGATTTGGTATTGATGGCCCGGATTTTTTGTGAGGAGATAGACATCTGCAACATCCTTTCCCTGCTGATTACGAGCCATACCAACCATAAAAACCTGGTGGGTAGAATCGGTGAATAAATTAATATTCTGATAAGACAGCCAGGGCCCCGGAGCGGATTGCTGCTGATTCCAGGTAGCTGTCTGTAGGGTAAATACAGAATCAAAACGAGCTGCCCCCGATTCCCAGTCGGATATAGAACACACATAAAAATCAAGATCCCGGGTGTCCCAATTCCCTGCAACAAGAAGGATTTCATCTGCTGTGTGGGTTATGCCAATGCAGCCTGCTGTAGCCCGTTCCCGGGGGCCTTTTCGATGGATACTGGTAACGAGAGAAGGAATGCCACTGGAATCTCCAAGGTCGTAGATCATTACCTGTGATCGATCCCTGGCTTCATTATCCTCAACTCCGATGGCCAGGAATTGTCTCCATACTTGAATGCCGCCGGCGTGTTTAAGGGGTTTTGGCAGAATGTGATGAACATAATCTACCTGCGCTGAGTCCTGAAAAGAAAGACTTGTGAAATAGGAATAGCTACTGGAACTACCACTGAGAATCAATTGATCTTGCCCCTGACTGCAGTATCGCTGAATGCCTTGCAAATGCCCGCCGCTATGATCTACCTCAATCTCATTTGTATAACTAATGGTTTGTGTTTGCTGACCTAATTGGGAGAAGGCATCGAGGAATTCGCTTTTCGGGATAGGTACTTGCCGATCGCCTGTAGGGGGAGGTACACAGCGATAAAAAAGGCAACTTAGTAGTAACAGAATCAGGAATCTCATGTCCGAAAATAGTCAAATATTTTATACCCCTGCTCAATTGATTATCGGGGGATTCGTAAGCGCAGGGAGATTGATAGGTAAAACTTCAAAACCCAGTTGAGCGTATTTTCCGCTGTTAAACTCAACTTGTGGGATATTGGATATCTCCACCATATTCACGAGTCAGGAAGTGCTACCTCTTCAACGCCCCAGTAAGTCGTGCTGTGGAAACTTTTGGGAGCAGGTTCTCCTTCCAGAGGTTGTAAGCCGAGTTAGTAGCCACCTATTGAAAATCCTACATAAAATGGCTCATCGAAATAGGGAGCTTGTCCAAATGCGCGGGTATACCAGGCTTTAGCCGCGTCAAGATCACTGTCTTGATAAATGAGGGTGCGGAGACCGAGTATGTTGGGTTTCATAAAGAGGAATTATGCGGGGAGTCGTAAGGTATAGCTTTTGCCTGTAGGTACCGGGAGTTCATACGATCCGCTATCCAGCCAGGGGTTCATTCGTCTCAGTTCATCGTAAGTAATCCCTTTTTCCTTTGCATAGGCTGCAAGATCGGGGATGCTTTTTGTGATCTGCACTTCTGAAAACTTCCAGGGTTTGTATTTGTCTGATTTTCCGATATGATAGCCATATGCCTCCGGGTTTTCTAAAATAACCTTGAAGGCCAGTACCCGAAAAACATACCGATAGGTTTCGGCATTGAGATAGAGGTCGTAGTAGGATTGAACTTGCTGTGCCTCCATAGCACGTTGCAGGCCAGACATGCCTCGGTTGTAAGAAGCAGCAACAGCGGTCCAGTTGCCAAATTTTTCATGAGCTTTGTTTAAGTATCTGGCAGCAGCCTGAGTTGCTATAACAGGATCTCGTCGTTCATCCACATGTTTGGAGACTTCGAGATCGTATTCTTTTGCAGTAGCAGGCATAAACTGCCACATACCTACTGCACCGGCTGGGGACCGGGCAAAGTTATCCAACCGGCTTTCGGCCATTGCCAGGTAAAAGAAATCTTCTGGAACTCCCGATTTTGTAAGTTCCTGCTGAACCATGTCCCGCCAGCGGAGGTCGCGTTTTAAGATGGTCAGCGTACTGGTATGGAAATACATATTCGCGATCAACTCCTGTTCCAGTCGCTCCCGAATATGAGGATTGTTTAAAGGCACTTTTTCCCCCGCAAAGATCAACTGATCCGGAACCTTGGGACTGATGACATGTTGAAGTGTAGGGCCATTTGCCATCGGCGCATCTGATTCATCAGCGGGCTTGCTGATGGACTGGCAGGCAGCGAATAAGAGCATCAAGCTTGCTGTTAACAAGACGAGGGGAAGCCGGATCATTAGGCTGAATATTTGTTAGGTTAAAAGTGAAAAAATGAGTGAATAAACCTCGTTTTTCCACCAGGATTTGGATGAAAGATACATATTTTCATTCCGATATAAAATAGACCCGCCTAATCATACCTGCTTCTATTTCATAGATGGCTACCGCATCGAAAGAACCTCCGGAACTCAATCCGGTAATGTGTTCCCGATCAATCACCTTATTTCCCAATACAATTCGTTCTGTCAACTCACAATGGAGCTTTGGGTTTTTTTCAAAAAAGCCGGCATAATTACCGCGCATTTTTTCTCGTCCGGTGTACCGAAGGGTATTAGGGAACTGATATACCTCTACCTCTGAATGATAGTATCCCACAAAAGCATCTACATTGCCAGCATTGTAGGCATTGAGTTGGCGTTGGGCGATTTGTTGCGGACTGTCTTGTGCCAATTGATCTGCTTCATAGAGTCTGCCGGATTTGACTACCGCGTGGATGTCTTGCAAATGATCGAGATCTTCAAGGGGATTTGCATTGAGGATCAGTAAGTCTGCCTGATTGCCAACAGCCAGCTTTCCAAATTCATCCGTCTTATCGAGAATTTTGGCTGCATTGAAAGTGGAGGCCCTGAGAATCTCCGCATTCGTCAGTCCGGCATGGTGCATCGCCGCAATTTCAGCATAATAGGAGGAGGCATGCAGGGTCCCAATATTGCCTGCATCTGTTCCGGTTGCTACGTTGACTCCGGCTCGATATAACTTACGGAGGTTATATGCCATAATGGAATCTTCATTCGCAGTATTGGGGGCTGGTCCATTCATCAGGCGCTTGACCCAGCCGGGAATCACTGAATCGGGCAAATGCTGCAAATCCTGTAAACTTCCGGTGATGTGAGGTTCTGCTACATCCAGATCGGCACGACTGAGTTCGAATTGTTGGCTCAGGATTTTTTCGTAATTCCCTCCCACAATGAGCGTCGGAATGTAAGAGACATTTCGCTCAATCAGTAATTTTACAAAGTCATCATCAACCCGCTCATCTTCTACGCTGTGAACCAGAAAATCTGCTCCTGCTTCGACCGCAAGACGGGCAGTTTCCAATTGTGTGGCATGGACTGCAACGGGGAGTCCGTTTTTATGACTTTCCTCTATGGTTGCCTGGATAATCGGCAGGTTTTTTATTGCAGTTTGTCCCCCAAAGACCATATACCACATCATAATAAACTCAGGGTTCAGCGGTACTTGTTTTCGGACCAATTCGCGGGCAGCTTCCGGGCTGTTGATTTTGACAATTGGCGGGTCTGTTACCTTCAATTCTTCAGGCACATAGGTAGAAATCAAGGGACCGGTTACCAATACGGTGGGAGCGAGTTCAGTTTGAGCAGCCTGATCCCGAATGGAATAGTTGTTCATGGGCCCCCCAACATCCATGGTGGTGGTGATACCCGCCTGGAGGTAACGTGCAAATAGGTCGGGTGCATGATCGTGGAGCCATTTTCTTTCCTCGCCATAGGGTCGGATGCTACGCAGATCAATTGCGTCAGGCCGCGTGTATAGACCTCCCGATTGAAAATAGTGAACATGGGCGTCCACAAGGCCAGGCATGAGGTATTTGCCATGGAGGGGAACGATGCTGGCATCAGCCGGATGCGCGAGGCGTTTTGCAGGTTTAATAGCTGCTATGCGATCCCCTTCAATGAGGATCGACATATTATGCTGAATGGTACCGGATTCCGGATGAATGAGATGCACGCCTTCCAGCACCACAGAAGGCGTCTGGGCCTGATAGAAAGGGAAAAAGCCGAAAATCAGGAGGATGTACGCGAGAAATATTTTCATATGGATAAGCTTTGGCTAAATTGGAATCCGATTTCGGATATGACCAAAATATGAAGAAAATTAATCTTTTCACGGCTTCCTCTATCGTTATTGCGAATATGGTGGGGACAGGAGTATTCACCAGCCTGGGATTCCAGGTAATCGATATTCAATCGGTCTTTGTGTTGCTGATGCTGTGGGTGGTGGGGGGCGTAATTGCTTTATGCGGGGCATTGACCTATGGCGAATTGGGGGCTGCCTTGCCGAGGTCTGGTGGAGAATACAATTTTTTGTCC
>CAYGTH010000143.1:0-15313 GCA_964352745.1 uncultured Bacteroidia bacterium
GGCCACATGTATTTCGGAGGCCAAAACGGCTTCAATACATTCCACCCTGACTGCATTACGGAAAATGAGTATCTCCCCCAGGTAGTCATAACTGAACTTGAGATTTTTAATAAAGCAGTAAAGGTAGGAGGTAACGGAAAAGGGCATAAAATTTTGGAGGAGACTATTTCTGAATCCAAAGAGATTCACTTGTCCTACCAAGCCAACAATTTCTCTCTTTCCTTTGCCGCATTGCACTATTCCAGCCCCGAGAATAACAAATACGCTTACAAACTGGAAGGCTATGATGAAGAATGGATTTATACAGATGCAAACCGACGGTACGTCTCTTATAATAACCTCAAACCAGGCACTTATATCTTCAAAGTAAAAGCTGCAAATTCGGACAATATCTGGAATGAGCAGTACACCCAGCTTATCATTCATACCGGCACACCTCCATGGAAAAGCTGGTGGGCGATCATATTATATGGCCTGTGTTTGCTGAGTTTTCTATTTGCCTTTCGGTATTATACCCTCAACAAGATCAGACTGGAAAACGACCTGGCACTGGAGCGTGGAGAACATCAGAAATCTGAAGAAATTAATCGAATGAAACTCGATTTTTTCACGCAATTATCCCATGAGTTTCGCACGCCATTGACCTTGATTATAGGTCCTGTCCAGGAACTGGTTGAAAAAGGAAAAAAGCTCAGCAAAACTGAGGTTGCCCAGCACATAAAACTGATCAATTTCAATGCCCGACATTTGTTGAGGCTCATTGACCAGCTCTTATATTTTAGTAAATCAGAATATGGGCAAATGAAAGTACAGCCGGAATCCGGAGACTTGATCGCTTTTGCACAGCAGGTCTGTGATGCCTTTTCCTATCTCGCTCACAAAAATGGAATTCGCCTGGAGTTACAGGCACAACAAGAAGAGTTAAATCTTTGGCTGGACTGGGATAAAATGGAGAAAATATTCAATAACCTGCTCTCCAATGCATTAAAATTCACCCCGAATAAAGGGGAGGTTCAGGTACGGATATCCAGCGAAGAAACGCCTGTTCCAATCGTCCGGATTGAGGTTAAGGACAATGGGGTAGGGATTCCTCCGGAACAGATTTCATTGATATTTAACAGTTTTTACCGCGCTTCAGAAGCCTTAAACAAAGTGCCGATTGGCTATGGAATTGGCCTGGCTTTGACAAAAAAACTGGTAGAAATGCATGAGGGGGAAATAACCGTTTGTAGTACAGAGGGGGCGGGTACGACCTTTACCGTCCAACTGCCATATGAGAAATGTCGATTACCTGCCGAAGTCACTGACCCTTTTGATTCAGCTAATTCAGTCGATATTTCTGGATTGATTCTACCAGACGTAATGGAGGTTGCTACCAAAAAAATTGAGCTCAGCGATCCCCAAAACCCCGATTCAAAACCGATGCTCTTAATCGTGGATGACAACCCTCAGATTCTATCCTACCTGGCAAGGACCTTGAGTGATACCTATCAGGTTCTGCAAGCGGCAAACGGAGAAGATGCCTGGAAGCAGGCTCTTGTCAACGTTCCTACCATGGTCATTAGCGATGTCATGATGCCCGAAATGGATGGGGTTCAACTCTGTTCCTTGCTAAAGTCTGACGAACGAACCAATCATATTCCCGTCATATTGCTAACTGCGAAATCCAGAATCGAGCATCGTATCGAAGGCCTTCAATCTGGTGCCGACGCCTATCTACCCAAACCTTTTCACCCCCGACATTTGCGGATTAGGATTGAAAAACTGATTGAACTCCGCATGAGTCTGCGAAATAAATACCTGGGCCGGATATATGAGAAGCGTGAGGACGAACGGCTGATATCCGAAGATGAAATCTTCCTTAAAAAAGTAAGTGATCTCATCCAATTGCGGCTCACAGATTCCGATTTCAAGGTCCACGATCTCGAATTGGAATTGGGCATGAGTCATATGCAATTGTATCGAAAACTAAAGGCTCTGACAGGACAATCTGCCAATGAATTTATTCGGACAGTCCGATTAAAAAAAGCGGCAGACCTCCTGAAAACTACTCACCTGAATGTTAATGAAGTCGCTTACCAGGCGGGGTTCAACTCTCCTTCTTATTTTATCAAATGTTTTCGAAAAGAGTTTGGAGTCCTGCCTAAACTATATAGCGTGGGCCACAAACAGTCTCAGCTCGGATCTCAGGGAGAAACGATTATTTGATCGCTATCCAATGGGGTCAGCATCATTTTTCGGATAACCACCTGAAGTTCCGGCCTCAGCAATAAATTACCGGCTATGAAAAAAAGTCATTTTCTCCTGACAGGATTAGTAGTCGCATCGTTCATTCACCTGTTTGGGCAGTCTCCCCCTCAATCTGATATTCCCTCGATTCAGGCAAGTGCGATAGAAGCCCCTCCTGATTGGGCAATTATGCAGCGGCAACTCATTCAGGCTATGGAAGAAGCGGGGGATTTCTATTGGGATCGATTTACCTACCCGGGCGGGGTTACCATCAGCGAAGGACCGTATGATGATCTGTACGAAATGTTTTACAATTGGCCCGACTTTTACATGATCGGTGCTGATAAACGGTTTTTTGAACGGGCTCTTGCGGCCTATAATGGTATAACGCGAACCAATACCCCTCATCCTCCTGATTCCGGCGACTATTTCCATCGCCTGTACAAAGAATTCCCGACCCATGATGATTTTTTCCATATCAGCGAGGGCATGACCCTTTTCTATAATCTGGCATTGGGGGATCCTTCCATTCCGGAGAACATAGATCGGGCAAGGAGGTTCGCCGGTTTTTACCTCAATGAAGACCCCGAAGTGCAAAATTTCGATCCTGAACACACCTTGGTTCGCTCCATATTTACAGGAAGCAAGGGGCCTCAGATTTCGTCGGATGCTACTTATAATCTCCGGTACGGTCATGCTTCCTTGTATCCCGTTTTGGAAAACCTCGAACCAGACTGGCATAAAAATCCGGCCCGGCAAGCGGAAATTCAGCACCTGTATGACAGTGTCGTTACCCGCACCGATGTGCCGGTCAATCTCGGAATTACCGGATTGATGACACACGCATATTTAGCCACCGGAGAAGATAAGTATAAACAATGGGTACTGGATTATGTCGATATCTGGATGGAAAGGGTCGAACAAAACGGAGGGATTCTTCCCGACAACATTGGCAAAACCGGCAAAATCGGAGAATATCGAAACGGCCAATGGTGGGGCGGCTTATATGGTTGGTACGGCAGATACGGAGTCCTGATGATGTACGCTTCTATGAGTGTGGCTTCAGAATGCGCATATTTGGTTTCTGGCGAGGATAAATACCTCCAACTCCTTCGCGGACAAATCGACCAGATGCTGGAACGGGCTATTACAAGCCCCGAAGGCCAAATGCTTGTGCCTTATCGCAGAAATCTCACAGGATGGCATAGTTACCGCCCCATGATGATTAGGGATTTGGCGCATCTGTGGCATGCGTCAATGGATTCTGCTGACTGGCAAAGGATCTCCACCCTCCAACAAGGACATAAATTCCGGCCTTTTGCAGACGAAGGGATTTGGGGCCAGAATACCCTGGATCATCTGGATGTAGCCACATACAAGCCGGGAGAGCCTTTTGACTGGAATGAAGAACTGATTCAAGGGGATCGCACGATGGGGAAAAGTGAGTATGCACGATGGATGTATTATGCGGGAAAAAACCCCAATTGGCCATTGGAATCCCTCAGAGCTGATTTTCAGGAAATGACCCGCCGCATGGAATTTATGCGAAACGATCCCCGGCCTATTGCCGAAATCCAGGGCGACGATACCTATCCCAATAACCCGGTGATCATCAAAGCCCTGCAGCAAACAACTATGGGTACACCGCAAACCATCTATTTCGGAGGATTGTCGCGGGCGACTGTTCGATATTTTAATGCCGTAACTCATAGCCCGGGATTACCTCCCGATGTAGCAGCCCTTGTCGAAGGACTCACAAAGGATCAGGTAGTTTTACAATTGGTGAATCTGGATCCTGTTTCAGAACGGAAGGTGATGATTCAGGCAGGCGCTTTTGGAGAACATCAGTTCACGGAAATCAGCTTTCAACATGAGGGAAAGTGGGATTCCCTTTCCGTTCAGGGAAAATATGTCGAAATCATATTACCTCCTTCCAGGTCGATACGCCTGGAAATGGGGCTGGCACGTTTTGCAAATCAACCCTCCTATGCTTTTCCCTGGGATGATGCGCCTTGATTTCAAAAATGCATCACAAAAAAACAACTTACCGACTTCAATCGGCCTCATAACCCAAAATCCCTCCATATCATAGCCATGTTACATCAGTGTGATTAATTGGTCGATTATTCCCATCCCCTCATCCTGCATAAAATTAACTTGGTTTTGACCTGATAGGTATGAGTGCTAACGTCAAATAAGAATTGTGTCCGTTGAACCCAAAAACAAAAATAACAAAAGAGTTGTCGGCCTGACAAAAGCCGAAATCATCTTCGCGATATGTTTTTTGATCCTCTTTTTTCTAATCATCTCCATTTTCCTCTAATGAATAAATAGCCTAAACAGTTCCCAGATATATCCTGATTCTTCACTTACTATTAACTCAAAAAGCTATTACTATGATTCCAATTTACGCTAAACGCCTATTCCATCCTCGGTATCTCCTTTTGGTGATAGGCATAGGACTCCTTAGTAGTCTTCAGGCACAAAAAACCGTTAGGGGAACCGTAACCGATGCGGATGAAAACCGACCCCTGGTTGGAGGAACTGTGACCGTAAAAAACACGAGTCGAGGTGCCCTGACCGATGATACCGGGAATTATTCACTAGAGGTACCCGATGGGGCCGCTACGCTGATATTCTCATATGTAGGCTATACAACACAAGAAGTGGTAGTAGGCAACCAATCCACCATTAATGTATCAATGGCCCCCGATCGGGCTTTATTGGACGAAGTCGTTGTGGTAGGATACGGTACACAGAAAAAGACCAATGTAACGGGCTCCATTGTCTCAGTTAAAGCAGATGAAATCGCCCGTGTTCAAACGCCAAGTCTTGATGCAGCCATACAAGGAAAGGTTCCCGGTGTCTATGTAACCTCCAATGGAGGCCAACCAGGAGGCGGTATTTCTGTCAGGATACGAGGCGTGGGCGCCATTAACAACAGTAACCCCCTCTATGTGGTAGATGGAGTGATTGTCAGCGCAGGAAACAATGAAAACTCCAATCCCCTGGCGACCATCAACCCCAATGATATCGCTTCGATCGATATATTGAAAGATGCAGCCTCTACCGCTATTTACGGTGCGCGCGCAGCAAATGGAGTTGTATTGATCACCACAAAGCGTGGCCAGTCGGGCGAGCCACGTGTGGAATACGGCGCATATTTTGGCATACAGGAACCGACCGGCAATCTGCCCCGCCCCATGAATGCTTCAGAATTTGCCACCAATATGAATGCTGCTTTTATAGCCGCTGGTGAACTTCCTCCTTTTGACAATCCGGCTTCTCTGGGGGAAGGCGTGAATTATATGGATGAAATCATTGACAACGGCTGGCTGACAGACCATCAGTTGTCTATTTCAGGCGGAGGACCTCGCAATACCTACTATGTGTCCATGAATTACTTTAACAATGAGGGAATCATGAAGACGACTTTCCAGGAAAGGTATTCCTTCCGGGCCAATACAGATAACCAAATAACAGATAGAATTAAAATAGGAAACAGCCTGATGTACAGCCGCAGCTCGCAGTTTAACAATAACGCAGGTAACCGTACATTTATCCACGGAGCTTTTACAGAATTATATCAGCAGCTTCCCACGCAGCCCATATATAATGCGGATGGCTCTTTTGCAGGCCCGGAGGACACCCGATTAGAAAGAAGAAGGAATGTAGTCTCTCAATACACCCTTCCAGATCGGGAAAATGCTACTGATAGAATTCTCGGGAATGCCTATGCCCAAATCGAGCCCATAAAGGGCCTGGTCTTCAAGACAACCTTTTCTGTTGACATCATAAATGGCAGCAATTATACTTTCACCCCGATTTGGAAAGAAGGCTTGCTTGATTCAGGCGGCCTGTCGAACATCAACCGCAGCAATTCCAATTCCCTGTTCTGGTTATGGGAAAATACATTGACCTATTCAAAAACGCTGGGTAAGCATACATTCAATCTGACAGCTGGAACGTCTGCGCAGGATTTCAGAATCAGAAGTTTGAATACCACCGCACGGTATGATACGGATGTATTTACAGAAATTGTGGTTGGTCCCCAGGAACTCATCAGCAACAGTGGTTTTTCAGAAGAATCCCTCGCTTCCGTTTTTGGACGTCTGGTGTATGATTATGAGAACAAATACCTACTTACTGCAGCTGTACGACGAGATGGATCTTCCAAATTTGGCCCAGAAAATAAATTTGGTGTTTTTCCTTCCTTTTCAGCTGGATGGCGGGTATCTCAAGAAGAATTCTGGCCGGATAACAGCTTTGTAACGGATCTAAAACTCCGTGGGGGATGGGGCCAGGTAGGGTCTGACGCAATAGGAAACTTTAGATATCTGGCTACCCTAAGCACGGCATTTGATTATGCCTTTGGTAACCAGACAACGATTTCTTCTCTGGGTGCCGCCCTCGAAAACCTTGCGAATCCAGGGGTACAATGGGAAACTGCCACAGAGTACAACTTTGGGTTTGACGCAGGCATGCTAAATGACCGCTTGAATTTTAGTGCCGAGTATTTTAGCCGAACCCGGACCGACATGCTCCTGGTGTTGGACCTGCCCGGCGTATCCGGCCTGGAAACCACAGTCGATAATGTAGGCGAACTCATCAATAGTGGACTGGAGCTTGCCGCCTCTTACAGAAAAGGAACCGGCGACTTTCAATATGAATTTAATGCCAACCTGACTACCTTCTCTAATGAAGTAGTAGACCTTGGCGGACCTGATGAAATTATCTCTTACACCTATTCAGGCTCAGGAGCAACTTCTGTTATTCGTCCGGGACAGCCTTTGGGGGTATTTTTAGGCCTGCAAACCCTTGGCCTGTTCCAAACACAGGAAGAAGTTGAAGCTGCCAATGCCATAGACGGCGACCCTTCTACCCCTTACCAACAACTCGGTACCGGCCCCGGCGACTTCAAGTGGGCAGATTTGAATGGGGATGGACGCATTGATAGCGATGACAAAACCATTATTGGAAATCCCGTACCCAACTTCACCTATGGATTTGGTGGGGTAATGAAGTATAAGCAATTTGATATGAACTTCCAGTTCTTCGGCGTTCAGGGAAATGATATCCTGCATATCGCCAGGTCTCAACTGGAGGCTTCCGGTCGTGCTTACAACAAAAGTAGTACAGTTGTCAATGCGTGGAGTGGCCCCGGAACCAGTAATGAAATTCCACGCCCTCACCTGCAGGACCCCAACCAGAATATTCGCATAGGAGATCATTTGGTTGAAGACGGCTCTTTCCTGAGGTTGAGAACCTTGCAAATAGGCTATAACCTACCAGAAGGCGTGTTAAAAGCCATGAACATGTCGCATGCCCGTGTATATGTAGCGGGACAGAACTTATTTGTCCTCACAGCCTTTACCGGTAACGATCCGGAAGTAGGGTTAGATGAAAATAGCAGTGCCAGAGCGGGTATTTACCAGGATTTGTATCCGCAGGTACGCAATTGGTCTGTTGGAGTTAATTTGAGTTTCTAAGCAATCGAAAAAAAGATAAATACTATGAAACAGATAATAATAGCAAGTGCTTTTCTAGTCATTGTAGGATTACTCATTGCCTGCGAAGAGGACTTTGTTACCAAAGAATTTCAAAACGGTGTAGTAGATGTGAATTTCTTCCAAAATGCTACACATGCAGAACAAGCGCTCACAGCTGTGTATGACGCTATCAGTCAGAAAGGAATATACAGAGAGTCCGTCTTCGTATTAGGAGATGCAACCAGTGATGACATCAATGAACTGACGGGTGATAACGGCGATTACGGCACCTTTTTCCGGGCTGCCAGTGATTTTCGCTGGGAACCGAATAATCCCTTCTCGACTGCCCGCTGGTACGATGCCTATAAAGGAATTTTTCGGGCCAATATCCTGCTGGAAAAATTGCCGGAAATTGATATGGATGCCGCTTTGAAGGCCCAATTTGCGGCCGAAGCAAAGTTTCTCCGCGCCTTGTATTACTACAACCTGGTTGTCGCATTCGGTGATGTCCCTCTGGTTACGACCGTTCTCTCCCGGGATGAATACCAGGAGCTTGCCCGTACAGACAAAAACCTCATTTACGGGCAAATGGAACAAGACCTCCAGGAAGCCGCCGTCGATTTGCCACTGGACAACAGTGATCCGGTCGGAAGAGCAACCCGGGGTGCCGCTCTGGGCTTATTGAGCAGAATATACCTGTACCAGGCAAAGTGGAATGAAACCATTTCAACTGCAGAGCAGGTAACCGGCCTGGCAAAATATGAACTCACCCAGGGGCTGGCAGACTACGAGAATATGTTTAATGGCAAAAATGAGAACAGTGCAGAATCTATGTTCGAGTTTCAAGCCGTAGGAAGAGCGCCAGGATTTTGGGGAGCCAGTTCGGAAAATCTCTATTCCATACACTGGAGTCCGGTGATTGGATGGGCCAACTGGTTCAGCCCAAGTGTAGAATCCTATGAACAATACGAAACCGGAGATATTCGTCGGAAAGCAAATATTCTGGTGGTCGGTGAAGGGGATTCGATTGATACAGATGGAGACGGTATTCGGGAACTTTTTCCTTCTGGCGGGATGAATACAACTTTCTTTAACAATGCCAATACCAAAAAGTGGTTACCAGAAGGGAAGGCACTGTCTCAGGCCAATAACTACGACGTAAATTTCACGATTCTTCGATATGCAGAAGTTTTGCTAAATTTGGCTGAAGCCCTCAATGAAGCAGGCAGACCATCGGAGGCACTCGATCCATTGAACGAGATTCGAAGACGTGCTGAAGTTCCTGAAATTACCGAAACAGATCAGGCCGTATTAAGAGAGGTTATCCGGGAAGAACGAAGACGAGAGCTCCTATTTGAAGGCCACCGGTATTTTGATCTGGCAAGGTGGGGACTCTTATCTGAAAAACTCGCGCCACTTGGATTTGTTCAGGGCGTACATGAATACTGGCCAATTCCACTTGCTGAATTGGATCTCATGCCAAATCTTACTCAATATCCTCGATGATCGGACGGATCTATTCTAATAATATAATAGTAGGCAAAAGGGGTAACGCTAAGGCACTATCCCTTTGCCTTTTTCTATATGTTTTTTTTTCCTGCCAGACGCCGGATACAGCAGTAGATGGGAATAAAACCCTGTTTAGGATGGTTTCCCCCGAGCAGTCTGGCATTCAATTTTCAAATGACCTCAAAGAAGACGAGCGTCAGAATTTCCTAACCTACCCTTATTATTACAATGGAGGCGGCATTGCAGTAGGAGACCTCAATGGAGATCAATTACCTGACCTCTATTTCACAGGAAATATGGTAGGCGACAGGTTGTACCTCAATAAAGGGGATTTTACATTCGAAGATGTAAGCCGAAAAGCAGGCATCCTCCAACAAAACCTCTGGACAACGGGTGTCACCTTTGCCGATGTGAACAATGATGGGCTGTTGGATATCTACGTATGTCGGTCGGGAATGCGCGGGTTTCGCAACAATCTATTGTACATCAATCAAGGGAATGGCAAGTTTGTCGAACAAGCCCGGGAGTATGGCCTGAACGACAATGGGTATTCCGTTCAGTCCTACTTTTTCGATTATGACCGGGATGGGGACCTCGACCTCTATCTGGTCAATCATTCTGCAAAATTCTTTGCTAACCAGGAAGAGCTTTTCGCATTAAAAGGAAATCCCGAACCCGATGAGGCAGACAAACTCTACCGCAATGACGGCCCTGCTACAGGATCGGAACAAATCCGGTTTACCGAAGTCAGCCAGGAAGCAGGTATTCATCACTTTGGTTTTGGCTTAAGCGCCGCAATTGCCGACCTGACAGGAGATGGGCTCCCCGATATCTATGTTGCCAACGATTTTTTTGAGCCGGATTTTGTTTATGTAAATCAAGGGGATGGTACCTTTTCTGAACAAATGAAAGACCTGTTGGGGCACACCTCATTTTCCAGTATGGGAAGCGATGCTGCAGATGTTAACAATGATGGACTGACAGACCTATTCGTATGCGACATGCAGGCTGCCGACAACTATCGCAAAAAAGCCCATATGGCCAGTATGGATATAGAACGATTTTCCCGCATGGTCAAAGAAGGGTACCATTACCAGTATATGCAAAATGCACTGCAACTCAATACCGGCATGGGTCGTTTCAGCGAGATCGCAGAATATGCTGGAGTAGAGGAGACAGACTGGAGTTGGGGCCCTTTGTTTTTTGACATGGACAATGACGGTTGGAAGGATTTGTTTGTCAGTAATGGGATTCGCAGAGATATCCAATACAAAGATATTCTGAGCAAGGTGAGTGAGCAGTTGGGAGCAGACCGGCAGCCGAATTCGATGGATCTGATCAATAACTTTCCCGTAGAAAAGCTCAGTAATTACACCTTTAGAAATGAAGCTGACTTTACTTTTTCAAATCAATCTGAGAATTGGGGGATCTCCTTCAAAGGTTTTTCGACCGGAGCCGCTTATGCCGACCTGGACCTCGATGGAGATCTGGATCTGGTTCTCAACAATCTGGATGATCCGGCAAGCATTTATGAAAATACTGCCGCGAGGAAAGGTTCATCGCATTATCTGCAAATCGAATTAAGAGGAAGCGAAGACAACTATTATAGCATCGGAGCTCGGGTTGAAATCCAGAGAGGTCCTGTAAATGAGTATCAGTCTCTACAAAACAGTCGGGGGTTTCAATCTTCCGTAGCCCCCCTTTTGCATTTCGGGCTTGGGCCGCAGGAAATGGTAGATGAATTGAAGATACAATGGCCAAATGGGAAAATCACTTCCCTGAAAAATGTCGAGGCCAATCAGCGGATTCTGATACGGCAGGACGAAGGCGAATTCACCGCTAACCATACGCCTCCACTCTCGGCTTTATTTGAGGAAAATTCACTTGCACTGGGGGTTAATTATGTCCAGCAGGAAATCCCCTACGATGATTTTGAAAAGGAAGTGTTAATTCCTCATACCTATTCTCAACTGGGGCCTGGCATCGCCGTTGGAGATGTAAATGGAGACGGAAGGGAAGATTTTTTTATCGGAGGAGCCCGGGATTTTCCAGGTAGAATATTCACTCAATCCGCTACCGGCAACTTTACAGAAACAAACCAATTGGCCCTGGGGAGAGATCAGAAGTATGAGGATATGGATGCCGCCTTTTTCGATGCAGATGGAGACGGGGATCAGGATCTCTACATAGTCAGCGGCAGCAATGAATGGGAACTGGGTTCGCCCTGGTATCAGGATCGATTATATCTGAATGATGGGAAGGGCAATTTTATCAAAAATGCTACAGCCTTGCCGACCATGCATACCAGCGGAAGCTGCGTACGTCCCAATGATTTTGACAAGGATGGCGACTTGGATTTATTCGTTGGAGGAAGGATTGTACCCGGCAAATACCCCTTGCCCGCCCGGTCTTATTTACTTCAAAATGATGCGGGCTCCTTTTCAGATGTAACTGCTGCTTTCAGCCAGGAACTGGTTTCTCCCGGCCTGGTGACGGATGCCACATGGGCAGATTATGATCAGGACGGAGATTCCGACCTGATGATTGTCGGGGAATGGATGCCCCTTACTTTATTTGCCAATGCAAACTCAGAATTCATTCGACAAGAGAGCCCGGATTTGGCGAATACAGCTGGCTGGTGGTATAGCCTTGCTACAGCTGACATAGACCGAGATGGAGATATGGACTTTCTTGCCGGAAACCTTGGCCTCAATTATAAATATAAGGCTTCTCCCGAGGAACCCTTTCAGGTATTTGCGCATGATTTTGATGCCAATGGGAGCCTCGATATTGTACTGGGATACTTTAATCAGGGTCAACTGTTTCCCTTGCGAGGCAGGCAATGTTCAGCTCAACAAATGCCTTCTCTCAAAGAAAAATTTCCCCAATACGCGGGGTTTGCTTCGGCGACACTCGAAGATGTCTATGGCCCGGAAAATCTCTCGCAAGCCTTGCACCACAATGCCTACACCTTTGCCAGTGTCTATATAGAAAACCTGGGAGAGGGACAGTTTAGGTTGAAAAACCTACCTCCACAGGCTCAGTTTTCGGCGGTAAATGGCATTGTATTGACCGATGTGAATGGGGATGAGGCCCTTGATGTCTTACTTGCAGGAAATATGTACCAGTCGGAGGCGGAAACAGCCCGCAACGATGCGGGAACCGGATTACTTCTCCTGGGAGATAACAAAGGAAATTTCGCACCGGTTGATCCGCAGGAAAGTGGATTTTTCGCACCGGGAGATGTGAAAAGCCTCAAGAAAGCAAGTCGGTTCGATGGTACTGAGTTAATTTTGGTTGGAAACAATATGGATCGACTACAGATTTTTACTGCGAAACGATAAACGAATGCAAATTCACCACCTGGTTCGCCTGTTTTTTGCACTCAGTCTGATCGCCTGGGGCTGTCAGGAGAATCCAGATCGCTTTGAACGCATTCCTCCTGAGGTATCGGGTATTCATTTTTCAAACACCATCCTGGAAACAGATTCGATCCACTATTTCAATTTTCCATATATCTACACAGGTGCAGGTGTGGGCGTTGGCGACTTTGACAATGATGGGTTGCCAGATATTTTTTTCGCTGGAAATATGACTTCCAGTAAGCTCTATCACAATCTCGGCGATTTCCGCTTTGATGATATTACTGAGCAAGCCAGGGTACACACAAAAACCTGGTGTACGGGGGTTACAGTGGCAGATGTCAATCAGGACGGATGGCTCGATATTCATGTCTCCGTCAGTGGATTTGCTGCACCTGAGCTACGCAGAAATTTATTATTTATCAATAACCGGGATCTGACTTTTACGGAATCGGCTGCGGCATATGGCCTGGCGGATCAGGGATTTGCTACACAAGCGGCATTTTTTGATTATGACCGGGACGGCGACCTGGACTTATATCTCATGTGCCATGAAAATGAGGGGTACGGTGCGATCAGCAAGCTGCATACCTATTCTGATGGAACAGGTCCCAGCACGGACAAACTCTATCAAAATGTGGGCACAGATTCTTTGGGGCATCCCTATTACAAAAATGTGTCGAAAGAGACCGGAATCCTGATAGAAGGCTACGGCCTGGGTTTGGCGATTTCGGATATCAACCGGGATGGATGGCCCGACGTCTATGTTGCGAACGATTTCATCGCAAATGACCTCATGTATATCAATCAGCAGGATGGCACATTTACCAATCAGTTGGCAGAGAACACACAGCATAGTTCTCACAATGGAATGGGCGTTGATATTGCCGACTTCAATAATGATGGACTGAATGATATCATCGTCATGGATATGTTGCCGGAAAGCAATCATCGGCAAAAAACGATGACGGCTAATATGAGCTACGACCATTTTCAACGCACCCTGAATGCTGGTTTTTCGCCTCAATTCATCCGAAACACCTTGCAGCTGAATCAGGGGATTGGACCCAGCGGAAATCCGTCTTTTAGTGAGGTTGGCAGACTGGCAGGGGTGCATCAAACTGACTGGAGCTGGGCGCCCTTATTTGGAGACTTTGACAATGACGGATTCCTCGACCTGTATATCACCAATGGCTTCCGAAGAGATGTGACCGATCATGATTTCCAGGAGTATCACGAGCAAACCCTGATGATCGAAAAAGGCACAGGGGCACTTTCCATTCCTAAAGTATTGAAACAACTTTTTCAACTCGACAGTGTCTGCCTGCCCAATTACATGTTTCAAAATACCGGAGAATTATCCTTTGAAGACCAAACCCAAAACTGGGGCCTGGCACACCCTTCGATGTCAAACGGAGCAGCTTATGCTGATTTTGACAATGATGGCACACTCGACCTGATAGTCAATAATATCAATTCGCCAGCCTTTCTCTACCGAAACAATTCCCATCAGCAAACTGATTTTCATTTCCTAAAAATCCAATTAGAAGGCCCCTCTCCTAACCAACATGCAGTAGGAGCCCGGATAAGTGTCCTGTTACCAGATGGCCGCAAGCTATTTCGTGAAAATTATGCTGTTCGTGGCTATCTGTCGAGCGTAGATCCCGTCATCCATATAGGACTGGGTTCAGATACACTGATCGAAATGCTTGAAATCATCTGGCCTGACGGCAACCGAAATCTGTACCCGCATGTAAAGGCAGATTCCACCTATCGGTTTGTATATGCAAAAAGTGATTCTGCATCTGCGAACTTAAAGAACAGCCAGGCTACTCATGCCCCCTTATTTCAAGAGGTTTCATCCGATCTTCACATCAATTATCAGCATGTAGAAAATGTACATAGTGATTTCAAGCTGGAACCCCTGCTTTTGCATTTGTATGATTACAACGGACCGGGAATAGCAGTCGGAGATGTCAATGGTGATGGACGAGAAGATTTTTATGTGGGCGGTGCAAGAGGTCAGGCGGGCACATTTTTTCTCCAGCAACCCGGAGGTACCTATAAGAGCCAGCCACTTGATGACTCGGAAGCTTATGAGGATATGGGGGCCTTGCTATTTGATCGTGATGAAGACGGCGACCTGGATTTATATGTGGTGAGCGGTGGAAGTTCAGTCAAATACTTCCAAAAGGGGCATTATCAGGATCGCCTATATGTGAATGACGGACAGGGCAATTTTGTGCGGGATTCTACTGCATTACCCGAAATACAATCAAGTGGTTCCTGTGTGATTGCAACCGATTTTGATGGGGATCAGGATTATGATCTATTTGTCGGAGGCAGGATTACACCGGGTAAATTTCCCAAAATTCCGAAAAGTTATCTGTTGGAAAACCGCCAGGGCAGGTTTGTTGACGTGAGTGATACAAAAGCACCCGGCCTTTCGCAGGCAGGCATGGTTTCGGCCGCCCTCTGGACAGATTCTGACAATGACGGAGACACAGACTTAATGGTAGTGGGCGAATGGATGCCAATTTCCTATTTTGAAAACAAAAAGGGCCAGCTTCATCGAACTGATATTCCCGCTTTTGAGGGTTCGGCTGGCTGGTGGAACAGCCTGACAGGCGCTGATATGGATGACGACGGAGACATCGACTTTGTGGCCGGTAAGCTGGGAAGAAATTCGGCATTCAAAAGTCAGAAAGGGGAGCCGATGCGGGT
>CAYGTH010000144.1:0-1509 GCA_964352745.1 uncultured Bacteroidia bacterium
TGCATAGCGGGTTTCAAAGCGTGAAGTCAGCAGAATTTGGAGGCCTTTGACCTGATGAGTTGATCGCCAGGATTGGTTCAGGTCCCGCAGGAGTTGGAGGTGCGGAACCGTGATTTCGTTGAACCCATCGAGCAGGAGGATAACCTTGGGAAAGGGCTGCTGAGTTTCAAGTGCCAGCCATTGCCAGAGTTGGTTATGCGTTTCGGTTGTGAGCTGTTTTTCTCCCAGATAGTTCCGGGCAATATAGCGGCTGATGAAGTGAGTTTGATCCCCTGCTGAAGCGTGGTTGAATTCGTGTAGCGATACAAAAATGGGAATCGGGCCTTCAGATTGCAGAAATCGATTCCACAGGTGGAGCAGGGATACCGTTTTGCCGATTCCCCCTTCGCCGAGGAGAAGGCAATGCGAGGTTGATGCCCCCCAGCGCGCCTGAACCTGTTTCTCAATATCACTTAAGAGAATATCGGAAATGCGTAAATGTTGAAACCGACCCCCGGTTCCGGTAAGAGAATCATAATAGCCCTGCGCGCCTTTTCGGAGCAAGTGCGTGAAGAAAAAACCGCCAATGAGGTGTTGTTCCTCTGTTTCTGGTGTGAATAGCTCCCAGTTTGAAACGGATTTTTGGAGTGCCTTGAAATCCAGACTGCCAGCTGTCTCTCGCTCTGAGAGCTGGAGGGATACGGCTGATTTTGCTTGTTGAAACGCTTGTTCGATACTGTGTTGCTGCGCAATTGCGGTATAAAAAATACGGGCAAAATCGGTGGCTTGCTGGTCGTCAATCTCTCTTGTCGTAGCGACTATACGTTTTATACCTGCCTCGCGGAGTCCGGCCACCTGCCCTTGGGTGGCACATCCATTCAGAACAACTAATTGCAGGAGCGTTTGCACGCCGAGAAATTCCGCGAGAGGTTGGGCATCTATCGCCCCTTTTTCCAATATTAATTCTGCACTATTTGCATGCCCGCCATAGTGAAAGGCGACAATTCTCCCTTGAAGATCCGGTCGCTGAAATAAGGGGATAATAGTTGCGGCTGATGCGTGATAGATAATCTCAATCTCGAAGGCATCCTGTGCGGCATCTTGTTTCAGAATCTCGCTGATACTATTGATTTCCTCCTTGAGTGCATGCAAACTTTTTCCCTCATATTCCGGATTGGCAAAGGCAAATACAATGACGGGTTTGGGGAGCATGTGGGATGAGTTGGAGGAATAATGGCTGGAATGGGAATAAGATAAGGATTTCACATAAATTTTGATACGAGAATTTTACATTCAAGCAGGAAATTTTGTAAGATGCTATAATAAGGTTTGTCAGGAATAATGATTAAGGCAGAAATTGAATTTTTCTGTAATTTGTTCCTGGTCATATTTACTTATCCGTAACCCAATCCATAGTCTTATGCATCGCAGATCCTTCCTTCAATCGACCTCTCTCGCTAGTATGGGCGCATTATTACCTTATTCGGCTTCCGCTACCAGGAAGAGTTGGAGGGACAACGTAAAAAAAGT
>CAYGTH010000144.1:1609-7256 GCA_964352745.1 uncultured Bacteroidia bacterium
GACGGCCGGGTGCATTTGGAACAGGCAAAAGCTGTATTAGAGGCTGGAAAACCCGTATTCATTGATAAACCTGTCGCAGCATCTCTGGCGGATGTATTGACGATATACGACTTGGCTCAACAACACGAGGTACCGATGTTTAGTGCCTCTTCTTTGCGTTTTGCGCCAACTACGATAGCCGTACGAAATGGCAGCATTGGTGATGTGCTGGGGGCAGATACCTTTTCCCCAGCCAAATTGGAGCCGACACATCCCGATTTGTTTTGGTATGGAATCCATGGCGTCGAATCTCTCTTTACGGTCATGGGGCCGGGGTGCAAACAGGTGAAAAGGATATATCACGAGGGATCCGAAACAGTGGTAGGAGAGTGGAATGACGGACGGATCGGCACTTTTCGAGGTACCCGGGAGGGACATCATACCTATGGTGGGATTGCTCATGGAACAGAAGGCGTTGCGCCTGCCGGTGCCTATGAAGGATATCGTCCATTGGTAGTTGAAATCGTTACCTTCTGGAATACAGGAATTTCCCCTGTCCCTAATCAGGAGACCCTGGAAATCTACGCTTTTATGGAAGCTGCACACGAAAGTACCCGAAGAGGCGGAGCGGTAGTCAGCCTTCAGGAAGTAATGGAAAAAGCAGCTCAGAAATAATACACATTGTAACCTATTGTCTAACATCTTCTCTCTACCCTTACCTACATGAACAGAACAGGTATTACCCGACGAAATTTTTTGGCAAATACAGCAGCAGCCGGAACCGGCCTGGCATTTGTCGCGAATCCTTTTTCCATCCTGGCGAGTGGTTCTCCCGCCAAAAAAATCACAGTAGCTGTAATGGGCATTCGAAGCCGGGGCAATGCCCTTGTCAAAGCTTTTGCCGCCCAGGAAAACTGTGAGGTCAGTTATCTCTGTGAGGTGGATGATCGGTATGTTGAGGCTTCCCTCAAAGATTTGGAAGCCTATCAGAAACGAGTCCCCAAAGTAGAAAAGGACATCCGTAAAGTACTGGAAGACCCTGCTGTAGATGTGGTTGCAATTGCAGCTCCGGACCATTGGCATGCACCAGCGGCGATCATGGCTTGTCAGGCAGGGAAGCATGTCTATCTCGAAAAGCCCTGTTGCCACAATCCGCGGGAAGGAGAAATCCTGGTAGAAGCAGCCCGGAAGTACCAACGGGTCATTCAAATGGGGAATCAGCGAAGGACCTGGTCCAATGTGCAGGCAGCACTTCAGGAATTACATAGCGGTGTGATCGGAAAAGTCTATTATGCGAGAGGGTGGTACGCCAATACCCGCGAACCTATTGGCTTCGGTAAGATCGCCAAGGTGCCGGATTATCTGGATTTTGATCTCTGGCAAGGGCCAGCTCCCCGTCAGGCATATCAGGATAATGTTCATCCCTACAACTGGCATTGGTTTTGGCATTGGGGAACAGGGGAAGCCTTGAATAATGGCGTCCATTTTATTGACTTGATGCGCTGGGGCTTGCAGGTCGATTATCCCAGCCGTGTCGTGTCAACAGGAGGCAGGTATCACTATCAGGATGATTGGCAAACGCCAGATACACAAACGGTCAATTTTGATTTTGAATCCGGTAAAAGTATCTCCTGGGAAAGCCGTAGTTGCAATGGAATGCCGATCCACGGTACGAGTGCAGGCGTTGTTTTCTATGGAGAAAATGGAAGTATGTTGATCCCGAGTGGAAATGCGTATTCCATATTTGACAATAGCCGATCTGCTAAGCTTATCAAAGAGGTAAAGGCAGATGATGCCGCTGAAAATAAACCCAACGCCCAAAATGCCATCGGACCGGGGATGAAATATGACTTTGGACATGTGTTAAATTTCCTTGAATCCATCCGGGAAGGCAGTACCCCCAATAGTGAAATCGAAGGAGGAAGGAAAAGCACCTTGCTCTGTCAACTCGGTAATATTGCATATCGCACAGGTCGGGCCTTGAATGTCGATCAGCGAAATGGACATATTATAGGCGATCCGGAAGCTATGAAGTTATGGAGCCGGAAATATGAGCCGGGATGGGAAGTAAAAGCCTAACTTGCTAAGACCATGTTTGGAACGCTAATTTCCTTAGAAAATACTGACTTCAGGAACCTGATCTTCGCCATTTTTACTCGAAATAGCTCGCTATTTCTGCGCAAAATGACTTGTCAGAACCCTAAATTCAGCATTTTCGCTAACAAATTTTCTGTCCCAAACATGGTCTAAACTACTTACGGGCAAATTTGGCGACTGCGGGATAGTGGTCAGATAAATAGGCCGTTGCTGCGCTGTTGTGTATTCGCGCATAATAGCATTGAATAGCAAGACTGGGCGAGGCAAGGATATAATCTATGCGTTCAATCCGGGCTTGGAGTTCAAGCTCGGATTGATTGGTATTCACCAAAGCCAACCCCGGGAAACTCCCTCTTTCTGCAAGGCTCTGTGTCCGTGCCTGCACCACATCTACTAAGGGAAAACCGAGAAATTTTGACATCACCGCATAGTCCAGGTTCCCTTGAAACAAATTGCCGGTTTCTGGTTTGTCGGCATTGCTGATCCGCAAACGACTAATGAGTGGACCATTGGAATCATAGAGATCTGCATCAAAGGGAGAATGCGCATTAAAATCTCCCAATACGATATAGCGGTCTGATTGCTCCTGAATGTCTCTCAATCTCGATAGGATGATATCGGCCTCGGACCTCCTTTTTTGAAAACTGAAAGGGGAGAAGTGTACCACCACAAAATCAGTTTCGAAGGTTCGGCACAAGAGCGCACCGTGATGCATGTCTGCCAGCAGTTTTTCCCGGAGATGAATCGGCTCTCGCGAAGTCAGGCCTACGGGATAACCCTTGGTTTTGAGTAGAATGGAATAAGGATGCCCCCAACTGCTGGCGTCGGCTGCTAGTTGAGCACTGTCATATCCGCATAATTCCTGCAAGGCAACCACATCAGGAGACTGAGCATTCATCCAATTCGCTAATCGAGCTCGACGATCCTGATCTTTTCCCCAATCAAATCCATTCCAAATATTATAGGTGATGACAACGAGAGAATCGGGTTGAGCCTGAAGAAAACAATCTCCAAACAGAATCAGCAGGCATAAGAGGGTAAATCGTTTCATATCCGATGGGGTTAAAAGCAAAATGCCTGAGCATGAGTTGAATCATGTTCAGGCATTTTTGAATAATTGTTTTTTTATGAATAGACCGATGGGTTGGTCGACTTAATCAATTTTCCTTTTTGCTTCAGTTCACCTGCAGAGCGAATCAGGAGATCCATCCGCTTGACGGGCGTGAGGATTTCACGATGCTTACTGAATTTGATTCTGACCACTTTCAGTAAATCCTGTAAAGAATCCTTTTCAGACAACTCCTTGTACATCCTTAACTGCGTATTGTGTAGTTCGATGAATAAGGAAAGCTGGCGATAGTTGGATATCTGCTTTAGCCCCGGATCGTCAAATTCAAAGAAACTTACGACTTGCTTGGCATAAATAGGCACTTCAGAATTAAGTGTGTGCATAATAGCCGTTACAACCACAAACTGCCGAAGTCGGTAGTTTTTTAAGTTTTCGCTTTCGAATATAAGTAGGGCGAGTTGGCGAGGGTCAAGCTCTTCAGATGATTTAACCGCTTCCATCACTTCAAATACCTTAGCTCTGATCGCAGTTTTGATCCGATATTGGTTGAAGTGATAAAGATTTTCAAAGCGTTCTTGAAACTCAGTATCCTGGCTAACGTCAACATTTTGAACCTGCGTATTTAGATATGCATAATCTATGAGCTGTTGTTCAGAGATGTTGTCTAGTATAATGCCACCGTTTGCATTTAGTAGCTTAGTGGTATCTTGGATTTCGAGCATAAAAAGAAACGCTTTTAGGTACAGTGGAAAAAGCTAATCGGAAACAAGCTGCAATAATCAGTTAATATACGTGCAAATCTACGGATTAATTTATCAACAATCAGGTTATCCTCTCTTAATTCCACAAAAATCCGAAATTCTCTTCACAACTGCCTGTAATTCAGGTAAATCATTCTTGAGGCATTAAATAGATTTTTCCTTCGGATTCCTCAAAATCAGACTTTTCGATGGTCGGGGTTCTGATTTTATAGATATTCCAAAATGTGAATTATAGCAGGATCAGTTGGAAAGCCAAAATCTACCGGTCGCGTTATTTATTTTTTCCATTCACGTAGTAATCTGCAAACTGTAAGAGAATTTATCCCAATTTTCAGTTCTTTGTCGCTGCTGAAAATATTTCTCTTCTTGTGCTGGATTTTCTGGCGAACCTTATCCCTATTAGTAGAAATTTTTCATCCTCATCATTTTAAATCTTAAAGTTTGATGCTACCAAAGCTGATTATCAACTTCACTCCTACTGGAATGGTACCAACCCAGGCGATGAATCCCAATGTCCCTATTGAACCCCATGAAATCATCGAGCAAGTTCATGAGGCATTTGAAATGGGAATTACCCTGGTTCATCTACATGCACGCGACGAAGACGGTGTAGGTACCTATGATTCCACTATTTATGAGAAGATTTTAACAGGCGTCAGAAAACATTGTCCGGGGCTGGTGCTGTGTTGTTCACTGAGTGGACGTAATTTTAATTTTCTCGAAAAACGATCAGAGGTCCTTCAACTGCGCCCGGATATGGGCTCACTGACTTTGAGCTCTCTTAATTTCACCAAGCAGGCAAGTGTCAATTCTCCAGAAATGATCCAGGGCCTGATCGGTAAAATGGACGAATTCGGTGTTACTCCAGAGTTGGAGTGCTTCGATAGTGGGATGGTAAACTATGCGCATTACCTGATTCGGAAAGGTTTGCTCAAAGCGCCCTATTATTTTAATCTGTTGTTTGGCAATGTCGCGAATACACAGGCAGATATGGCCTATATAGGACTGATGTTGAAAGATTTACCGCAGGAGAGTTACTGGGCATTGGCAGGCTTAGGACAAGATCAATTAAAAATGAATACATTGGCGATTGCCTTTAATGGAGGCGTCAGGGTGGGATTAGAAGACAATATTTGGCATAACCATGCCCGTACCGAACTCGGCACAAATATAGGACTGCTCAAGCGGGTTCATGATCTGGCTAATGTATTTGAGCGTGAAGTCATGAAGCCTCAGGAGTTTGGAGCATTGGGCTTTTATAATAAACTCAATTACATTACTGTCAATTAATTCATCCGGAATCGAATCTTAGGTACAGGGAGGGTCTCACATCCTAACTGCTTTGAAAAAATAGCGATCACCTCATTATTCTATAGTGAAAAAATACACCTTTTTGGGTGGCGGACACGCTGCCCTGGCCATGTATATGGAAATTCTCCACAGTATACATGGGGAAGCTTTTCAGGCTGAAATCATCCGCAATATGCAGTTTGAAGACCCTACTCCCTTCCGGGTAGCAGGCGCGTCATGCATAGAAACCTATTATACAGATTGGCAGCGCCCGGAATCTGCCTCCTTTATTCTGGGCGTAAATAAACCGGAAAGCAAAGTCATTGTTCATCACTTTTTTCGAGAACATTTTGGCGTGGAGGCATCGGCTTACATGCAACTGATTGATCCCAATGCTACGATTGCCTCGACAGCCAGTTTGGCAGCAGGAATAGTTGTGAATCCGGGGGTT
>CAYGTH010000144.1:7266-15165 GCA_964352745.1 uncultured Bacteroidia bacterium
GGGGTAGTCATTGCGGCCTATGCGAAGCTGGGCGAAATGGCAAGCATCAACCGAAGTGTTTCTATCGGCCACCACACCTCCATTGGTGCTTTCTCCACAGTCCAGCCTGGAGTAGATATTGCGGGTAAATGCACGATAGGAAGCCGGGTGACGATAGGAATGGGAGCCAATGTAATAGATGGAATTACGATTGGTAACAATGCAACGATCGGGGCAGGAGCTTTGGTTACGAAAGATATTCCTGCAAATGTCGTGGCATACGGTGTGCCTGCTGCTGTAATTCGAGAAAAGAAAGGAACGCTTTGATGAAGAGGGTACTGCATATTACGACGAGTAATACCGGCGGCGCGGGGATGGTCCCGCACTTGCTTCATCGGGAATTCATCGATCGGGGGCATTTTTCACGCATACTGGTGCATGGAAAATCGATTCGGGAAGATGAAGTGGTGATTCCTTATTACAGTGCATTTCAGATTGAGTTGCAAAAGGCAATTGCCTATGTGAAACGCCGTCTGCCAGGTAGCGATCCGGAACAAGGGAAATATTTCTTCCTGAATACAAACGAAGATCGAAATCATTTGGCTGCCAATCGGATTCTGAAAACGATCGACTTTATACCTGATATCATCATTGTGTATTGGGTAAGTGGATTTGTAAATACGGAAACGATTCGGGATCTCTACCAACAAACTGGTGCAAAGATTACCTGGGTGGCTACTGATATGGCCCCCTACACAGGAGGGTGTCATTATAGCTGGGAATGTGAAGGATATCTTCAGTCTTGTGAAGTGTGTCCTGCGATTGAGGGAAGTCGGTTACCTGTTAATCGGGCTGCCCGAAACCTGGCTAAGAAACAGGCTTCGCTGAAAGAGATTCCCTTGCGTGTGGTCGCCAGTTACGGGCAATCTTTTGATATGGCTACGAAGTCGGCTTTATTCCAGGATAAACAAATATTCCCACATTACTTGCCCGTAAATAGCGAATCTGTTGCAGGTATCGGTCAAGGAGAAGCCCGAAAGCAATTGGGTTTGCCAACAGATAAAACCCTGCTCCTGTATGGAGCTACCCGATTAGAGGATCCGCGCAAGGGAGCAAGGCTCCTGCAACAAGCATTATCGAAATTGGCTGCTTCCATGACCCCTGATATCCGGGATCAGTACCGACTCGTTATTGCAGGTGGAACAGGGGAGAATGAAGAATATGATTTTGGGTTCGGGGTTCTCTCACTGGGCACCCTGGATTTTACAAAAGAATTGCCTTGGGCCTTTATTGCCAGTGATGGATATATCAGCGCATCGCTTCAGGATACGGGCCCTTATATGGTAAATCTCGCAATTGGTTATGGATGTCCCGTAGTATCTTTTTATATTGGGGTCGCACAAGCCCTGGTCCGAAATGGAAAAACTGGTTTTTGTGCAGCAACCCAATCGGCAGAGGGATTAGCAACTGCTATTCACCGATTATTGGAGTTGGAGCCAGATCAACGAAAGCAGATGCGAAAAGCCTGCGAAGAGCTTGCCCAACAATACCTGCGATGGGATGATACTGTATTAGAAAAATTTGGATTAGGAACCGAAATAAGCCTATCAGATAAGTAAATAGATGGATAGATAGATTCAAGTATAAAGTAGGGAGGCTGAAAACTACTGATTATCAAATAGATACAGATCTATAATCTTTATTCTAAGATCTATCTGTTTACTTAAAAGGAAATAATAGTTGTTCTGAATGAGCGCCAAAAACTCCTCTGAACCTGCTGAAGTATTCAAAACACCGATCCTGTTAATTGTATTTAATCGACCTGACACCACCCGACAGGTACTGGACGCGATCAAAGAAGTGCGTCCTCAAAAGCTATATGTGGTGGCAGACGGCCCTCGCAAAGGAAATGCACAAGATGATGCCAATTGTGCACAGGTGCGAGACCTCTTTACTGATCTTGACTGGGAATGTGAACTCATTACCTGGTTTCGGGACAACAATGTAGGGTGCGGACTCGGGCCCTCTACGGGGATTACCTGGTTTTTTGAACAGGAAGAAATGGGCATTATCCTGGAGGATGATATCTTACCTGTTGCCGGATTTTTTCAGTTTTGTGCTGAGCTCCTCGAGAAATACAAGGAGGATGAACGGATATTTCAAATATCCGGAATGAATGCCTTGCATGGATGGCCCAAAGATCCGAGCGCCTCATACTTTTTTAGTCGCACTGCCTCTATTTGGGGATGGGCAACATGGCGTCGTGCCTGGCAGCATTTTGACTATCGCATCGCCAAATTTGGCGTGATGGAGGAAGAAGGTCATCTTGATGATTTTATTTATAACAGGCCGGACACCCAATACATGATGGATTATCTCCGGCATACCTACCAGAGCCTGACTCCGGTATCGTGGTGGGATTATCAATGGATGTTTGCTCGTTTTTCCAACTCTGGTTTGTGTGTTGTCCCACATCAAAACCTGGTCCGAAATATTGGATTTGGGGAAGGTGCGACCCATACACATGAAGGGGCAGAAGCGTTTCACAACATACCCGTCGGAGCCCTTCTATTCCCTTTGATCCATCCGGAATTTGTAAAGCGGGATAAATCGGCTGAAGATCGATACTTCAAACGGTTTTATGCTTTTACCTTCAAAGAACGAATAGGGGCTGGACTCCGAAAATTCCTGGCTATGTTTATGGGGGTGGAACGGGCCGAATCATTTTGGGCAAAATTGAGAGGGAGACCCAAACCCGGATTATACAGATAGGTGCGTACTATCGGTTTGAGACAGGGGTAACACAATCATATTAATTGGGTAATTCCTGTATAACCTGAAGAATGTAATATCGTACTCCTACCTATTTTATCTATACCAGACATTGTGGCCGGCTCCCGCCGGCCTATTTTTTGCGTGCTGATTTCCTGGCTTTTATAGAATGTATCCATTCATGCAGCGGATAAAATGGCAAGGCTAAAAAAAATGCCCGACCTCTATAAGGGAAAATTGCGATTCAATTGTCTTAGAAACGTACGCAGTAAACAGAACGAATGAATGACAAGATTTGGAATCAGGCAAGCCGGTTTTTGGCTGGAGAAATGCAAGAAGCAGAGGTGCAGGAATGGCGCAACTGGTTGATGCAGGCTCCGGAAAATCAGCACTGGTTTGAGGAGGTGGAAAAGGCCTGGAGCCTCAGTAAAGAGGGCTCAAAATCATGGGGATTTGATTCGAAAAGAGGCTGGATTGCAGTTAGAGAGCATATCCAGATGGGCAGCGTACGTCCAATTCAATCATTCAAAACGCAAAAAACTGCTTATCCCTGGCTGCGAATAGCAGCGGGTATTGCGCTATTGTGCACGGTGGGGATTTCCCTATTTGTATCAGGTGTTTTTGGCAGGCAAGAAGTTTTGCTGACCACGACTTCTTCCGAGGAGAAGGCCGTGATCCTGGCTGAGGGAACTGAAGTTCAGCTGAATGGCGATACGCGATTTCGGTACCCGGAATCATTTACGGGCAAAAATCGAACTGTTTTTCTGGATGAAGGGGAAGCTTTCTTCGAAGTGGCACGTGATGCCTCCCATCCCTTTATTGTGAAAACGGGGGCAGCGAGTGTTCGCGTGCTGGGAACAGCTTTTAATATCAGAAATGAAGGAGAGTTGATTGTGAGTGTGAGTCATGGAAAAGTGCAGGTCCAGGCCGATGGAAACGGAAACGAAGCCCTAATCCTGATCAAGGGAGAAGAGGCCCGCTATGATCCGGCTACGGGTACTTTGAAAAAAGATTCCATGGACATTAATACCCTGGCCTGGAAAACGGATTCCCTCTTATTTCGGAACACTCCATTAATAGAGGTCGTATCAGATATATCCCGGTATTTTCACACTGAAATTCGATTAGAAAATTCAGAACTTGCCCCTTTGCGATTAACTTCAACTTTTGTGGAAGAACCCCTTGGAGTTGTGTTGGAAATGCTGGAACTTCAATATGGGCTAACAATAGAAAAAAAAGAAGGTGTTTACCTGCTAAAATAACACTATGCGGCTTACGTTTACCCTGGTTGGGATGGGGCTGGTGGGAATGCTTACCCTGTTATCAGTATCGGCCTGCAACCAGCCGGTAGAAATAGAATTGCCTCCCCACGAATCCCGAATGGTCGTAAATGCAGTTTTGGTTCATAACCAACCCATTGCCTTGTACATAAGCAAAAGTATCGGTGTTTTGGATAATACCCTGCCTGCTGACCGGGTTGTTACGGATGCAAATGTCCTCCTGTTTGAAGGAACAATGCCTTATCCGGCCCGGTATCTGGATACGACCCTAACAGATACGTTTGGTAATGAATTCTCCTTGCCAACCTATTATTATTCTCAACTTCTCCCGCAGGCAGGTAATACCTATCGGATAGAAGTGTCGCATCTCGATTTTCCAGCGGCCTCCGCTTCAGTAGTATTGCCTGCGATACCAGAAATCTCAGAAATAGATTTTGACTTAAATGTCTTCCAGAATCCACAAGCTAATTGGATGCATGAACTTACCTTCAAGGTAAATGATGCACCCGCAAGTAAGGATTGGTATCATTTATTCGGATCCGCCTTATTTCAGGATACTACGCTGACAACGGCTGTCATCAGGGGGGAACCTTTCATGATAGAGGTGAGTAGTGGCCTTGCGAAAATACCACTTGAAGGCGGGGTATTGTTTTCCGATGAATTGTTTGATGGGCAATCTCAAACCCTTAGTTTTTATGGCCGCATTAGCGACAATGTAAGTTTTGGAAATGAAGTTTTGATTGGGATTGCCATTGAACTGCGACATGTGAATCAGGAGTACTTTGACTATTATTACTACTTGCCTGAAAACCAGGAAACGCAGGAAACCCAATCTGGTTTTTTTGCCAGAGACCCTGTTACCCTACGCTCAAATGTGTCGGGTGGATATGGCATATTTGCTGCCCATTCGTTTAGCCGGGATACCATTATTCGCTAACCATTTTTCTATCCCAAACATACGCTGATAGAATTCATTATCTTATTCCCTAAAAGCACCAACTCTCTAAAACCCTATCATTTGAAACACTTGCTACTCGCCATTGGCCAAATAGAATTTCTTCGAAGACAATTGCGGTATCAGCAAGTGGTGCTGGTGATCGTTTGCCTGGGACTTTCATTTCGAGGGTATGCCCAGAATAATCTACTCCAAAAAAGGGTATCAATTGAGGTGAAAAATCAGAAGCTTCGGAATGTACTCGATAAATTAAGGAAAGCATCAGGAGTTGATTTCTCATATAGCGTAGATGTAATTCCGGCAGATAAACGGGTGAGCGTGCAGGCGGAAAATGAACCTCTTGAAGCAGTACTCAAGCAAATTCTACAGGGCACCGGAACAGACTTCAAGTTAGTAGGTCGTCAAATTGCCATATTCAAACGTCGAAAACCTACCGGGCAGAACCAGAAAATGAGCCCGATTGAGGAACGTACTCACCGGCCAAGGGGCCCCGCTTTTAGTATCTCGGGATATGTGAAAGAGGCCGCGAGTGGCGAAAACCTGATTCATGCTACTGTATACGATGCAAACAGCCAAAGTGGGGCCATAACCAATAGTTATGGCTTTTTCAGCTTAAACCTGCCAGTAGATTCTGTAGAATTGATCGTTGCCTATCCTGGGTATGATCGAAAGAAAATGGGCTGGTATCACAATACTGACCGACAACTTTCGATCGAGTTGAATAGATTGGAATTAGAAGCCGTTGAAATTGTGGCAGAAGAAGTAAGCCGTATTGAAGAAGAGACATTCATGAGTCAGGTTTCCCTGACGGCTCGGGAAATAAAAAAATTACCGGCTTTTATGGGCGAGTCGGATGCCCTCAAAGCTGTGCAGATGTTTCCCGGGGTGCAATCTGGCAGCGAAGGGAGCAGTAATCTGTATGTAAGAGGAGGAGGGCCTGACCAAAACCTGATTTTGCTGGATGGGATTCCCTTGTATTATGTGAGTCATTTGGGTGGCTTGTTTTCCATTTTTAATCCAGATGCTTTGCGGAATGTATCCTTGACAAAGGGGGGCTTCCCGGCACGCTATGGAGGCCGTTTGTCGTCGGTATTAGATGTCCGGATGAAAGAAGGGAACCTCAATCATTTTGAAGGAGAAGGGATGATAGGCTTGCTGACCGCTAAACTGGCGATTCAGGGACCGATAAAAAAAGGAAAGACCTCCTTTATGATGTCGGGACGACGTAGTTATTTTGATCTGTTGTCCCGTCCCATCAGCCAGGCAGCATCTGATGGAGGTGCCGTTTTTGGATTCACGTATTATGACTTCAATGCCAAGGTAAATCATATCTTTTCTGACAAAGACCGCCTGTACTTCAGCGTGTATTCTGGTGCTGACAGGGCAATTATTCGAAATGAATTGAACCTCGTAGATCAGGAGGATGAAAACTTTCGCCAAAAGCTGGATGCTGAGATTTCATGGGGAAATTTCCTGGTTGCCATGCGTTGGAATCATATCTGGTCGCCGCGTCTGTTCAGTAATATCAGCCTTACCTATAGTGATTATGGGTTTTTAACCGCTTTGAAATCAGAAGTGGAGCCACTGGATCAGCCGGGGCAAAACGTAAGCGTATTAGCTGGGCGCTACGACTCTGGCATAACAGACTGGACATTTAAGGCTGATTTTGATTATTACCTGGAGCCGGGACATTCGTTGCGGTTTGGCGCCAGCGTGGTCAATCACGTATTTGTGCCGGGGATTACAACGGTTTCGGGTAATCTGATCGGGCGGGATACGACATTTGGAGATTTCCGGATCCCAGGGACCGAAACCTATATCTATGCCGAAAATCAGCTCGAAGTAAATAAACGACTGAGCCTTAATATGGGCTTACACGCGGCCGCCTATTTTGTCGGGAATGAAAAGTATTATTCAGTTGAGCCGCGCTTATCGGCGCGCTGGTTGGTGGCAGATGGGGTAGGGGTAAAGGCTTCATTTGTCCGGATGGCACAGTTTCTTCATTTGCTTACCAATACAGATGCGAGTTTGCCGGTTGATCTCTGGGTACCAGCTACCGAGAAAGTCAGGCCGCAGCGGTCCATGCAGGTTGCGGCAGGAATTGCCAGTACTGTGTTGGGGGGACAGTTTGAGCTCAGTGCAGAAATGTATTATAAGCGAATGACAGGCCTGATCGAGTATAAGGAAGGCATCAGTTTTTTGGGAAATACAGAGAATTGGGAAAATAAGGTAGAAACTGGCGGGAAAGGTGATGCGTATGGAATTGAATGGTTGCTTCAACGGAAAAAAGGCAAAACCACAGGCTGGATTGGCTATACGCTCGCCTGGAACAAACGAAAATTTGATGCCTTGAACAACGGAAAAGCTTTTCCATATCGATACGACAGAAGACATGATGTGAGCCTGACAATTTCCCATCAGCTCAACGAAAGGGTGTCGCTTTCGGCAGGTTGGGTATATGGCACCGGTAATGCAATCACTCTCCCTACTGCACGCCACAACTCCCTGAACCTGGATCAGCAGATAGCCTTTGCCGGAAACTTTGGACTGGGGAATATCCTCGGTACCCAGCAGGTGTACATTTATGAGAATGAACGGAATGGATCCAGAATGCGGGCATATCATCGTATGGATGTTAGCATTGATTTTTGGAAAAAGAAAAAATGGGGAAGTCGGACCTGGAACCTGAGTTTTTATAATTTTTATAATCGCCAAAATCCCTTTTTCTACTATTTTAATAACGAATCCCTGCCAAATGGCCAGCTAAAAACAAGCCTGCGCCAATTCAGCTTATTTCCCATTATTCCTTCGGTCAGCTATAAATTTGACTTTTAAGAAGGCTGGGGGCAGGTTGTTTTTTTGGGCAAATGTTGTTTCCTTTAGGCTAATTATTCAATTGGTATATTATTTGAC
>CAYGTH010000145.1:0-15093 GCA_964352745.1 uncultured Bacteroidia bacterium
GCAAATACAACCCGCTGGGTAGAAGGCTTTCCTGAGTAAATACAGGTTCCCACCTCTTGCGCATTATCAATCGGGATACACCGAATGGTAGCTTTTGTTTCCGCCTGAATTTTTTCCTCGGTCTCGGTAGTCCCATCCCAGTGCGCAAGAATAAATCCTGGAATCGGCTGATCCAACTGTGTCTTAAAGGCTTCCCAGGTATCCACCTGATGCGTATTGGCTGCCCGGAAATCGAGCGCTCGCTGGTGCAGGTTTTTCTGTATCACATCCAATAACTCGATCATTTGCCAATCAAAATTGTCAGGAATTTCGACTATTTCTTTTTCCTGGGTATCCCGTCGTGCAATTTCAATCTTATTTTCTGCCAGGTCTCTCGGCCCCATAGCGAGTCTGATCGGGACTCCTTTCAATTCCCACTCGGCAAATTTCCAGCCCGGCTTTTTGGTATCGTCATCATCCAGTCGCACCCGCACTGCAGCATCTTTGAGGAGATCGGCGATTTCCCGACATCTGGACAGGACTGCTTCTTTCTCTTCTTCTTTGCGGTAAATCGGGATTATTACAATCTGAATAGGTGCCAGTACTGGTGGCAATACAAGGCCCTGATCATCAGAGTGAGACATAATCAAAGCTCCCATCAACCGTGTACTCACGCCCCAGGAGGTGGCCCATACGTATTCTTCCTTATTTTCTTTATTGGCGAATTTCACATCAAATGCCTTGGCAAAGTTTTGACCCAGGAAGTGAGAAGTTCCGGATTGGAGGGCTTTCCCATCCTGCATCATCGCTTCGATGGTATAGGTATCTAATGCCCCGGCAAATCGCTCCCGCTCCGTTTTTATGCCGCGCAGCACCGGAATTCCGAGGGTATATTCTGCGAAATCCCCATAGACATTCAACATTTGAACGGCCTCTGCAACAGCTTCTTCTGAAGTCGCATGGGCAGTATGGCCTTCCTGCCACAGAAATTCTGCAGTTCGCAAAAACATCCGCGTCCGCAATTCCCAGCGCACAACATTCGCCCATTGATTGATCAAAATCGGCAAATCACGGTAAGACTGAATCCAGTTTCGGTAACTGTTCCAGATGATCGTCTCAGAAGTGGGCCGTACGATCAATTCCTCTTCCAGCTTAGCTTCCGGATCTACGATCAAGCCGCCGCCATTCGGATCTGACTTGAGGCGATAATGGGTAACGACTGCACATTCTTTTGCAAATCCCTCTACATGATCTGCTTCCCGGCTGAGAAAACTTTTCGGAATAAAAAGCGGAAAGTATGCATTTACGTGTCCGGTTGCTTTAAACATGTCGTCCAGCACCCGCTGCATGCGTTCCCAGATAGCGTATCCGTAGGGCTTGATTACCATACATCCGCGTACATCTGAATTTTCTGCCAGGTCAGCGCGCTTTACGATTTCATTGTACCACTCAGGGTAGTTTTCTGCGCGAGTTGGGAGTTTGTTTCCTTTTGCCATAATCAATAATTTCTGATCGATGCGCAATTTACATGGGTGAACTTAGTAAAGCAATTCTCAACCCTCTGACTTCTTTTTTCGTTTAAGAAGATATAACTGACAGTCTTTTTATTAACCAGATAAAGCCTGCACATTTGATAAATTATGTTACACGTTTATCCGCTATTGAGACATCAGGTAATGAGAGAACGTCATGTGGGCCTTCTTCTGTAGGAAAGCGGGATGACTTTGTTTAGTTATATTCGTCCTAATTGTATAATTTAGGGCATAATTAGCGGACATCAATCCACTTAGTTAAAGGAAAAGAAATATGAAACCGAGAACTTTCATTTTACTCGCAATGGTCGCAGTACTATTTGCCGCCTGTAGTACCCCCAGGATGGCAACTTCTACTGAGTACGACGACATTTACTACAACAGCAATGACGAAACTGCCTCGGTAACCTACGAGAATCAGGATCGCCAAAATACAAATGAAGATACCTACTACCGTGAAAATACGGCAAATGGGTATCAGAATTATTCCGATGCGGACTACGATGAGGATGATTTCCACTTCTCACGTCGCCTGCGCCGATTTGGAGCTAACAGTTCCCGTTCATGGCGCTATTATGACCCCTATTATTCCAATGATCTATACTATGTAATGGGTACCCCTGCATGGTCTCGCTGGAATAACAATGGCTGGTACAATTGGAATCGCCCGCGATTTGGCGCAAGTATCGCCTTCGGCAGCCCATTCGCAGGAGGTTTTGGAAGTCCTTTTGGTGGCCCTTTTGGAGGTCCTTTCGGAGGTCCTTTCGGGGGGTACAACTCCTTTAATTACTACAACCCTTGGGTGAACACCTATTATGGTTACAATGCAGGGTTTGGATATTCTCCTTTTGGCTTTGCCTCTGCTAACAGATTTAATAACTTCGGATTTGGTGGATTCTACGGTGGATTTGGTGCAGGAAGTGCGTACTACTGCCCTCCCGGCGTATATGGAAACGGTGGATTTGCCAGTTCTCTTCCTGCTTACCAGCGGTACACCACTCAGCACAGAAATTCTACCCGGACTTCCAGTTCGCAGTCAAACTACGCCCCTGGTAATACTCGTGTACGTGAGCAGCGTATGACTTCACCGGGCACTGTAGGCGCCCCTACCAATACTGTTACAAACAGCGGAACGACTCGTAGCAATCGCTACCTCAGTCCTCGCCCTCAATCAGAATTGGTACAGGCGCGGAATAACAGCACCAATTATACACGTCCTTCGACAACTCGTCCTGCGACACGTGATACCCGTGCAACTACGCCTACCTACAATCGTCCCAACCGAACTACAACGACTACACAGGAGCGTAACTCGACTCGCCCCAATGTATATACCCGCCCCGGTCGTACCACTACCACGACACAGGAGCGTAACAGCACTACAACTCGCCCGAACACGTACACGCGTCCGGGCAGAACGAATACAGAGCGGGCTACTCCTGCACAGCCAAGCAGAAGAAACTATTCTTCTCCTACGCCAACAAGACGCAGTAACTCCGGCAGTGAGCGTAACTATACGCCTACCCGTCGTAGCACAAGTACCCCGTCTGCGCCTAGCAGAAGTTATTCAGCACCTTCGCGTTCCAGTACGCCTGCCCGTTCAAGTGGCAGTAGCAACTACTCTCCTCCCAGCAGAAGCAGTAGCCCAAGTAGCGGTAGCAGCAGCGGAAGTTCCCGTCGCCGCAACTAGGCTAAGTTATCATACACGAATTTTCATTGAGGGCGAGTTTTACTCGCCCTTTTTTGTATTTTCAATTGTCGGTCCATTTTGGGCTATATCTATTATCTTTATCGAATTCATCCAATAAACCACTTTATCTATGAAATATACCCGGACCCTTCTTTTGTGCATCTTTCTGATCGGATCGAGTGTGCTGGTTTTCGGGCAAAACGAGCAAGATGCCCTTCTCCATTCGCTCTTTTCCTCCACAGGTTCTGCTCGTTCACTCGGCCTCGGCGGCGCTGCCTCTGCAATCGGTGCAGACCTAAGTGCCGCTTCATTGAATCCTGCCGGGCTCGGATTTTACCGACGGTCAGAGTTTGGGATTACCCCTACCTTTCGAGTCATTCAAAATGATGCAGATTATCTGGGAAGTCTGAATTCCGCCACAAAGTCTAACTTTGGGATCGGCAGTTGGGGGGTTGCCCTTTTCAACCAGGTCTATACCGATAATGGCCGACGCAGAGAAGCAGCCAAACGCGGCCTTAAATCTTATACCATTGCCTTTGGCCAAAACCAGATAGACAACTACTACAGAGAAGTCCGCGCAAGTGGTTATAATGAACTGAGTTCAATTACCGATATGTTTGCAGAGCGGGCAAATGGAATATTCAGCGATCAATTGCTGAGTGATGTGAATTCAGTTGAAGGGATGGCCTTCAATGTCTTCGCGATAGATACCTTAGCCGGGAGCTTCACGCAGTATTTTCCTGCGTTTAATAATGGACGGATTGATCAGAATCTGCAGATGATCGAAACGGGTCGGAACAATGAATGGTTCATTTCTTTTGGCGGGAATTTCAATGACAAGCTCTATCTCGGTGCCACTGTCGGTATCCATAGCATTAAATATTCCCAGCAGTTTATTTTGCAGGAGAATGATGTCAATAGCCTCCACGAGTTTTATCAAAACAATCCACAGGATCCGAATTTCCCCTTAGAATTCCCTGCTGCTTCCCTGGAATTCGAAGATGAGTTTTCGACTTCTGGTTCCGGAATCAATGGAAAATTCGGATTGATCTACCGCCCCGTTGATGCTTTCCGGGTCGGAATCTCGGTACAAACACCAACCTACCTCGATCTGGTAGACGAATTTTCGAATCGACTGGTGCTAGAAGGCGATGAAGGGGTATTAGACGGTCCTCAAAGTATTCAATCTACTCCCGGTGTTTTTGAATATCGGCTCCGCACCCCTTACCGGGCCACCCTGGGCTTGATGTACATCATCGGCAAGCAGGGATTCATCAGTGCTGATATCGACATGACGGATTATTCCACTTCCAATCTGAGTACCAATGTTCCGATCAACAGCGGAGGTTTTTATGATTTTGAAGGGGAAAATGCGAGTATCAATACCTCCTATAAATCTGCGATTAATGTACGACTGGGTGGGGAACTCAGAACGGATCCTTTTCGGCTTCGGGCAGGTGCGGCATACTACAGCACTCCTCTTGCAGAAGCGGGTTCTATTTACATTCCGTTCAACAACCTGAACGCCACTGAAACCCTTGATGCCAGCCGTCTCTTATTTGCAATTGGCGCGGGTGTCAGGCAACCGAATTACTACCTCGACGTTACTTTATTGAATCAACGTCGCAAAGATAAGTTCAGTCCATATACGACAGATTCAGACCAGGTCTTTAATCCCAATGTGATTAGCACGCGCTCCATGTACGCCCTGGCCGCTTCGCTGGGATTCTTTTTCTGATCGGGTCAAATAGTCAATCATTACGAACCAAAAATCATCTTCTATGGGGAAAGGTTACCTTTAATTTGTACAGTATTAAAGGAGAAGCTATGATGATTAATCCCATTAACCAAATCGTTTCTGACGAATTGTACGCCACTTTGGTAGAGTTAAATCTACTTAACAAGAAAGTGCTGCGAGACTTTCAAATCAAGCGACGATATCTGGAATTACGGCATTCAGGTTATCGGTCTGCCGACTCTATTGAGCGCATTTTGGACGAGTATCCCTATCTGCAATTTGACACAGTACGCAAGATCATTTACAGCGTAAAATTACCAGAAGAGCTCGAAGAAGAGGAACCCACGAGTTATTGTGCCTGAGGCACCCCGCAAAGAAGATAGCCAAAAGAAATTGAATGCCGGTACGATGAATTCGTGTCGGCATTTTTTTGTGGAAGGAATTGAACCGTCCCTGAACAGAGCCAATTAATTCAACCTGGGATCTACCGGATAATTAGAAATCACCTGATATTTGGTGCCCATGCTTTTGAGGACTTGTCGCCACATATCTTTGTAGTCCGCCTGAAAAATGAGGTTAGGGTCCTCCGGGGCAACGATCCAGGATTTCCGGTCGAGTTCTTCTTCCAGTTGACCCGGTGCCCATCCGGAGTATCCCACAAAAAACAGAATATCGCTTTCTATAATATCTCCTTTTTCAACGAGATTCTGTAGCGACTCAAAGCTGCCTCCCCAATAAATTCCACCTGACACTTCTCGCGAATCAGGAATTTTTTTGCCGAGGCGATGAACATAGTGAAGGGTTCCTTGCTCTACCGGGCCGCCCATGAATACGGAAGATTCGCACAAGGGAAAATCCTCGACGATTTGATCTACGTTGACCTGCAATTGCCGGTTCAGTACAAAGCCCAGACTCCCTTTATCACCATGCTCGACCAGCAATACTACTGTTCGCTTGAAGTTTTCGTCGTACATGAAAGGCTCCGATATCAAAAACCGGCCTGCCATGGGTTTATAGGAACTCGTGATCATAATTCGCTAAATTTTCTCCAGTTAGCCCTTGAGTCATATATATAACGCAGTTTCCACTGAATAAGTTAGCGAAATCAGCACACTAAAAAAAGGAAAAGACCCCGGCTAAGCAGGCCGAAAAATTCAAGTTCCTGACAATCAATTCTTTGCTATTCTGAATCATAGCGAAAAAGATAGTGGGCTTAGGAAGGACGGGGGTTGTGCCATAAGAGGTTCTCGTCCTGCATGGAATAAAACAATAAGAGCCAACCGGCGGCGGCGGCAGAACTATGAGAAGCTCCACTTACTTTCCCTTTCTTGCCATGCAGGTATTCATAGAATCCCCAGGTTTCATTTCCAGCTTCCACCGTATGGGTAAGCGAAAAGAGCATTTTTTTGGCACGGAGGTTTTCTCCGATTTCGGAAAGGGCCAGCCCCCACCAGGCATTGGCGAAGGACCATAAACCCGCATTTTGATACTGAAAAGGTTTGTTGCGGAACTTCCCTCTGTGGTTATTGTTTAGGGCCCGCCACTCAGGGTCTTCCGGATACACCGGCGGCCAGAAGGCAGGCAGGAGTTTCCCAGGCTGGGACTCTGCAATCCGGCTGGTAAACGCCAGTAGGGTTTTGAGCTGATCGGCCTGATGCAGTCCCAGTAATAAACTCAGGGCATTTGCCATCAAATCAAACCGATGGGTATATCCTTCCGGCCCCAGCGATGCGAGCCAGAAATGATGCGCCCCATTATTGCGTTTGAGCGCATTTTTATATGCCAGCGTGTGGTATAAATCCTGATTTTTTCGGTTTTCCGGATTCGGCCAATAAGTTTGTTTCAACAATTCTGTGAGGCTTTCAGCTTTTTTGGCAAACCCATTCTCCGGCCAGACTTTTGCAGCACATCGCAGGGCCCAGAGTCGCATAAGTTGGTCGTAGAGCACATAGCCGCTCAACATATATTCATCAGCCCAACCGCCACCTGTCGGAATGAACACCAGCCCACGGCCATTGTATTCCCATGCATCCAGCATAGCGAGTGCCTGCTTTGCTTTGGGAAAGAATCGTGCCGATAGGTTGGGATCTTTTTCAGCATTCAGCAATTGCCCTAGCCCTACCACAAACCAGGCATTTGCTTCTACCCGGCCGCTCAACTGCCCATACGAAACCATCGAGGTTTCGCCGGTATCTGTAAAATGGATGCGATCTGGAATTTGGCCCTGCGCGCCTTCATGGGCAGAGAGACATTCCAGTGTATTCCGCAAGCCATTCTTCAATTCTTCATTTCCACTCAATATGCCCACAAGTCCAGCCATGATCCCCTCTCGTGCAGAAAGCTCACGCCGCCGCCCTTCTGCTACCGATCTTGTCAAAATCCCCTGCGGGGTAGTCGCTGCCAACAACAGATTTACAGCATGACGATGAGCTCCTTTCGTTAATGGGTTATTGAGCATAGACAAAAAGCATGATTAAGTAAGGTGAACGAGTCCAAAACCAGCAGGGATAACAAATTCCAGCGGGCTTCCCGGCTCATCTGATTGCGCTACTGAAACCTCTTCTCCATCTACCTGACAAGTAGTACCGGAGAACCCATACAGTAAAACGCGGAATTGCCTGACAGTGGATTCATAACTCCCCGAACGATGCTGATTCAAACGAAGGCTTTTTTCAGTTCCATTTAATTCAAATGTCCGAAGCAAAAATGTGCCCTCCTGATAGTCAAAACCATCACCAGCATCTTCATAACACTCGCTTTTTTCCTGCCCCAATTTGTTATACACGCGAAGGGTCAACTCTTCTACGACAAATTCGTCCACAAATTGCATAACCGGACGCTGTGGAATCACTGCCCCTGCCCGAATGTAAATCGGGAGTTTATTCAATGGCGCATCCACCTCAATCTCACACTTACCTGCTTGCGGAATAGAGTGATCATATGCATACCAGGTACCCGAAGGCAGGTACATCTTCCGGCTGGTAGCTCCTTCTTCCGATATAGGACAGACGAGGAGATGATCTCCAACACCAAATTCTTCCATTCGGTTATAGGTCTCAGGATCTTGCTGGTCGAGGAATGAGAGGGGCCGCAAAACGGGCTTTCCAGTCTCTACATGTTGCCTGAAAGCCGTGTACAAATAGGGCAAAAACCGGTACCGCATTTCAATGGCTTCCCGTGCCAGGCTGGTGTAGGGTTCTCCATAGGCCCAGGGTTCCTGATCCGTATTAAATTTTAGTGCTTTTGCTTCTACTGCAGTATCATCTACCTCGGCAGCACCATCGATGTTATTCCCCATGGTATGGTTTCGATACAGGGGATGCAGCATTGCAGCCTGTAACCAACGGACCAGCAATTCCCCATCGGCAATAGCGTTGAAGCCCCCGATATCCGTTCCGACAAAGGAAAATCCGGATATACTCAGCCGCTGACACTGAATATTGGCAAGGCGAAGATGTTCCCAGGAAGAAACATTATCTCCGGTCCAAACCGATGCATACCGCTGGCCGCCTGAGTAGGAAGCTCGGGTAATCATGAGTGGCCGATTGGGATAGGCAAATCTACGCACGCCTTCATAGGTCGCCCGGGACATTTGCATCCCATATACATTGTGCGCTTTGCGATGGCTACAGATATTCCCATCGTAATCGTGCAGGATTTCTTCTGAAAAGGTTTTAGAAGCGGTATCGAATAAAGCCGGTTCGTTCATGTCATTCCAGATTCCGCTTACCCCTTCCCGGCGAATGAGGTCTTTAAACAGTCCGGCCCACCATTCTCGTACTTCAGGCTTGGTATAATCAGGGAAATAGCAGTCTCCAGGCCACACTTTGCCTTTTACGAGTGGTCCGTCCGGCCATTTGCAATAATAATCTTTTTCCAGGCCTTCCATAAAGACTTCGTTATCCATGTCGATCTTTATGCCCGGATCAATGATCACTACGGTCCGAAAGCCATCATCTTTGAGTTCGCGGATCAGCCCCCGGGGGTTAGGAAATCGATCATAGTCCCAGGTAAAACACCGATAGCCATCCATATAATCGATATCGAGATAGAGGGCATCACAGGGGATTTTATGTTCCCGGAAAGCAGAGGCGATCTCCTTCACCCGTTTTTCCGGATAATACGACCACCGGCATTGGTGGTACCCCATTGCCCACAGGGGTGGCAACTCAGCTGTTCCTGTCAAATGTGCATATCGGGCAGCGACAGAGAGTAAATCCGGTCCGTAAAAGAAATAGTAATTCATCTCTCCACCATGCGCCCAAAAACTGGTCGTGTCGTGGCGCTCTTTCGCAAAATCAAAATACGTGCGAAAGGAATTATCAAAAAACAGTCCGTATGCTGCTCCATGCGTAAGTCCCATATAAAAGGGAATACTCCGATATAAAGGGTCGGTAGATGCTCCATATCCAAAACAGTCCGTATTCCAGTTCTGGAGGCGTTGGCCACGAAGGTTTAAGGAACCGGATTTATCTCCCAGTCCATAATAGGCTTCGTCGGCAGCAGCCTTTTTACTCATCTGGACGATATCTCCTCCGTCCTTACTCTCTTCCCAGTGAAAGCCTTTTTCATCCTCACACAAGCGATTACCTTTACTGTCACTCATCTGGATTTTGAGGCCCGATTTTGAGATGTGGCAAATCACGGAAGCGGTAACCAGTCGTATGAATCGCTTGGTTTCATTGATTCGGATCCGGGCTGGGCTACTGGAAAAGGATTCGGAAATTGCATATGAAAAATCAGGGGCAAAATATCCTGTTGTACTGTATCTAAAGCGAAGGATTTCATCATTTAGCACCTCGACACGTAAAATAACTGCATTGTCAGCTTGCAGTTCTATCACATTTCCATCTTGTTGCCAGGAAATAAGTTGGCCGGGGTAAAATTCAGGTTTCTGATTAGCGGGAAATTGTATCATAAAAAAAATCTGGTTTTATCGTTTCTTGTGAATGCCAAGCCATCAGCAATATTGGGGCCAGCGGTAAATCAATTATGCTCAAGACTTCCTTGTGAGAAGTTTTGAACAGGCAAACCGGGATGGGATTTAATATGTGATCGATTGGGGGAAGGTACTGGCTTCAGATACAGCCTGCTCCAATTCTACTCTATACTGCTCAAATTCGATATCGTTCCAATTAAATCGAGTCCGAAATTCTTCGAGCAAGGGGTTTTGCAGGTTTCTGACACTTTCAATGTCAAAATACAACCTGCCAGTTCTTCGACTAAAAAAATCCATAGGAGTTGCTATCATTTCATTGTGAATACCAAACCACAATTCTGCACGGGCCAGGGCAAGCTGTGGCGGATTTCCTTCCACATATTCCCTGAATTTGACCAGAATTGCATCTGTCTGTTTGCCGTAGTTGTGAACTAAGTACTCTGCTTCATAAGCAGAAAGGCCATCTGCAGCCAATGTGGTTGCCACTTCCTTTTTGTACACATTCACCCCTTTGGGTCCATCAAATCCACCGCCCATCAGGACGATTTTATCTGTATAGCAGTCCTTAAATTCGAGTTTAAACTTTTTTCGGAGCCTGCGGGCTACGCGATCTACCGCCCTTTCGGCCATTTTGCGATAACCGGTTAGTTTTCCGCCTGCAATAGAAATCAATTTGGAGGAAGAAACAAATATTTCATCTTTTCGGGAAAGTTCTGAAGCGGACTTCCCGTCTTCGTGAATCAAAGGGCGCAAGCCTGCCCAGCTGGAAATTACGTCTTCAGGCTTAAGATTTAATTTCCGGAAAGTATGGTTTGCGCCTTTGAGCAAATAGTCAACATCTTCCTTGAGGGTTCGGGGATTTTCTTTTGGCCCACTGTAATCGGTATCCGTAGTCCCGATATAGGTGATTTTACCGCGTGGTATGCTAAAGATCATTCTCCCATCGGGCACATCGTAATAAATAGATTGTTTGAGGGGAAATTTCTCTCTGGGCACCACTATGTGTACGCCTTTGGTCAGGTGCAGTCGCTTTCCTTCCAGGGACTTATTTTTTTTCCGCAAATCATCCACCCAGGGGCCTGCTGCACTGAGCACCTGTCGTGCCCGGATCGTATAAGGTTCACCCGAAAGTAAGTCTTTACAGGTAGCGCCAACTACGCGTTCTTTTTCATATATAAAATCCGTCGCCTCCATATAGTTGACGCTTCGCGCGCCAAATGTCGCCGCCGTTTTAATCACCTCAATGGTCAGTCGGGCATCATCTGTCCGATATTCTGCATATAAGCCCGAGCCTTCCAGGATATCCTCCGGCAACAGCGGTTCCTGCATCAGGGTTTCTGCTTTAGAAAGCATGATTCGCTGATCTTCACTCTCCACACCTGCCAGTACGTCATATACCATCAGGCCAAAAGAGGTGGATAGTTTCCCATACGTCCCTCCCTTAATCAGCGGCAGGAGCATTTTTTCATTCACCACCAGATGTGGGGCCAAATCATGGACGGTAGCTCGTTCCCTTCCGACTTCTCGCACCAGCGCAATTTCAAACTGCTTGAGGTAGCGCAGGCCACCATGAATGAGTTTGGTAGACCGGCTACTGGTCCCGGCTGCAAAGTCCTGTTTTTCTACAAGCAAGGTCTTCATTCCTCTGGAAGCCGCGTCCAGGGCTATTCCTGCCCCCGTAGCACCGCCTCCGATAATCAAGAGATCAAAGGTTTCGCCTTCCAGTTGCTGGATGAGCTGATTACGCATAAGTGAGGACAAAACGCTCATAGAGGGATATCTTTCAGGGGAGTGAAGTTTAGCATTTTTTAGCACCTAACCAAATCACTATTCACCTGAATATCAGCCCATAAAAACTGAAACCCATTACGGTTTGTCTATATCTATCATTGAATCCCTTTTGAGGGAGAATCAGCAGAGAGTAAATATTTCTAATGTTTGAAAAACTCATAAAAAAACCGCTATTTAAGCTAAAATGTGGAAGTCATAAAGAATAAGCTTTTCTGCATCCGATTCATGGAAATTTCGCGTTCACATGCATGTTTTTCTTCCTTCAGCCCTGACATATTAATTAGCACACACACGATTTTGCACAGATAAATAGCACAAATCCCTCCTAAAGCCGGAAAAATGATAATAAATTTTGCAAAAAAATTTGGAAAGGCACAATTATTTAGTAATTTAGCCCAACGAGTGGTAATTGGATCATGCTTATGTATACTCAGTTTAGCACTCATACAATGTGGCCCCCCAAAGGAAGAAGACCGTCGCAGCGAGGCGGATGTGATTATGAGTACCGACAAAGGGGATGTCTACATGAAGTTCTTTGACGATGTACCCAGACACAAAGCCAATTTCCTAAAACTTTCTCGTGAAGGTTTTTTTGATGGAATGGCCTTCCACCGGGTGATCAGCGCATTCATGGTTCAATCAGGAGACCCCAGAAGTATAGAAGGGGCAACCACGACAGAAGATGACGCAGGCTACACCCTCGAAGCTGAGATCAATCCTAAGTACCTTCATCTGGAAGGCCGGATTGCGGCAGCCCGAATGGGAGATGACATCAATCCAAAGTGGGAATCCTCCAGTAGTCAATTCTACATTGTTACCGGCAAAACGGTTAATTCGACCATGCTGGATAATGCTGAAGAAGGAATTGCTTACGCAATTGAACGTCGGCTGGCAGTTACCTATCAGGAACTGAAAGCTAAAGGAGAATACCAGGAAAGCTTCATGGATTACCTGGCTGATCGCAATCACGTAAGCTTTACCTATCCCGAAGACCAACGGGATGCTTATATCGGCAAGCGTGGAACTCCTTTCCTGGATATGCAATACACGATATTTGGTGAAGTGGTATGGGGGATGGACATCGTCCATCAAATAGAAGTAACCCCAACAACTGGTGCTGAAAATGGAAATATTCCCATACAGCCCATCCGGATTAAATCGATTAAGGTGCTTGGGGATACATAAGCAACCTGCACATATTCTAATACAAGACAATAATGGCAAAAGACGTAAGAGAAGAAAAACTGAAGTCGCTTCACATGACGATGGACAAGCTTGAGAAAAGCTATGGCAAAGGCATCGTGATGAAGTTAAGTGATCGCCCCATTTCAGATGTGGCAGCACTTTCTACCGGTTCCCTGACACTGGATATTGCGCTGGGAATAGGCGGAATCCCCCGAGGTCGGGTGGTAGAGATATACGGTCCTGAATCTTCGGGTAAGACCACGCTCGCAATGCATATGATTGCAGAAGCACAGAAAGCAGGAGGACTCGCTGCATTTATTGATGCAGAACATGCCTTTGACAGTAATTATGCAGAGAAGTTGGGAATCGACATCGAAAATCTCTACGTATCTCAACCCGATTATGGAGAACAGGCGCTGGAAGTTGCAGAATACCTGATCCGTTCCAGCGCGATTGATATCGTCGTGATTGACTCTGTAGCAGCTCTTACGCCTAAAGCAGAGATCGAAGGAGAAATGGGAGATTCCAAAATGGGTCTCCAGGCACGTCTGATGTCTCAGGCCCTCCGAAAACTGACTGCTGCGATTTCCAAAACCAACTGTGTTTGTATTTTCATCAACCAGTTGCGGGAAAAAATCGGGGTTATGTTTGGTAATCCGGAAACGACTACCGGGGGTAATGCCCTTAAGTTCTATGCTTCTGTAAGATTGGATATTCGCCGTATCGCACAGATCAAAGATGGTACAGACAGCATAGGAAACCGGGTAAAAGTAAAAGTCGTCAAGAACAAGGTTTCTCCGCCATTTAGAATTGCAGAGTTTGATATCATGTTTGGACAAGGAATCTCTCATGCTGGAGAAGTACTGGACCTTGGCGTAGATCTCAATATCGTCGGCAAGGCTGGTTCGTGGTTTAGCTACAACGATAGCAAATTGGGCCAAGGCCGCGATGCAGTCAAACGACTCTTGCAGGACAATCCCGAATTGATGGAAGAAATCGAACAAAAGATTCTCATCGAAAAAGGAATCATTGACGCTCCCGAGGAGAAAAAGAGCAAAAAAGCAGGGAAAACAGAGGCTGCAGAAGCCGTTTCCGCTGAATAAGGATAACTTCTGATTTATTATGGCATCCCACTGATTTAGGTCAGTGGGATTTCTATTTGAAAAGATGTTGTAATTTACCGGCGATTGCCTATTTTTCGCTCCGAAAACAGGATACTTTCAAATCAAGTAGTTCCTACTGCTCTTATTTCGGCTTTTATCAGCCATTCATGAGATCTAGAAACCAACTCATCATCGCCCGACTCATTCTTGAAAAAGACGGATCCGTGCTATTGCTGAAACGCCCCAAATACAAGGGTGGAAATTACAGCTTGGTAGGTGGCCTCGTTGAGGTCGCAGAATCAGTCCGTCAAGCCTTGATTCGGGAAACACATGAAGAAATCGGGGTAAAGATTCGCAAAAAAAATCTGGAGATGGTTCATGTTGCCCACCGGCGTAAAGATGGATTCTCCGTTTTGCATATTTTTTTCAGAACCCAAACCTGGGAAGGAGAAATTGTCAATCGGGAGCCCAAAAAGTGTAAAAAACTCAAATGGTTCCCCCTCGCGGAACTCCCTAAAAACATGGCACCGGCGGCTTTCTCAGCTCTCCAATGCTATCAAACCGATATTGCGTATTCAGAACTTGAGTGGAAAAAAGAATCGCCTCAATAGGCTATCAAAACGGAGTTCCCCAATTGAAGAAGTCGCTGGATATTAGGAACGCTCAAAAAATAACTAATGCCACTTCGCTTGCCCCCTTGCACCAGTCCGGCGTCAGAAAAGCCCTCGTTTAGCTCGCTAAACTCGGTTTTTCTTCCTTGGCCTGATACAAGTTCTCTGCGCGAAATCGGCATGTTATTTTTTTCGTGTTCCTTAGACTTTTCTTTCGCAAAATTCACTACCGTACACTTTTCGTTTTCCTGTTTCCAGGGCTTGCTTTGCCACTTTTTTTAGAAAAAAGTTGGTATACGCTCAGTTTCTTGAGGTAAACCCAGGAATGATTTCATAAAAAAGTCTGATGTTGTCCGCAGCCTCCGATCTGCTGACTATACTCTTTTTTGAAAGTCTTTGTCCCTTTTTTAATAAAGGGACCCAAAAAGCGCAGAGAATCCAATGCAACGCGCAGGCCCCCGCATCAAGTGCGGGGCAGGCTTCCCCCGTTTTCCCAATGGCTTCTGCATCGCCGACCCGCCTGGG
>CAYGTH010000146.1:0-2107 GCA_964352745.1 uncultured Bacteroidia bacterium
TGCCCAGGGGCCATTTTCCCATTCATCCGTACCATGCTGAATGATCGTCGCGAGATGCTGATCGCCAGCGATGTGTACAGCATTGGCGGCTTTGATGGCACTAATAGCTTTATTCCTGCCCGTTTGGGGCCACCCATTGGAGTCCATGTCTGCATGCAGTCGATTTTCCTTTTGTCCATGAAGGTGAGCGCCTCCGCAAAATCCGGTTTGAGACAGGACTGCCTTAAGTGCAATGTCGGGATTAGGCTTGCCCCAATCCGCCAGGAAATCCAATTGCCGCTTGCCGAGGAGTTCTAAGCCTTCCACATCGACAGAAGCCGGGTCATAATCGGGATTACGAATGTGATCAGGACGCGGCCCTTGCTGCGGAATCTTGCCTTCCGGGCCAGATTTGAATTTTCGGTCTTCGAGAATGGCGAAGTCCACACCACCCAGCAGCAGATTCGTATAATACACGCCGATTCCTTGTTCGATGGGCGTTGGGTCATAAGGATCGGGCAAATGGGAAGTCTGGCAGCGCTCGACCATTTTTACATATTCGTGATGGTAGAAATACCCTCCGTCCGGGCCTGCTGAAGTTGCTGCTTTTTTGCCATATTCTCCCCAGATATTTCCTTGTCCGATGTCGTGATCGTCAGGGATGGTGATGCAGGGACGGGTGCGAAAGAGTTCGCGAAACTGCATCCCAAACTTCAACCAGGCTGCTGTGTGTTCTTTGTGATCATACGACTGATCTCCGGCAAAAAAGAGGAGGTCCGGATCCTGGTGATTCACATTGCGGACATAATGTGCCCGGTCGCCGCGGTCTTTGTTGCTGTTGCAGGAAAAGGCTGCGAGTACAATTTCTTCCTTGTCTTCGGGGTCTTTCCGAATGAGCCCTTCAAACACCGCATCTTCTCCATGTCGCAAGCGATAGACAACATCCCGGCTATCGTCCCAGCCTTCGACCCGAAAGAGCGTGGACCAACCGAGATCATTGACAGATTGGGTTTGGAGGGTTTCCCAGGTATTGCCGGTCTTGATTTGGAGGTGTACTTCCCGGCTTTCTTCCGGATAGAGCGGAAAAAGTTGTGCCGTCAGTTTGAGCGTCTGATTGGAAACAGTGTACATGCCAAAAGCAATCACCGAATCCCGGCCTACCTTCATATTGATAATGGGATTCGAGGCTCTGTTCCACCAGTCATTGGTGGCAAGGGTATCAAGATCCTCAAATGGAGCAATAACCGGGGCTTCTCGGCTGATAGTGCTGGATGGACCTGTACAAGCTGCCGCAATTAAGATCAGAAAGAGAAAGGGGTAAATGCGTTTCATATTGTGTGGAATAGATAAGAAGTAGGAGAGAGGTAGGTAGTGAGTAACAAGAACAGAAACTATGTGATTGCAGACAGCAGCCACTTTTCTGCTTACAGAGAAATGTTGTCTGTACATACTTAACAAATTTTTGGGCAAAATGCTGAGATAATCGTTTTTTCAATGGGATTGCGGCACTTTGATCCGGTCGCCATGGGCATGGGGCTGAGAAATGACAAGGAATTCGAGGGGCTCGGTATGGAGATTCCGGATTTGGTGTGCCTGCCCCGGTAACACCTGGATGCCTTCCCGGGGCATTAATTCACAGGTAGTACCCGTCAATTCAAAAGTAGCGGTTCCCGACAGGACAAAGAAAAACTGCTGTGCCTTGCCGTGCGCATGCCGTACCTCTTCCGTGCCGGGAGGCATTACTTCCTGAATCACCGAGAGACCGGGCTGATGGACCAGGTGCCAGCCCAGGCAGTTATTTCCCCAGGTATAAGATTCGCTGTTGCTGGTGTGGATTTTCATAGGGAAGCGAAGGATATGTAATCATTCAGATGAAAAAATGAAAAACCTTTGCCATACCTGCAAGCCTGCTTGGGTTTTCTTTCGTTAAGCTAGATATTTAGGGAATAAAAGCACACTCATGTTTCGTTTGATAGTATTGTTGATCTGTTTGGTTCCATTGATTCTTTGTGCGCAGGGGAGAAAAGGGGATTTCTTGTTTCACGCAAATAAAAAAAGACAGTCTTTTCATTTTCAGGAAGAAGACAGCCATACGCGGGTCGAGATTGGATACCTGGTAAATAATCAG
>CAYGTH010000146.1:2207-12481 GCA_964352745.1 uncultured Bacteroidia bacterium
TTTCAGTTTGCAGACAAAAACGAGGATGGATACGCTGACCTTCTCATTACTACCGGCAAAGAAGAATATGTGTATCCATTTGATCTTGACCAGAACACCCTGGTTCCTCCGCTTTCACTTGAGACTTCCTATCCAAATGCCAAAACGGTTGGATCTACGGACTTCCTCTATTCCTATCAATCGCTGGGATGTGATGCCGAAAAATGGGAATCCCGTTTGATACGGATCGAAGCCGGCAAATTCGTCGAATACGGCCATATCCTCGGAAATGGATGTGAATCAGCACCGGAAGACAAGATCATTACCATTACGCAAACAGATACTGAAACAATTGTACTTCCTTACGCCTCGACGCTGGCAACATTTCCGGGTGGGAAAATGGGGTTTATTGATGCGTATTGGCGGAAAAATATAGAATAAGCAAAAAATACAACACAAGTAAGTGCTTGGGTTTTGGTTTCCCACTCTGTGTACCTTTGTGGCTCTCCGTGCTGCTCTGTGACATAAATTCTGCACGGTGGCGATTACACGGAGGTACACAAAGCAGGCACGAAGGGATCACTAAGCAGAAATTCCGAAATCTCAGGTGAAACCTGCTTAGTGCTTTCTAAGTGTCCTTACTGCCTGAGTGGTGAAAAATGGCCCCGGATGTACCACAAAGGTTCCCAAAGTAAATATATCTTAAACCGAATCCCCCACCGATGAATCTACTCCATAACATCCACCACATTGCCATTATCTGCTCCGACTATACCCGCTCCAAAGCATTTTATACCGAGATATTAGGATTGGAAATTATCCAGGAAGTGTATCGCGCACCCCGCAATTCCTATAAACTCGACCTTGCTTTGAATGGAGAATATATCATCGAGCTCTTTTCATTTCCCGACCCTCCTGCCCGGACTTCCCGTCCGGAAGGCTGTGGGTTGCGACACCTGGCATTTTCTGTTAAACAGATAGAAACGGCTGTTGCAGCGCTTACGGCAAAAGGCGTGGAAGTAGAACCGATCCGGGTAGATGAAATGACCGGGAAACGCTTCACCTTTTTTGCCGACCCCGACGACTTACCCATTGAGATTTACGAACTATGAAGCTTGCTGATGAATATATTTCTGGGTTTTCGGCCCTGTTTCCAGGCATCGCTGATGATGAACCCTGGTTGATCCCGGCTTTTATTCCTGAACTTCTCACTGAATGGATTGCGGAGCAGCCCGAGGGGTATCACATTGCAGATGGCATAGCGATTCATGAAACTGCCACCGTAGAGGCAGGATCCGTACTCAAAGGGCCAGTGGTCATCGGCAAAAATTGCTTTGTAGGTGCACATGCCTACCTCCGGGCGGGGGTGTACCTCGTCGAGAATACCCGAGTCGGTCCGGGTTGCGAAATCAAATGCAGCCTGATCGGAAAAAACAGCTCCATCGCACACTTCAATTTTGTGGGCGACAGCCTGATCGGCAATCAGGTCAACATGGAAGCGGGTGCGGTCATCGCCAATCACTACAACGAACGCACAGATAAACGTATTTTTGTTCAGATAAAGGGTAAACCTGTCGATGCCCGGCGAGAGAAGCTGGGGGCAATAGTCGGGGATCACGCTCGTATTGGAGCCAATGCCGTGTTGTCTCCTGGTACGCTCTTATTGCCACATTCGGTCGTCGGTCGGCTGGAATGGGTGGAGCAAAATCCAGAATAAATCATATCCTCATATGCTTAATTTTAAGAACTATATGATGCTTCCTAACCTGCGCAGTCTTTCCTTTTTTGGATTCTTCTGCTGCTTAGTTGCCTGCACTCCCGGAGATTCCGTACAGGAAAACCTTACTCAACCCAATATTCTCCTCATCCTCACCGATGATCAGGGCTATCCTACGCTTGGGGCTTACGGAGGAACGATTGTCAAAACGCCAGCACTGGATCGGCTGGCCGAAGAAGGCCTGCGCTTTACCGATGCCTATGTTACCTCCCAATGTACGCCTACACGCGCTTCGCTAATCACCGGCCAATACACTGCCCGAAACGGCCTCTGGCATGTGATCGGATGGTACGGCTATCCCTGGGCGCGGATGATGGAAGCTCCTTTCCGAGAGCAATTGGATCGGGAGACCTTCACCCTCCCTAAAGGCTTACGGGCTGCCGGATATGAGACTGCCATATTCGGGAAATGGCACCTGACTACAAATGAAGATGGCCACTATATGGGCCTCAAGCCGGAAGCAGCCCATCATTATGGATTTAGCTATGCCGGACCGGTTACCGGTAAGGAAGCTTTTGCGCCGGGCAGTGATCGCGGGGTGAGAGCACTGACCGAACAAGCACTGGGCTGGATCGGAGAACAGGGCGAAAAACCCTGGTTTTGTTTCCTTTCCCATCATATGATTCATGGAAAAGTAGTGGCGCCTGATTCGCTGGTAGCCGCGTATCAGGCACAAGGATATGGAAACGAGGGTCCCAATCGCGCTGTGTACCTCGCGGGCCTCGAATTGATCGATTGGTCAGTGGGAGAACTGGTTGCAGGTCTGGAAAAAATGGGAATATCCGATGAGACACTCATTGTCTTTATTAGCGATAATGGCGGGATCGATACCCGCCTGGATTTTAAAGACTTGGGGTATACAGATCCGGAAGGGGTACAGATGCCAATAGAGGTGGCGGAATACGACAACGCACCGCTTCGCGAAGGCAAGGGATCTATTTATGAGGGCGGGGTTCGGGTGCCGATGATCCTCAAATGGCCGGGTAAGACAGCTATAGGGAAAACTGTGAATACCCCCGTTCATATCATTGATCTTGCCCCTACATTTTTGGCAGCGGCTGGTGGGACAAGCACACATGTTTTGGATGGCCAACCTTTGCACCCCTTGTTCAGTGGGGAAGAGCAGGAAAGCCTGGCCAATCGTCCCGTATTTCAGTATGCGCCCTTCTATGATTTGCGATGGGGCCTGACACCGAGTGCCAGCATCCGGCTGGGGGATTATAAGTTGATTGAGTTTTTTGGAGACAGGATCGACGAAAATCAACAGTATCGAATGGGCCATCACCTGGAACTCTACAACCTCAGAGAGGATGTCGGGGAAACCCATAATCTCGCTCAGGATATGTCAGCAATTGCGGGGCAGCTTCAGCAACAATTACACGATTGGATAGCAGAGGTCGGGGTTCCGGTTCCCGTTGAAAATCCTAACTATGATCCGGTACGGGCATTTGAAGAAACACGGGAAAAGCCGGAGTAAGTGGGGTTGTTGTCAGTTGCCTTTAGTTTCAGTTTTAAAGCGATGTCATTCCGGATGGCTGAGGTTGTGTAACTTCCGAAGACAATCCGGAATCTCCTGCTTTCCCGCTCAAAGTACGTTAATGGTAGTAGTAGATTCCTGATCACATTTTAAAGCGATGCACTAAAATGTGTCAGGAATGACACCTTCGGTGGGTTGTGAGAATTTACATTAGGATTTCCTTTTTCTGCTTCCTCAAGTAGGGCGATTCAATCATACCTCCGAAACACATAATAATACAGCCCCACTATCTCCCTCGGAATCGAGTACAGATCGCGCCATTCAAAAAACCAGTCCGAAGAGGTACTGCGCACAACCGGGATTCCCATCCGATTACAGGCAATTGTTGCGCGCAGGAGATGGAAATATTGAGATACCACCAATAGGGAATAATCGCCTCGCACTTCCATGATTTTTCGGGCGTTTTGCGCACTTGCATAAGTCGTATTGCCCTGATTGTCGCGGATGATGGCTTCGGCGGGAATTCCTCTTTCGATCAGGTAGTTTGCCATCACCTCTGCTTCATCAAAACCTTCTTTTCCAAGCCCCCCACTGACGATGATTGCTCTTGCTTTTCCTGCCTGATACAGGTCAATTCCTTTATTGAGTCGGTATTGGAGGCGTTTGGCGGGTTCTCCATTTTCCTCGACCTTACTGCCTAATACCATGATAAGGTCCGCTTCCTGATTCGAATCTATCAGGCCAAAGCCTGCAATAATCAATACATGAGCGAGACCCAACACAAAAAGTGCCCACAGGATTTTTTGTACCAATCGGAAGCGAGAGGGTTTCACTTTTGGCGGGTCAGTATTTGTAAGTTCAGGCTGCATGGCTTTACCCTTTTTCCGAAAATCCCTTACTTTTTGTCAAAATCATATTGGTGAAAATCAGTTACCGGATAATACCCGATTTCTTGATAAATACGATTGGAAGTAGGATTGCTGAGATCGGTAAACAAAGTACAAAATGAGTAGGTTTCCAGCATCAGGGAGCTCAAAGCCGTTACACATTGGCTGGCATATCCCTTTTTTCGGTGTTCCAATGGCGTATATACGTAATTGATAGAGACTCCGTGATTTGTGGGGCGGGAGCTCGCGGCCATCGAGACGATTTCGTCCAATTCCCAGACATAAATATCGCCCGCTGTTATCCGATCATGAGCAATCTGCTTCGCTTCTTGCGGGCTGATCGCGGTAAACAGGTCAGCATGAAAATCGGCACTCCAAATCGCAATAATGGGCTGGTCTTCGAGGGTTGCCTGTCGAAAAGTACCTGCCGCATAGGGAACTTCCTGCACGGCATCTAATTGATACACCCGCATATCCATGTTGAGGCGCGAGGGCGTTCCGGTACGGGCTGCCCAGGTTTCTGCGAACCTTTGGGAGAATGCTTTAGGGCCATTGATGCCCGGAATAGGAATCGGATTACTCAGCAGCGCGTCGCATAGCAGGGGAATAGCCGCTTCTGCAAATGCTGCTTTTCCCGCAACGATGGCACTATAAGGCGGTGTTTGCAGGCAACAAAATACACTTTTTTGTCCATCAAGAATGCTCACGAATAGTGGACGCTTTTCATTGGGAAGATGATCGATTCCATCTCGGGTTAATCGGGTAGCTAATCCCAGAATCAGGCTATTTTCCGCTTCGCTTTCTTCCAGCAGTGTCTGATTATATGCCAGAAATTGTGCAGGATCGCTATGACGGAGTAGTTTCATGGAAAAGGTTCCGGGTAAGGGGGGCGCGTAGATTGAATCTATACCCTACGAATTTACAGGATACTTGTTGAGCAATCGGATTGCGGTTTTATTCCGGGCAGCCACTGCCAGATCCATCGCTGTGGTGCCCTCAAAGCTTTCTTTAATTGCAGGGTTTGCGCCATTCTCCAATAGGAATTCAGCTATTTCAAGATGCCCGGTTCTAATGCTTTCGATGAGGGGGGTTGTTAAGAACTCCGGATGTAAATAGTTGGGATCAGCCCCATTTTGAATATGATACTTAACCAATTCCAGGTCTCCCTGCTCGGCTGCGTATAACATTTCTTTCCAATCACCGCCCATAAGGTTGCTGTATTAATAAGTTAGGCGCGCAAAGTAGGTGCGCTATTCAATATCCCTAAAATTTTTCAGGAAATAAAGTCCTGAGCCCATCATTAGAATTTCTCCTGAATTTTGATTCATTTTGGGAAACCATACAAGCGATATGTCAAAACCCTACCACGTTCAAACAACTCCCTTTGTCGTACCGACCACCGACGGAAAAGTCATTGAAGAGCATGTCGGTAATGCCACCAATGGTGATTCTGCCATAAGCATTGCCCATATGATCGCCCCTCCGGGCTGGAGTGAGCCTTTTCAAACCCCTGAGTTTGACGAATACACCTACATCATTCGGGGCAAAAAGCAGTTTATCATTGAGGGGGATACCATCATACTGGAAACCGGGCAGTCGATCAAAATTGAGAAAAATACCCGCGTGCAGTACTCCAATCCCTTTGATGCGGAATGTGAATACCTGGCTATTTGTACCCCGGCTTTCTCGATGGATTTGGTGAATCGGGAGGAGTAAGCACGAATGCATGGATCGGATTGCAGGGCTGCCTTAAACTGCGAGGGTGTTTTTGTTTTGTTGCACTTTCCAAAAATACATGAGGATAGAAAAAACTTGTTGTTGGCAGACCCCGATCTGCCAAATGCTTCAATCGAAAATCACTCACCAGTGGGCCGTTTCCTTTTGAAGGGAAACAGGGTCAGCAGATCGGGGTCTGCTGACAACGTTTTAAATCGAAGATTGGGCCCGCGGGCTCATTTCCTTCGGAAGGAAATGGGGGCAGCGCGAAAGGATGTCCCCAAGGGCTCAGATAACCTGGCGGATCGGAATTCGCCAATAGTCCTGTTAGTCCCTAAGGCAGCTGTTCCACCTGAGAATTATTCTTTCTCCACAGGCTATTCGCATCCGTCGGATTAATCACACCGTCGAGGTTGAAGTCGCTGGTACTGATTCCATACTGGAAAGCCTGTCCCTCTTCTACCCGCCAAAAGCTGTTTTTATCGACCGCATTGATGCTTCCATCTCCATTTGCATCTCCTGACCAAAGGACCATCGTGCCGTTGTCATTCTTCAGGGCAACGCCTCCTTTGGTATAAACATCCGTTGCGGGATCTGAGAAGTCAATATGTGCAGCAGCCGTAAGGAGGTTGAGCGGGGTCGCACTCATGACTCCCAGGTGGTTATAATGAGAAAGCACCACATAGTAGGAGGCGGCAGTAACGACATCCAGGACAAGTATCGTATTTCCATTGGCAGAGATGATATTTCCATCGCGTTGGATGAGGGCAGCAGTAGTTCCCATGACTTGTGTGGAATCTTCGCCATTGCGCAGTTCAATTTTTACCCAATCTACAGGAGTAGCGAGTCCGGTTTGGTTCATTACCGCCGGGCTGGCTGTAATTCCGAGTCCGTAGGGATCGGTGTCCGTGAGTTTATCATCGTCAGAGAGTGCGCTGGCCATTTCCGAAGTTCCATCATAGGGGCCTTCCAGCATCGCTTTGAGGCTGAGCAAGGCTTTATTTCCGTTAAAAATACTATCGCTAAACACAAAGCCGTCCATGCCAATCTGTTTGCCCATGATCCGGCCCGGAATATCATCTAATGACGGGTGAATACCGCCCCAGATTCTGGAAAGGCTACATTCATCTGAAGCATCCTGATAGGTCGCCCATTGAAGGTGAATGTCCACACTGGGCCCTTCTTCAAATACCAGGAATTCATTTTGTGGACAGATAAATTCCCCCATGCCTCCCGGGAAATAGGCATCGCCGGTGATATAGGTTAGCACTTCAGCCGCCGCCCGGGAGTAGGTGCTGTGGCCAGACACATAGCCCGCAAAAGGGGGCGTTACAAAGGAAGGCCGCTGATAGGGCCACCAATCTTCTGCCAGAATCCAATCTACTCCTGCCACATCTGTCTCGGGATTCAGGATATAACCCGGACCTTTCCAGGCACGAAGTTTTATTTTTCCTACGTTCACATCCGCAGGGCCAGCAAGGGGATCCGCCGAATTCACAACTTCTATTAAGCCGGGAACCAGCGGCATTCCACCGGGATCAAAATTGGGGGCTCCGGGAAAGGAACTTTGGCCTCTTTCTGCCATATACCGCAAGGCCGAAACCGGTCGAATGTAGTCGTACCAGCCTTTGATACTCCAGGCAGTAATCGCTGCGTCGTGCATCGTTCCCCCCAGCGTGAAGTAGCTCTTGATGTCCCATTCCAAATCCGATAAGGTTCCACCTTGTCCGCGCCATTTCTTTACGAGTAATGGATTGTCATTCACATAATTCAATAGGGTAAACCAGTGTCCGGGAGGGGTTTCGGAGTCGGGGCCATCTGCCCAGAACTCTGCCAGTACCCGCGCGTAGTCGCCACGGGGAACCATTTGCGGCTGGTAAGGAGCATTGGTTGCGGGATTCAGGCTATGTCCGGTTCCGATTACGCCGCCATCTTCATAATCATAAAATGTATTGTATTCCGAAAAATCGGTTGGAAGGTCTTCAAAGTCAATATTCCCGATAGACGCAGGTGAAATATCCCACATGACTCCGTCCGAAGGGTCGAGGTGTGCACTCCAGGTTGCTACCATGCTAAATGCCCATTTGTACAACTCAGAATCGGTTCCCAGATTGAGTGTGTCCAGATATGGCGGCGCACCCGGATCGTGGTACACCTGATACGTATCACCATCCCGACTGAACGTTGATTTGTCGGCATCCGTGAGGGCAAAAGGACTCACATTTCCCCATTCGGGGCTTAAAAAGTCTGGAACTGTTGAGGAGATCACATTTCCGGATTGATCGATGAATACCTCGAATGCAATCGGCTGCCACCGATTGGGATCTGTCAGGGTAGGGTTGCCGGGTTCCTCAATTTCGATAAAGGGATTGACCGGTGTATAATAGGTGTTTTCATAGTCATCGATTTCATTCGCAAGGTCCAGCATGCCATAAGCGATAACCTGATCTGCTATGTAATTTCCCAGTTCAGCCGGGCCACCGCTGGTATAGTCGGTATTGGTGTTGCCGGGATCATATCCCAGGTCAGTCATCACCAAATAAGCCAGGTAGAGGGTATGGTTTCTGCCGGGAGAATTGCCAAATCGGTGCTGAAGGAGTCGGTAGGCTGCATAACTCATGGCTTCTTGCTGTGCGGCAAGCGAATCTGCAACCGCTACTGTGCCTGTGAAAGGAACGGTAAATCCATGTACTGTATTCCCGAGAAAATATTGTAAGGCAGTGGGATGATACACGGCCCATGCATCGTACATAGCTGCCGTGATATGATGCAGGTTGCGGGCGTGCACGGTAGGTCGGGCAAAATCACCCCGTATTCCTTCCAGCAGCACTTCATTCCACTTTCGGGCGACGGAATAGGCAGGCAGGCAAATATCTGTACCAATAGGCGCGGCGCCTTTTTCACTAAGGTTGCCATCGATGAGGTCATCGAGTCCATCCAGGTCATTATCTACGCCTCCATCTGTATCAGCTGCGGTGATTTTCCCATCTCCATTTGTATCAAAATAGACAAATGTCGAACTCGCGATGTCGAAAGGTCCTGTTCCATCATTGAGTGGATTCGTACTTTCGAGGTCCAGAAAATCCGGAATCCCATCGTTGTCCGTATCAGGAGGACTAATGAGGGTGCCCTGTTGAGTAGCGGCATTGTCGATAAAACCATCTCCGTTCAGATCTGTTCCCCCCGCTTCAATGACATCCCAGATTCCGTCATTATCACTATCCAGGTCTAAGCGGTGAGCCAGGTTATCGTCATCGGTTTCCCCTTCATTTGATTTGACAGCAATTTTATACACGGAAAATTTTTCATCCGAACCCGAGATGTCGCTGTATATGCGAACCCGGATGTCCTGATTTGGAAAAAAAATACCCGTATAGGTCCGGAGAAGGCCCTGACCCGGCCAGGTGGTATTTTGGGTGAAGACCTGCGTTTCAACTCCATCTACCTGTACATGAATCTGGAAAAAATCTCCCGGGGCATCTGGTATATTAGAACTGGTTCTGGCCCAATCTATCTGCACCTCAATGGGAAATCCCCCAAAGCCTGCAACAGAAATCAGTTCTGTAGTCAATTCGGCTATGTCAGGCGTGCCGCCTCCGATAATGAGGGCATCCTCGCTATCATCTATTCCGGTCGTGCCATCATTGTTCAGGGTAAGTGACCAGGCAGTAGGGCCATTATCGACCGTTGTAAACTCACTCAGTCCCGAAAAATCTTCTACCCATTCCATACGCGCGACTTCCAGCGAATTGGGAATTCCGTCGTTGTCCAGGTCTGTATCGAGGAGCGGGAAATCGTCTATGCTATTGCCAACGGTGATGAGGAGAGAGTCAGAATCACTTTCGCCGTTCAGATCGGTAACGGTGAGGAGTACCTGATAGGTACCTGCTTGCGCAAAAGTATGGGAAGGATTGATCCCACTGCCCGTATTCCCATCCCGAAAATCCCAGGCATAGGTCAGGCTGGCAGGGGTAGGGTTGTTACTGCCGGAAGCATCAAACTGAATCAGGGCAGGTGCGGGGAAAGCATCTGTAATATCTGCGGCGAGAGCTGCGTCGAGCTTATTATCTTCAATGATCAGGTGATACTGATCCACTGTCGGATTTATGATTTTATCTTTAATGCCACTGGGCCAGCGGACGACAATTGAATCAATACCCGTACTCGTTCCGAGGCCTACATGCTGAGTGAGGCTATTCATAATTCCATATCCTTCGCCTGATCGCACCTCTCGAATCTGCTTGCCCCATGCGCCATACACTTCTATTCTGGCCCCGATTCCATTGAGGTTACTTTGGTTTCCCTTTAGCCTGATTGCTGCAAAATGATTGCTATTCCCTCCATTCATGAAAATGTCATCGGGTACAGAGGAACTGATACTGTTGTAGCCACTGCCATGACTGGCATAGATGTCGAGGAATCCATCATGATTCAAATC
>CAYGTH010000146.1:12581-14889 GCA_964352745.1 uncultured Bacteroidia bacterium
TTTCCATTGTTCAGGAACAGCTGACAATCGGCTCCATGGTTATTGATGAATGCATCGAGGTCCCCGTCATTGTCTACATCGGCAAAGTCGGTAGTCCAGGTTTGGGTTAAGGGGCGTAAACCTGCGGCGGCGGCTACATCAGTAAATACATTGCTGCCATTGTTATTCAGTAATTTATTGATCCGGCGGGGATCATTCTGATTGGTGACTCCCAGCCGGCATTTCGACAAGTACATATCCAGATCGCCGTCATTGTCATAATCAGTCCAAATGGAGGCATAATTCCCCGAGTTATCACTGGCGGGCGTCGTTGTGGTAGGGACCATTGCATTGTCCATTACAAAGGAACCCGTTCCATCATTTCGGTATTTACGACTGTCTCCATCATCATGACAGGCAAAGATGTCGATCCATCCATCATTGTTGATATCGGCAAAATTGCTGCCTTGCAGGAAGATGTTCGAATTGCTAATCAGGGAGGTAGTAAACTGTCCGAGGGAATTGCCGGTAACCAGTTTGATATTGTTATAAGCACCTCCTGCTATCAGGTCATTGATTCCGTTTTTGTCTACATCAGCTACGCACATACTCCATTCATTCCCTGTATTTAATTGCCCGTAGTCCTGTGTCGTAAACAGCTGGTTTGGCAAATTTTGAGTAGAAATCCGGAGCGTACGTCGATTGTGCAGATGAATGATGTCATCTTTCCCATCCCCATTCATATCAGCAATTCCCATGGGCGCACCGCTGTAGCTTGACATGGGTAGCAGGCTGGTTTGCTGGGAAAATGAAACCGGTATATTTTGACCGACCAGATATAGGGGTAAACCTGTCATCAGGAGGACAGACAAAAGTCGTAGGAAATAGATATATATATTGGGAGGTGCCATTTGAAAAAAGTTAGAAAAAAAACAACTTGATTGAGGGCGGCCACTTATTGCTTGATCAGCTTCTGAACTACCTTATTCGCCTCATTTTCGGCGGATAGGAAATAAACCCCATTGGACCAGGTTTCGATATTGATCGGAAGGGTTCCTTTTTGATTCTCCATTTCTGCTGTCCAAACCTCCTGCCCGAGGCTGTTCAGGATGGAAAGCGTAAAGGGTTTTCCATCCGAATTGAGATAGTGGATCGTCAACTCATGGGTAAAGGGGTTAGGATTCCCTTCCAATAGCAAAACCGGCAAGTCGGACAAAGTCAGCCGAACGACCGGACTGAGCGAATACCCTCCATCAAAGTCTATCTGGCGTAAGCGATAAAACACATAAGGAAGCCCAGTCCTGGTAATCTGCAGATCCAGAAAATCATATTGTTGCACGGTCGCTGCACTTCCACCTCCCTGCACTTTGCCGATTCGCTCAAATAGGATCCCATCTACCGAACGCTCTATTTCAAAATGGCTGTTATTGAGTTCTGAACCCGTACTCCAGTCCAGTTGTGCATCTGTTCCTACGAGTATTGCGTCGAATGCCAGCCATTCAACGGGGAATGCTACCGGAATGCCTGAATAGCCCTGAAGTGTACCCGGACTCAGCTGAGTTGTTTCATCGTCGAGGTAGGCAACTGTGCCCGTTGACCCGTCTTCATGCCAGTCCAAATTGACTTGTTGGCCGTTCACAGGATAGTCGAAACAGATACGGGCAATGAGCCTTTTATTGATCTCAGTTCCGACAGGATCACCAAGTCCGGGAATTCCCAGTTCAATGTTAATCGAAGCTCTTTCGTCTCCCGGTAGGGTGAGCGTAGGGGTGAAATAAATGGGAGTATCGGAAATATTATCCGCAAATAAGGTCGGATTGGAGATAACCGATTTATCAAAATCCAAGACCAAATTGCTGCTCCCAAGCTTGTTTGATTGATTGAATGATAGGTAAATCTCTGCGCAAAAGGTATTTCCGTTAAAACCTACATTGTGAAAAGAAAGGTTGTATAAACTTGTTGACTGAGACCAAACGGAGGAGTGGCATAAGCAAAAGCCTATTGCAAAAAGGAAAAGTCGTTTCATATTTAGCATCTTTACGATCTTTCTGATTCGATTCCAGTCTTGGGGCGATTGCCTGGCGAATGTATTGCTGAAAAAGTAAGTTGCGAACAATATTTTGGCTAATAAACCTAATCATTATTTGCACAAACATAACTACGATCTCGCAATAATACTAAACCCGTAGCATAAATGGTTTAATTTGCCTCATAAGTGGTTATACCCCCGGAATCGCCTACTTACACAAACAGGATCAGGAAATATGTGTCTTTCCCTTAGACCATGTTTGGGACAGAAAATTTGTTAGCGAAAATGCTGAATTTAGGG
>CAYGTH010000147.1:0-4043 GCA_964352745.1 uncultured Bacteroidia bacterium
GTAGTTTTGTTAATAGGAATCCTGGCCGCTTCGACGATGATGGGGCAGAAAACGGGAGGGGGAGAAGAGCCGGACTTTGATGCATTCATCTTTGTAGATGAAGAGCCCAAGCCCTTGAACATGTCTGAGGTTCAGGCAAAAATTGGCTATCCCGAGGCTGCAGTTGATTCCAATCTTCAGGGACAAGTGATTATGCGCGTGTTGGTAGATGAATCCGGAAATTATATGAAGCACAAAGTCGTAAAAGGCATTCATCCCTTATTGGCTGATGCGGTAGCAGCTCAGGTCGCTGACTTGACGTTTTCTCCTGCTATGCGCGAGGGCAAACCCCTCAAGTTTTGGGTCAATATCCCCTTTAGTTTCCGGATGGTGGAAAAAGATGCTGAGACCATTCGAAGGGAGCAAATCGAGGAGTTAAACAAACAAATCGCTGCTGACCCCGCCAATTACCAGGCCTTGCTCACGCGGGGCATTGCGTATCGGGAACTCAATCAACTGGAAAATGCCATTGCTGATTTTGAGGAGAGCCTTGCTGCTAATCCACGTGTAAACAAGAAAAAGACCACAACGCTTCCTTATGTGTTTTTTGCACATTTCGCGCGCGGTACTTCTTTTTCGCTGAAAGAGGAATGGGTATCAGCCATTAAAGATTTCGATGCTGCCCTGGAAATTTCAGAAGAAATGAAAATGGAAGATACGCTGGTAACGGGAACCCTCGCAAAAGTGTACCTGGAACGCGGATTTGCTCGTTTTCAGGAAGAACGATATGAGGAGGCAAATGCCGATTATTCCCAGGTTATTCGCCTCGATCCAGACCAGGCCTGTGATGTGTATTCACTCAAATCTGAATTGAATCTGGCTCGTGAGAATTTCACCGAAGTCGTATCCGCTATGGATAAATTGATTGAGTGCGAGCCCGATGACGAGTACCTGCACTACAGCCGGGGGTATTACAAAACGAAAATGGAAAGTTATGAGGCAGCAATTGAGGACTTTCTGTACACCGTTGAGAATAATTCCAATCCCTTGTTTCAAATTGCTGCCCTTAATCAGGCTGCATGGTCCTATATGAAAATGGGAAATATGGAAAAGGCCTACGCTACCATTGATCAATCGATGCAAATGAACGTCTTGAATCCCCCAACCTACTATTACCGGGGACTCATTTATGAAGCGGCGCAGAATATTACAGAGGCCTGTTCTGATATGCAGAAAGCGATTGATTATGGCGTTGAAGGGGATGAACTGAAAAAGGCCGAAGACTTTATTATGGTGAATTGTACGAAGCCAAACGAATAGATATTGGCTAAATAAATAATGGATATAGTAAGCAGGGTTTGCAGGCTAATAGGCTGCAAACCCTGCGTTTTTATATACCGAAATCACTTTTACGGCTATCTGATCTGCTTACTTACATGGATTCAACTATTGGTGAATTTTGGCGTTCAGTAATCATTGGTATAAAATATGCATATACCTCACCACTTGAAAATGAATTGGGTAAGGTTAATTAGGAGAATACATTGAATAATATGAGCACCCTGGGTAGGAAATCTACCTTGCTTTTTGCTTATCTGGAAAAATGGGCATTTGATACACCTGGCAAGATTGCCTTGATTGAATACGAAAGCGGACAGCAGTTGATGTACCGGCAATTGGCGGTACGGGTTGAGCAGATCGCTGTAAGCCTGTTAGATTCAGGCATCAGAATGGGGGACCGCGTCGCAGTTATGATGCCGGTTTCTGTAGAGTCTGTATCCCTGATGTATGCCTGCCTGCGAGTAGGGGCTGTTTTCACGCCCCTGCCGGCCACCGCACCTGCAAAAGAATTGTGGAGGTGGATTAAGCAGGTAGAAGCCAAATTATTTTGCTACGAATTTTCCTCCAATCCCTCGGAAAACTTTGCGCTGACTCAATTGTTGGATGCACATGCTGCACAATTGCCGATGTGCATTGAGCGGACTACGCGGCCTGCACGCGCAGGAAGCATTACATGGGCAGATTGGCTATCTCCGGGAAGCCTGCGAAAAAGATTTTGGAAAAATCGATTTACAAACCAGTCGAAAAAAGCCGACCAGAACCTGAATACAGGGAGTCTTGCTTTTATCTTTTTTTCCGAAACGAAAACCGGGACATATCAGGCAGTCGCAATTTGTTATGAAAACCTACTGAGGCAGCGGAAAGTGCTGGACGAAAAGATAGGCATCAACCGACATTCCAAAGTATTGGCACAGTCTCCTGCCTGGGAAATGCATACCTGGATCCACTCCATTTTAATTCCGCTAAGCCTGGGCGCATCTGTTGTGCTCAAGCAGGTATTTGACGGCAACACTGCGATAGAAGCCTTGTCGCGGCACTGTATATCGGTATTGATTCAATCGGCTGCACATTATCTCGTAATGCTGGAAGCACCAGGCTTTGATGCCTTTTCACGGCACAGCTTAGAATGGGCCTTGCTGACAGATACCCCACCGAGGAATCGCTGGATGCGCCGCTTGCATCGATTTGCGGAACATGCGGCAGGGGGCTGGTTTTTGCCGGAAGCCGGAGGATTTGTTACGCTTGCGGATAAAATTCCTCCAGTTGAGGACTGGGCACATCCGGTTGGGGAGATATCGACTGACCAGCAATTGATTACGGTACGGGGATTTATGGATCTGGAAGGGAATGCCGGCCCGGAACTCCCTGTGGATCACATGGGGGAAATCTGTGTGCATCCCCCCAGCGTTTTTGCCGGATATGTAGGCGATTCAGTCGCTACCCGGGAAGCCATCAGTCGGGAAGGGATTTATTATTCGGGAATTCGGGGATTTATCCGAATGTATAAGGGAATAGCCATGCTGTATATGATGGATGAGGCAAGCGAACAGCTCAAACAATTGCAGCAAAATTGGCGGGAAAATGGCGTTATTCACCCCGCTATGCAGATTCCAAACGCCTCAGATACTTCAACCAGAATTGGGTAATGCCTGGCACCTCAAGCCCTCTTAAATTTCCCGATGGCTGATTTTGCATAATCGGAAAGAACCAGCTTGCCACTCATCGCAGCACGTTCTGCCAGTAAATGATCCCAATCTTCTGTGCCTTCCCAGAATACTGTTTTCAATAACGAAAGCGCTTCCGGGTTGGACTGTGCCAGGCGATTTGCTAATTCCTGTACTGCCTCATCCAGGTCTGCAAGGTTGTCAAATACTTCAGCAAAAAGTCCTTTTTTCCGCGCCCATTCTGCTGATTTCCAGACAGTTGACTGAATGGTGAGTTGAGACATGGCAGACAAGCCTGTTTTTCTGGCAACTGCTGGGCCTACTACAAAGGGTCCGATCCCTACGGCAAGTTCGCTGAGTTTTACCGCTGCAAATTTTGTGGCCATGCAATAGTCAGTCGCTGCAGCAAGGCCAACTCCACCCCCTACGGCTTTTCCCTGTACCCGGCCTATTACTAATTTTCCACAGGTGCGACAAGCATTGATTACCCTGGCAAATCCCATAAAGAAATCGGTAGCAGTTTCCTGATCTTCCAATTGGAGCAATTCGTCAAAACTCGCTCCTGCACAGAAGGTGCGTCCGCCTCCGCTTTGCAACACGATCACCCGAATATCCTCCCGGCTCCCTACTGTCAGAATCGTCTCTGCCAGTTGTTGCAGGAGCTTGCTGGGGAGAGAATTGTGAGCGGGATGGGAGAAGGTGATGGTTCCAATTCCATTCGCTTCGCTTACGGAAACAGCGCCCGCTTGTGTATTACCTTTCATGATTGATCTAGTTTTTTTACCATCGTTAAAATAGTCGCAACGGCAACGGATTCACCGGTTTCGTCATACACATCCACAAAAAATTTGACGATGCCTTTTGCGATGTCTTCCTCACTCTTTTTCTCCTGATCTACTTTTTCCTTCACGGTGAATTTTACCCCGATGGTTGCGCCGGGGTAAACGGGTTTAATAAAACGGCATTCTTCCAATCCGTAGTTAAGCAGGACGGGCCCTTTTTTCGGCTCAACAAATAAGCCTGCTGCTTTTGCCAGGATAAAATAGCCATGGGCTACCC
>CAYGTH010000147.1:4053-14717 GCA_964352745.1 uncultured Bacteroidia bacterium
GGGGCGGTTTCGTCCATGTGGGCATAGAAATTATCCCCGCTTACATTCGCAAAATTGACAATATCGGTCTCAGTTACAGTATGCTTGTGGGTAAAAATGGTTTCCCCTACCTGCAATTCCTCAAAGTGTTTTCGGAAAGGATGAATCGGGGTTTCTATATACCGGGAGCCGGGTTGAAAGGCATTCGTAACCGCTGTGAGACTTGTGGGAGTACCCTGAATCGCACATCGCTGTAAATAATGCATTACGCCGCGCATGCCGCCCATCTCCTCGCCACCGCCCGCACGTCCAGGGCCGCCATGCACGAGCATAGGCATCGGAGAGCCATGCCCGGTACTTTCAACTGCTGATTCCCGGTTGAGGATCAGGATCCTGCCGTGATGAGAAGCTGCGCCCAGTACAAATTCCCGGGCTATATTGTCATCAAAGGTCGTAATCGAACTCACAAGCGAGCCCTTCCCCTTTTGAGCCAGAGAAATGGCCTCTTCGATTGAGCGATAGGGCATAAGCGTGCTCACAGGGCCAAATGCTTCTATTTCGTGTGCACTCAGTTTTTCAAACGGTTGATCGTTTCGCAGGAGAATGGGAGCGAAAAAAGCTCCTTTATTTCTGTCTGCGCCGACTACTTCAAAGTCCTGATCCAGTCCGCCATATACGATTTCATTTTCTTGCAGTAACAACTCAACTCGTTTTCTGACTTCTGCCACCTGCTCCTGATTGACGAGTGCGCCCATGCGTACGCTAGCGTCTGCAGGATCTCCGATCGTTGTTTGGGCGAGTTGTTTACCGAGGGAAATTTGTACGTCTTCTATCAGGGATTCTGGTACGAGAATTCGCCGGATAGCGGTACATTTTTGACCACATTTTGTCGTCATTTCCCGCCGCACCTCTTTGATGAACAGGTCAAATTCTGCTGTTCCGGGTACAGCATCTGGCCCGAGTACCGCACAATTTAGGGAATCCGCCTCCATCGTAAAGGGGACGGCTTCCGCTGCTATACGAGGATGCGCTTTCAGCATGCGGCCGGTTGTAGCAGAGCCTGTAAAGGTTACCACATCCTGTGAGGTTACGGGTTCCAATATGCCTTCTCCCGGTCCGCATACCAATTGCAAGGCGCCTTCGGGAAGGATGTCTGACGCAATAATATCCCTGACCATCGTTTCGGTTAGGAATGAGGTAGGCTCAGCTGCTTTGACGATTGCGGGCATACCCGCCAGCCAGTTGACTGCGCATTTTTCCAGCATACCCCAAATGGGAAAATTAAAGGCATTGATATGCACAGCCACGCCTCGACGGGGAACCAAAATATGATGTCCGATGAAGGTGCCCCCTTTTGACAGGCCGACGTGTTCTCCTTCCACATGAAAGGGTTCATTTGGGAATTTTTTTCGAAGGCTGGCATAGGCGAATAGATTGCCAATTCCACCGTCGATATCCACCCAGCTATCACTTTTAGTAGCTCCTGTCTGAAAACTGGTAGGGTAGTACTGCTTTCGTTTTTCGTAAAGAAATAGCGCTAATGCTTTGAGCATCAGGCCTCTCTCTTGAAAAGTCATGCTTCGCAACTTGGGATTGCCCACCCTGCGTGCGTAGTCCATCATTTCGGCAAAGTCCAGTCCCTCTGTGCCACAGGTGCTGATTACTTCACCGGTGATGGCATGGTATTGCGGAATCCCCGAACCTGTGTGTTCAGTCCATTTACCGAGAGCAAAATTATTGAGTTTCGTAGTCATGGGATATGAAAATGAGAACCTGATGGAATAGGTGAATCAAAGTCAGGAATGGATTACCTGTTTGGAAGTCCGATAGACCGTGCCCTGTAGCAGCGCAATAGGGGTGTCATCCGGTAGCCGAACCTGAATTTCGTAGGTGGCAGTTTTGTTGCCAAGGTGCAATTCTTTGGCTTCAGCTATGAGCAAATTCCCTGCCTTGGCAGGATTGGTATAAGACATGGTGGCCTGTATGGATACACTGAGTCTGCCATGTGAATTGGAGGCAAAAGCCAGCGCGCTGTCAGCGAGTGAAAAACTGATCCCGCCATGCACAATCCCAAAACCATTGAGCATTTCTTCCCGCACCTGCATCCTGAGTTTGCAATACCCTGCCTGAATTTCCAATAATTCTATGCCCATCCATTTGCTAAAATGGTCGGACTGCATCATTGTGTGGAAAACTGCCTGGGGATGCCCTTGATGTTCACTCATGGGAAAAACTTAGTAAAATGTTTGTTCAGCTTGTGCCATGCGTCTAAGAAGCGGGCTGCATCTGTATCGGCTTTCGCGATATTCATCAAATAATTGGTCGAGGTGATCGACACAGGTTTGAATTCCGATTTCGTCTGCCCAGGCCAATAAACCCTTCGGATAATTTACTCCTTTACACATTGCCAGATCGATATCTTCCCGGGAGGCGATGTGTAAAAAAAGCGCATCTGCTGCTTCATTAATAAGCATGACTACGATGCGATCGACAATTTTCTGCCCCAATTCCTGATCTTCCACCGCTTCAGCCTGCTTTGCGGATGAACCGTAGTCATAGAATCCTCTGCCTGTTTTTCGGCCGAGAAAACCCGCTTCTACCAATCGTTTTTGGGTGAAAGCAGGACGGTATCTGTCATCAAAATAGAATGCCTGAAAGACCGTTTCTGTTACGGTGTAATTCACATCGTGGCCAATGTAATCCATCAGGGCAAAAGGCCCCATCTTGAATTGGCCTATTTCCTTCATGGCCCAATCAATAGTGGGAACATCAGCAACGCCTTCTTCTAAGAGCCGCAAAGCTTCTCCATAAAAGGGCCTCGCTACCCGATTGACAATGAATCCGGGTGTATCTTTTGCCACTACGGTCAGTTTTTGCCAATCCTGAATGATCTGACGAGCTTTGTCGAGGGTCGCCTGCTCAGTTTGTACGGCTGGAATGATCTCGACCAACTTCATAAGCGGGGCAGGATTGAAAAAATGGATGCCCAGAACCCGCTCTGGATGCTTACAGGCAGCAGCTATGGAAGCAATGGACAAGGAGGAGGTATTGCTCGCGAGGATACAGGCTGGTGAAACGAGTTTTTCCAGTTCTGCAAATACCGATTGTTTGATAGGGAGATCTTCAATGATGGCTTCAATAACCAGATCTGAATCTTCCAGGTGTTCCAGGGTTTCCGAAAAGGAAATATTTTCCAGAATGCTTGTCTGTTTCTCGGGAGACATTCTGCCTTTCTCGACTTGGCGGTCCAGGATTTTGATGAGTTTTGCTTCGCAGGTTGTGAGCGCCTGCGGATGTTTGTCACATATAATTACCTCAGCACCTGCGGTCGCTGCGACTTGTGCGATTCCGCCTCCCATAGCTCCGGCTCCGATGATCCCCGTTTTCATTTGATATTTGATTTTTGAAATGGGTTTACAATTTTTGAGACCTCTACTTCCCTTCGAATTTCGGTTTCCGCTTTTCTAAAAATGCCTGTACGCCTTCCTGGTAATCTGCTGTGGCTCCGGCGATCGTTTGGAATTTTTTCTCTACTTCCAATTGTTCTTCCAGGGAATTAGTGAGGGATTGATTAAAAGCCTGCTTGATACAGCCCAGGCCTTTTGTAGGCATTTTGGCAAGTTTAGCAGCGAGTTTCCAGGCGTTTTCAGCAAAGGATTCGGCTGGAAATACTTTGTAGATCATGCCCATGCGTTCGGCTTCTTCTGCGGAGACTTTCTCAGCAAGCAACGAGAGTGCCAGGGCTTTTTGGAAGCCAATCAGCCGGGGCAGGGTGTAGGTTCCGCCGCTATCCGGAATCAATCCAATATTGCTAAATGCCTGCAAAAAACTGGCGGTATCAGCGGCTACTACCACATCACATGCAAGGGCGATATTGGCACCTGCACCTGCTGCAATGCCATTCACCGCACATACGACCGGCTTTTCCAATTGCCTGATTCCCAAAATAATGGGATTATAATGCTCTCGCAACACGCGTTCAAAACCAAAGTTCTTGTCTGCGCTTGTTGCTTCTTTCAAGTCCTGCCCTGCGCAGAAGGCTTTTCCATTTCCGGTGAGGAAAACGGCGCGGATGCTGGGTTCCGCAGCGCATGTTGCCAGATGCTCCTGAAAACCCAGAGCCAGGTCGCGGGTAACGGAATTATAGGCTTCGGGTCGGTTGAGGATAATGCTTCCAACTCCGTCTTGAATGTCAAATAAGATGGGGGCCATAGGAGTAGCGCTTAGTGGCACTTGAAATAATCAAAGGGTTCCAGGCAGTCTTTGCACTGGAAGAGTGATTTGCAGGCAGTCGATCCAAATTGGCTGATGAGGCCGGTATGGGTACTTCCACATTGGGGGCAAGCGACTCCCTCAAACTCTCCCATCAGGACGCGTTTGTCTGTGGTCTTGCCAACAGGAGGAGCAATGCCGTATGCTAATAATTTCTCTTTTCCGGCTTCGCTGAGCCAGTCTGTCGTCCATGCAGGTGAAAGTACCGTGTGGACGACAGGATTTAGGTATCCTGCCTCTATGAGGGCCTTTTTGATGTGGCGCTCGATCATATCCATCGCCGGACAACCTGAGTAAGTTGGAGTAATGGTGATTTCAACAGGATCACTTGCTTCTATGTTGCGAACGATTCCTAAGTCCACAATAGACAACACGGGCACCTCGGGATCTTTAACCGTTTCAAGGAGACTCCAGAGTGCTTGTTCTGTTTTGAGATTGGTCATGCTATGGAGGTTACCACTTTGCGCCGGGATGTGAACGCTGTAAGAATTGCAAATCAGCGAGCAGAAATCCCAATTGCTCTGTGTGCTGCCCTGTTTTCCCACCTTGTTGCTGCCAGGTTTCGGTTGGAATTGTCAGGGTGGCTGCATGAAGTACTTCCGTTATTTTGGCTGAATAGGCTGCTTGCAAATTCGAGAGATCCGGGCCTATTCCCAATTCCGCCATCTCGGTGTCGAGTGCTGTTGGGGTGCATAATTCACCAGTGTAGCACCACAATTCTGCTACAGCATCCTGCATTTTCTGATGACTCACTTCTGTACCATCTCCGAGCCGAATCACCCACTCTGAGCTAAAGCGAAGGTGGTATTTGACCTCTTTGAGGGACTTGGTGGCAATGGCTGCAATCTGTTCCTCGTTGCTATCCTGCAACTCGGTGAGGAGTAAATAGTGCCATGCATCAAAGAAAAACTGCCGTACGATGGTTGTGGCAAAGTCTCCATTTTCTTGTTCTACCAGCAAGACATTTCGGAATTCTCGGGCATCTCGTAGGTGAGCAATATCATCCTCTGTTCGGCCTTTTCCCTCCAGGACTGCAGCATGTTGGTAATAGCTTCGGGTTTGACCGAGCAGATCCAGCGAAATATTGGTGAGTGCCATATCCACTTCCAGGATGGGGCCGTGCCCACACCATTCTGCGAGTCGCTGGCCGAGGATGAGCGTATTGTCGCCGAGCGAGATGAGATAATTGATAATATGTTGTCGCACTTCCATAGTGAGTAAGAAGATAGATTTCAGACTGTAGATGATAGATGGTAATCCCTTGTTAATCAGTGGATTAAATGTTTTTCACCTCGTCGGGCAGGTCATAAAAGGTCGGATGCCGATATACCTTGTCCTGGGCGGGTTCAAAGAGTTCACCGCTTTCTTCCGGATTAGATGCCGTGATGTGGCGGGATTCTACTACCCACAAACTGACGCCTTCACTTCTACGGGTATAGACATCCCGCGCATGTTCGAGCGCCATGGCAGCATCGGTTGCGTGCAGGCTGCCTGCATGCTTATGATGCAAGCCGCTTTTACTTCGGATAAACACCTCCCAAAGAGGCCATTCGTTATTCATAATTCTATAGACTAATATCTAATTACTAGCTTCTATTTTTTGCTTCTCTGCATAGGCAAGTGCAGCTTCCCGTACCCAGGCTCCCTCTTCGTAGGCCTTTACGCGTGCCCGAATCCGATCCCGGTTACAAGGCCCATTCCCTTTGACCACATTCCAAAATTCGTCCCAATTAATTTCACCAAAATCATAATGGCCAGTCGCTTCATTCCATTTCAAGTCAGGATCGGGAATGCTGATTCCTAAATACTCAGCCTGTGCAACGGTTACATCTACAAACTGCTGCCGCAACTCATCATTGGACTTGCGTTTGATCTTCCATTTCATGGAGGCCTCGCTAATGGAAGACTCGGAATCCCGGGGGCCAAACATCATCAAAGAAGGCCACCACCAGCGGTTGAGGGAATCCTGCGCCATTTCCTTTTGGGCTGCTGTTCCCTGACAAAGGGTAAGCATAATCTCGTACCCCTGGCGTTGGTGGAAACTTTCCTCTTTGCAAATCCGGACCATGGCGCGAGCGTAAGGGCCATAGGAAGCACGGGTCAGCATGACTTGATTCATGATCGCAGCTCCGTCCACCAGCCAGCCAATGGCACCAATATCTGCCCAGGTGAGGGTAGGGTAGTTGAATATGCTGCTGTATTTGGCTTTGCCGCTGAGTAAGTCGCGGGTCATCTGATCCCGGGAAGCGCCCAGGGTCTCGGCCGCGCTGTATAGGTAGAGTCCATGTCCGGCCTCGTCCTGTACCTTGGCGAGCAAGGCAACTTTACGCCGTAAACTCGGTGCACGCGTAATCCAGTTTCCTTCCGGCAGCATGCCAACAATTTCAGAATGAGCATGCTGTGAAATTTGCCGGATTAGGGTTTTTCGATACTTCTCGGGCATCCAGTCTTTCGGCTCTATTTTGATCTCAGCATCTATTCTTTGCTGAAACCGAGTTTCCTCTATAGCTGATTGAGTCTCCATAGTCGATTGGTTGAGTTTGATTAAAGTGCCTGATCAAAGTCGATCACTACTTTGGATGTGAGGGGATGGGATTGACAAGCAAGCACATATCCTGCCTCGACCTCTTCTGGTTCGAGTGCATAATTTACGTCCATTTCCACTTCTCCGGATATAATTTTTGCCTTGCAGGTGCAACACACGCCTCCTTTACAGGCGAATGGCAAGTCTGCTCCTTTTTTTAAGGCTGCATCCAGAATACTCTCTGTGCCAGGCATGAGTTGAAAGGTGAATTGTTTACCCCCATCGCGGACGACAATTTCACTGGTGGCATCCAGCAAATGAGTGGGCTTGGCTACGCGAGTGTGTTGCTTGATGGGAGTCGAAGCGGTGAATAGTTCAAAATGAATCCGCTTGGCAGAAACTGATCGGTGTTCCAGGTTGCTTCGAATATCGGCTATCATCTGCTCCGGCCCGCATAGGAAATACTCATCGACCGCTTGTGCTGAAATCAGATGACCAAATATCCAATCCATTTTCTCCTTCGAAAACCGACCATTAAAGAGGGGAATGTCCAACTCTTCCTGAGTCAGGAAATAATAGACTTGCAGCCGCTCCAGATATTTGTTTTTCAGCCCTTCGATTTCTTCCTTGAAAATGATCGACTGCACCTGCTTATTGACATAAAACAAGGTGAATGTACTGCCAGGCTCCGTTTCCAGTACTGCCTTGAGAATAGACAGGACAGGCGTAATGCCACTTCCGGCCACAAAGGCTGCATATTGCTTTCGCTGGTTAGCATCCAGATCTGTATAGAATTTTCCAGCGGGAGGCATCACCTCCAATACATCACCGACTGCAAGTTGTTCATTGGCAAAAGTAGAGAACTTACCCCCTTCTATTTGTTTCACGGCAACCCGTAAAACACCTTCTTGCGGACTGCTACAGAGGGAGTAGTTGCGCCTGATATCTTCCCCGTCCAGGGTCGTGCGCAGGGTCAGATGTTGCCCCTGCTTGAATGCAAATGCATCTTGTAAGGATGCAGGCAAAGCAAATTCTATAGACTTGCAGGTGGGAGTCTCTTGTTGAATTGCCTGTATGGTTAAGGGATAGAATCTGGCCATTTGTATACATACGAAACTAACTAACAATCGTTAGGTAAAGTTACATAACAATTCTCACTTCTCAAAAGGAAATCACTCGGATAGTTGGGAAGCTTACGCTGTGTTGGCGAGGAGATTTTCTTCCCGAAACATCAATTGTGCGGATTGTGCGATTTCAGCCCCGTGTTTACCGGTAGGAAGTAAGAGAAATCGCTTGAGAATTCGTTTTTTAGGCTTAAAAATAATGTGGAAGGCTGCTCTTGCTTCCCCCGGAACTGCAGGTTTGTAGTGTACAGAGTCGATTTGATCACGTGGAATGACACTGGCAACGGAGAGGTTCCGATTGATTACCAGAAAATAGAGGGAAAACAAAATAGCACCAGCAAAGAATGCCGCCAGGAAATAATTAACGATCAATATGGATATGAGCATGGCTGCTGCAAATGCAAGCGCAAGCAGTAAATAGGGGATAAAGAGCCGCTTTACCCCTAGTTTTTCAAGAAGGCCACCTGTTCTGATTTCAATTCGGTCTTCGTAGATGTAACATTGACCGTTTTGGGTAGGAAAGGATCGCGCCGCATTTTCCATAATGATACCTGAATGACGTAACCTGGGGAAATAAAATTGAATGGTAAATAAGGTGAGAATGCTCATCTCCACAAAACACTTAGCTTTCTTCCTCGGCCTCTTTCGTCACCTCATAATAGGCATCTACGAGGTCGGATTCGCGAAAAATTTTGCTTTCGAGGATATACTTATCGTCCGTTAATTCCATCCCGATCCGGGTTTCCGGAAAATCTTCCAGTAAGCCAAAGTCCCAGGCTTTTTCTGTGTACAGCTGATCTTTCGGAAGCGGGGTGAATTCTCCAAAAATTTCTTCCTCTCCAATTTTCAGCCAATCTTCATTGAGATGCTGGGCCTTATTCCTGGTATTTCCGTAGAGGTCAGTCCAGATGTAATAAGTGCTTTGGGCAAGGTTGACAAATCCACCCTCCTCAATTGAAAAGGTACTTTGGAGAATAGAATCCCCTTCAGCACTTTTGATAGAAATGGTATGTCGGCCCTTTTCCAGATCGAGTGCCTCATAGGCCCCGGCATCAATGGTGTAGGTAAGTTCATCTACGGTAACGATGAGTGCTTTCTCTCCGGCGTTGTCGAGTACTACGTTGCCTCCGTTACAGCCTAGAAAACTCAGGAAAAGCGTAGGAATAAGTAAAAAGATAGATGGCAATTGCATAAGACCAAGGAATTTTGATTCGAAAGCCAATCGATGCAAATATAAGACCACTTGTTGAATTATTGGAGGAAGGCGATGATTTTGGTCAGAAAAATGAAATGGGCCTATTGGGTAATCTTTACCCACTCATATTTTTTCTGACTTTCAAGTGCTTTTTTTCGCCTCAGGCTGAATCCGGGGACCTTAGTCATTAAAGTATAGGAATATGCCTCTAATGAGTCCGCATTGTGAAGATGAACATACTCAGAAACATGTGGACAATCTATTTCGGCGAAATGGACTTCCATTTCAGCCTGTGCTGCTACGAATTTCTTATCGGGAAATATCAGGTTACTTAATAAGTGGATTTCCCCCTCCGGATTCAGGCAGGCCAGACAGGAGTCGAGCAAGGTGTCAAGATTGGGGAAAAGGTAAGTACCTTCCTGAATAACAATTAAGTCAAATGTGGGGTCTGGAAAAGCCTTTCGATTGATATCAGCCAGCATAAATTTCAAATTCGACTGATAAAATACCCGAACCGCCTGCTCCAACAACCATTGGCGATCGTCGATAGCGATCACATTCAAGTGGTCTCGCCCAGCAATTCGAGCAGGCAGCCACCCATTTCCGCAAGCAATCACCAGTACGTTCTTGGGTTCTGTTTCGGGAACCAGTATCTTGTTTAAATAGGTATCAAACTTTTCAATTAGTCCTTCGCGAATCTTCCACTGAGGCTTATGCAGGTTGTAAGAGAAGGTTTTGGGGAATTCCCGAACTTCTCCATCGTCATAGAGTCGATTTTCTTTTTTATCGAGTCGGAACCTTTGTTCGTCTCGCTGTTGGTCCTGCTTTTGGGCAGTGTGTAAGATAAAAAGACCATTTTCGATTTTGTAGCGGGATTTTGACATATAGGGAAGGCGCTTTTAGAGGACGCATAAGATACATATTTTTTGGCACAATTATTTTCTGCTAAAAATAAATTATCTTTGCTAATGGAATATGTAGACTAACGGAAGAACATCGAATGAGATCGCCGCAATCCTGGGTAGAATATCTGATAATTGGAACTGGCTCTGCACTCGCCTTTATATTGATTTTGCTTATTTTCTTTGAAGTGAAATTGTTCCCTCCAGAGGGCAGTGAGATTTTAACTTATGTAGTAGAAGAGGCTTATTGGATGGCCATTATTCCAATGATTGCGCTGATCTACGTGACAGGCTTGATTCAGGATAGAATCGCCTTTTTGTTGTTTCGACCCTGGGAGCGAAACTTGCGACGGTATGCTATTGCTGCAGATGGAGATGCAAATATTGATCACTATTACCGGGTACGCAGTTTTTTCTTCACCAGCCCTGGAACGCAGTCGATGGTCAGCCTGTACTTCCAGAATCGCGCAAAAATCCGAATGTTTAGGGCCTGGACCCTCAATGCGATTGTCATTGCCTGCCTGCTAGCTTACCGAGAGGCTACGACTACTTATTTCCACCCCTATCAATTTCCTGCGATCCTGATATTCGGCTTATTAGCGCTGGGGTGTATTTGGGCCTGGTATTCCGCCACGAATTCGGAGCACAAAGTCCTCAATCGCTTTAAC
>CAYGTH010000148.1:0-14679 GCA_964352745.1 uncultured Bacteroidia bacterium
CGAACAGTTGAATCCATCGGAAATTCATTTGAATTAATCGTTCGGGATGATAATTGGCAAGCTTCCGAGGTAGCAGAAAATGCATTGTTCTCATCTGCTTTTACCGAGGTCCTCATGAAGCGGGAGCTCAATGGGAAAGGAACGTATGCAGATGTGGCGGGTAAAGCCAGGTCGGTGTTTGAATTCCAGGTTTTCGCCCCACAGGTTCCCGCGGAGAAAAGTCTGTGCCTGGTAGGGAATATTCCAGAATTAGGAAACTGGGACCCAGCGCATGCAATCCCCTTGTCTGGAAATGATTTCCCATCGTGGAGGGCACAAGTGGTGTTTGATAACCTAGGGGAAGTTTCCTATAAATACCTTGTTAAGGACAAACAAACCGGAGAGGTAGATGCGTGGGAAGGAGGGGGCAATCGCAAATTAGTTGCACCTATAGCGAGTAGGCAGCGGAGAAAGTATGTGCGAAGTGATGGGATGTTTCGGATAGCTGATTCGAATTGGAAGGGAGCTGGTGTAGCGATTCCGGTTTTTTCACTTCGCAGTGAGACCAGTATGGGAGTAGGCGAGTTTGGCGATATCAAACTCCTGACGGACTGGGCGGAGAAAACAGGGATGAAGATGATACAAATCCTCCCAGTGAATGATACAGTTGCCACTCACAGCTGGAAAGACTCTTACCCCTATGCAGGAATCTCGGTTTTTGCCCTCCATCCCATGTTCATGAACCTTGATGACCTCGGGGCTTATTACGGGAAAAAGCTACAAAAAAAATATCGGGACAAACGTACGAAGCTCAACCAATTGGAAGAAGTGGACTATGAGGCCGTAATGGAAACAAAGTCTGGGTATTTTAAAGAATTATTTGATAAGGTATCTCAGGAATTTTTGACAGACCCAGCTTTCCATACTTTTTATGAGGAGAATAAGGAGTGGTTGCTTCCCTATGCTGTATTCTCCTTTTTACGGGATAAGAATGGAACCGCAGCTTTTGGTGAATGGCCAGAGTTAGGGGTATTTGACTGGGAATTGGCTGGACAATTGGCTGAGCCTGGGAGTAAGGAGTATCCGGATATCGCGATCCATTACTTCATTCAGTTTCATCTCGACCGCCAATTGATGGATGCGGCTGCTTATGCGCGGACACGAGGGGTGGTGATTCAGGGAGATATCCCGATTGGGATTTATCGAAATAGTGTAGATGCCTGGGTCGCTCCGCATTTGTATAACATGGAAAGTCAGGCTGGCGCACCGCCAGATGCGTATGCAGTAGCTGGACAAAATTGGCGATTCCCGACCTATAACTGGCACGAAATGGCCAAGGATGGGTTTGCTTGGTGGAAATGGCGACTCACCCACATGGCGCGTTACTTTGATGCCTATCGGATTGACCATATTTTAGGGTTTTTTAGAATTTGGGAAATCCCAATGGACGCTGTCCAGGGGCTGATGGGGCACTTTAATCCTGCCTTGGCATTACATCTCCACGAGCTTGAAGCCCGCGGACTTCAATTTGACTATGATCGGTTTTGTCGCCCTTATATCAGAGAGCATTTTCTTAACGAACGATTTGGGGAATTGACCGAATGGGTCAAGACTACCTTCCTGACGGAGTATGAATCCGGACATTACCAACTTCAACCTCCTTTTGGGAGTCAGCGAGCGATTGCTGATTTTCTGGAGACCTTTGAAATGGAGGCTGTAGCCAAAGAAAACGCAAAGGAGGGATTGTATAGCCTGGTGGCAGAAGTTTTGTTCCTTGAAGCGCCTTTTTCAAATGGAGAAGCCTTTCACCCTCGCATTGCCCTGCAATTCACTCAGTCATATAAAGACCTGGATGCGCATACCCAGCACCTGTTAAATGAAATTTATACAGATTTCTTTTACCACAGACAGGAAGCCTTTTGGCGAGAAGAGGCAATGGCAAAATTGCCGACCATCGTCAAAGCAACGGATATGCTGGTAATTGGAGAGGATTTGGGGATGGTGCCAGATTGTGTACCGGGTGTGATGAAAGAGTTGGGATTGTTGAGTCTGGAAATTCAACGCATGCCCAAAGATCCTAAGAACGAATTTGTTCATCCTGCAAGTGCGCCTTATCTATCAGTAGCAAGTCCTTCTTGTCATGATATGTCTACGATTCGGGGGTGGTGGGAGGAAGATCGGGAGAAAACAAACCGCTATTTCCATCATCTGATGGGAAAAGACGGGGAAATGCCTTATTTCTGTGAGCCCTGGGTAGCGAAGGAGATCAATGTCCAGCATTTAAATGGGAATAGCATGTGGGTGGTATTTCCGTTACAAGACTTATTAGCGATGGATCAACATTTGCGGAAGGAAGATCCTCATACAGAACGGATCAATGTTCCCAGTAACCCAGAGCATTATTGGCGGTATAGAATGCACCTTTCCCTGGAGCAGTTATTAATGGCCCAGGACTTTAATCAGGAATTAGATAATCTTGTTAAGGAAAGTGGCCGATAGTGGCTGGGTACCAAATAAAAAGCAACAAGGCCAATACATGAGATTGTATTGGCCTTGTTGCTTTAGGAAATGGGAAACATGTTCAAATTTTGGGTCAGGGACTGAGAAGGGCTTCCGCTGCGTGCAGGATCCCATTTGTTCCCTGGATATTGCCAAGCAGAACCCGAGTTGACCCCTTATTGCCAAGAGCACTGTAGCTCCCATCCAAATCTGAATTGATCCGAAGTGTATCTCCTGGAGATAGCGTTGGCGTTAATTCTATTGCATAAAGACTATCGATGGGTATGTTGCCTTCGATCAGATGATATTTAAGCAACATATTCAGGGTGTCTGTGGGGATGTCACTCAGATCATTATATTCTGCATTTGTGTTTATATACAGGTCAAATGCCTGATTAGTCGGTGCCAAAAAAGTATATGGGTTTTGGTTTTTGATTAAGGCATCAAGCCCGGTTCGCTCCAATGCTTCAATCGATAGGGAAAAACTAGAATTTTGCTCCAGTAAATTATACGCTGAAGGCATTGCTAAAACGCCATCAAGAATATGCACAATCCCATTAGCCGCCTGAATATTTGCCCGAACTACCTGAACAGAGCCATTAAAAAATAGCCCATTAATCAATTGTTCAGCAAATAAGACCAACGTTGTACCTCCGTATCCTCCAGCTGAAGGAGTTCCATAATAGTTGGAGACGATATTATCAATTGGAGCATTGCCGTACTGAATGTGATAGTCAACCAGATTCGTAAGAAAAGTAAGCGGGACTGAGTCAATGGAAGTGTATCCCAGGTCCGATAGGTAGGCTTCCATTGCTGTGTTACTCGGGGCGAGAATGGTGTAATCTACCGGATCCGTAGTCGTTGGAGAAAAACCTGTGCGATCCCAGGTGGAAACAAACAAGGAAATACTACTCTCGTTTTGTATAACCTCTATTAAGTCTGGCAAATCAGGATCATCATTTCTGGACAGGCAAGAAGCGAATACGCTACTGGCAAAAATAACCATCAGGATGAGGTAACGGGAATTAACTATTTTGTTCATAGGTGATTGACTTGTGTGTGAATAATTCACAAATATATAAAAACCGACTTGTTAATATTTTCTATACAGTTAGGCTAATAACGAACGCCATAGAAAAAAGGTAGCATAGGCCTCCTTGAAAACTAAAATAAGGTGAAGGCGTGATTATCAGCATCTATTTGGTATTTTAGCATGAATCCTAAAATTAGAATATTACTTCATGGAAATCATTGATATCATAGCAGAAGTTTTTAAATACGTACTACCCGCAGCGATTGTGTTATTAGTAGTAAAGTATATGAATGATGCCCGGTTGGAACAGGATCGACTGGATAAAAATGCAGATGTTAGGAAAGAAATCCTTCGCACACACTTGCCACTCAAATTAGCAGCATACGAACGGGCAGTACTTTACCTTGAGCGGATCAGTCCTGCCAATTTATTAGCGCGGGTAGGGAGCTCTGGTAAGTCCGCCCAACAATTACACCTTGATCTTATCCGGGAGGTTCGACATGAATACGAACACAACCTCGCTCAGCAAATATATATCAGCCCCAGAGGCTGGGCAGCATTGGTAAAAGCTAAGGAAGAAGTGCTCGCAATGATTAATCAAAGCGGAAGAGAGCAGGCAGAAGCTGCCGAGGGCATATTATTAGGGAAATCAATAATTGAAAAATTCAATTCAGGAACTAACAGCCCAACGATAAATGCCATTAATGTGTTAAGAGGGGATATTGAATTATTGTTCAAGGTTTAATCCTCGCTTCTGCGTCTTGATTTTAGTATGTTTTTGCTAACAACACTTGCATGAGCTAATGGGGTTTAATTCAATCATAGTCAGGTAATAATCCCGTTACATTTAACGAGGTAAGAGTAGATCGATTTCTTGAACAATTTTTATTTCGGAATTTATCCAAATATGAGAATTGTGAATAATGGTGCCAATCAGCCTCATACTGAATAAGTTAGCGTTCATTCATTCGTGTATCGCTTAGGCAGCATAAAATGTGGAAAAATGCCCATACGCGCTGTATAGGCATTTTTTGCCTTAACTTACTGATAGTCAGTTTCTTATCATTTTTTTTGTTGCCTGTAAAAAAAGGATTTCTGTCAAGTTTTTTTTTCTCCTTTTTTTTTGGACTTTTATAATCCTGTCAAAGACGGGGAGACAATGTTTGGCTCTTTTTAGGGTTATATATACAAATAAACTTAGCAAACCAGGGGAATGACAACGAACCACGTTGACATATGGAATGACTGTCTGCAACTCATCCGTGAAGAGATAACTCCACAGAGTTTTGATACATGGTTTAAGCCCATAAAACCAGTTCGACTGGATGAAAAGGTATTAACTATTGAAGTGCCTAGTCAATTCTTTTATGAATGGCTGGAAGAGCACTATGTAAACCTACTGAAGAAAGCTGTTCGCAGTAAAATGGGAACAGATGGAAGGTTGGAATATTCGATAGTGATTGATAAAGGACTTAATAATGGAAGCGCATCGACCATTAAGATGCCTACCTCTTCTTATAATCCAAAGAATTCTGAAAGCTCACTCAATAGTCAATTGAATGTAAACAGACCCGTACCCAATCCCTTCGTTATTCCAGGCCTTCGCAAGTTTGAAGTTGACTCTAATCTCAATGCTAATTACACCTTCGACAACTTGATTGAAGGAGATTGTAACCGACTTGCCCGGTCAGCTGGGTATGCCGTTGCAAACAAGCCAGGCCTGACCGCCTATAACCCTTTATTTATCTATAGTGGAGTAGGCTTGGGCAAAACACATTTGTTGCAGGCAATAGGAAATGAGATAAAGGTCAGTTCTCCTCGCAAAGCCGTACTGTATGTTTCTTCCGAGCGCTTCATCAACCAGTTTGTGGAGGCGGTGAGAAAAGGAACGGTAAACGATTTTATGAATTTCTACCAGATGATCGACGTACTCCTGGTAGATGATATTCAGTTCCTTTCCGGAAAAGAGAAAACGCAGGACAACTTCTTCCACGTATTTAATCATTTGCGTCAGTCTGGAAAACAGATTGTGCTGGCCTCGGATCGTCCGCCAAATGATATGGAAGGCATGGAAGAGCGCCTCTTGTCCCGATTCAAATGGGGCCTGAATGCGAATATGCAGATTCCGGACTATACGACCCGGATGCAGATTCTGAAAAGCAAAATGTATCAGAACGGAATCGAGTTAGAAGGAGATGTCGTGGAATACATTGCCCATAACATTACCACCAATATTCGGGAACTGGAAGGCGCACTCATAAGCCTCCTGGCGCAAAGCTCCCTTAATAGAACGGATGTGGACGTTGAGCTTGCTCGCTCCATGCTGAAAAACTTTGTGGAGACTGTTTCCCGTGAGGTTACCATTGATTCCATTCAAAAGATTGTAGGAGAACACTTGAGTATCGAGGTGGAATTGATGAAAGCAAAGACCCGCAAGAGAGACATCGTGCAAGCCCGTCAGATTGCTATGTTCTTCGCAAAAGAAATGACTCGCCACTCACTCAAATCTATTGGACTGCATTTTGGAGGAAGAGACCACTCTACGGTTATTCACGCACTCCAAACCGTAAGCGACTTAATTGCTACTGACAAATACTTCAAGCAAAACGTAACGGATATCCGAAAAAGAATATCTATGGAAGCCGGGTAGATTTTGTACCCATTGCAACAATGAATAGCGGTCAGGCGATTTGGATTCGTCTGACCGCTATCTCGTAACTCCCAACTCCCAACTCCCAAATCGTAAATTCCCCTTTATCTCAATCTGTCCTGCCACTGGTTTCGCTTATTCAGACGCAGATCCCGCAAGGTAGCGCTGCGAACATTGATGGAGAGGGTGTAACTCTTGAGGCGGCCAAACGGAATCCAGTTAAAGGACATTTCCCAGCAATGTAAATCGCGATATACGTTTACCTGGGTGTTCGTAACCTCTTTATTGGTAATGTCATATCCACTGGTAAGGCCGATTTTCCATTTAGGAGTAAAGTTGAAATCTCCCTGTGCCCGTAGGGTTTGTGTTACAACTGCTGCATTTAATCCGGGTTTGCGATAGCTGAGGTTGTAGTTGAAGGAAGCTGACCAGGGAATGTCAAAATCTACGTATTGATATAAATTCCGCTGAATCTGCTGATTTTCCTCTTCGCTAAACCCGGTCGATTTTCTATTTGACCCTTGTTTTTTGGACTTGAATCGGGTGGACAGACTTACCTGAGCATTGGTAAATCGGAAGAGTCCCGAATTGGGTATGTTCCACAAATATTCATCTATCCGAATGCCTGAGCTATCCAGGGCATAAGGGTCAAGGGTTCCGGATGAATTGAGGTTGATCTTGCCGCCTAATAACTGGGTTCTTGCACTCACTCGAAAAGGGGAAAGTTGGAATTTCTCTGCTGCCAGGTTGTAGGAACTGGAAACGCTGAGGTTGTCCAGAATACGCACCCGCTCAAATTGATCTTCCTTCTCATCGAAATCTTCCTCAAAACTTTCCTTTTTGCGATACTTCATTTCGAATACGTTCGTCAAGCTAAAGCCAATAGACTGACTTTCGCCTGCACGCGGGGAGCCATAAACGCCATCGCGAAATCGATTATAAATCGCCATTTTTCCTGTAGTATCAACCTGAACCGAGTCATAATATCCCCATCTTAATTCGGAGAAATCCGGATTTAGGTTATAGGAAACGCTTGGGGCAATTCGTTGTCGAATGGCGATTTGTTTCTTGCCCTTAAATTGATAAATACCATAGAAATTGGTACTCGCACTTACTGAGGTATTAAAGTCACGGGCGGAAGCAAAGCCCGGCACTACGAACTCATCCAATTCCTGTGTTTCGTCATTCCATTCCTGTAAGAGAGATTCAAAATACCAATACTCCGTAAAGTTAAAACTCGGAGATAAGTTGATGTATTTCAGGAGTTTGATGGCAGTGGAGGCGGAACCGGTATGTCGAATCCCGGATTTATAAAAGGACTTATTGGCTACGCGCTCAGTGATGGTATCATTGTTGACCTCCCGAACCAAGTCTACCGAATCGCCAGGTCGTAACAGGATATCCAGAAACAAGCTGTCTGGAATGGTATTAAGTCGATTCTGCCCCTGCACATTGTAATTTATGCCGAGCCGCGTCAGCCATTCCATGCTCTTCTTGTTACTCAGATTCTTGAAGGGAGACTGTCGGGCCATCGTAAGGTTGATGGTTGGAAGGTCCATGGACATCGTTCCCTTATTCAAGTCCTGACGGTGGCTCATGGTAGCATTCATGCTAAAGGGGGTATTATTCCACCGCTTTTGAAAACTGACCGAGGAGTTCAGGTTATTGGTAAAGAAGTCATTGGCATTGTAGCTGATATCCCGCTGGAAACTACTGGAACTGGATAGGTTCACACTGGCACTGAGATTGGTCGAGGGGTTGATCGGTTGGCTATGAGACCAATTGAGTCGCCAGGCAGCTGTTTTGGAAAAATTGGGATCTGTCGGCTCTCCGAATTTCTGAACTCCATAATCAAAAGACAGGGATCCCCGGTAGCGATATCGCCGGTTATAGGTCAAGCGTCCACCCACTCGCCAGCCTCCTTTGGTATAGATATCTCCTGTAAATAGTACATCCATATATTCATTGATTCCCATGTAGTACCCGAGTTCCCGCAAAAAGAATCCCCGGTCGGCAGCCTCTCCATATTGAGGGAGCTGAATCCCGCTTTGCTGCCCTTGCTTATTGGGAAAAAACCCAAAAGGAATAACGATAGGAATAGGAAATCCTTCAATCACCAGATTCAGCGGACCGCTTACGATCTTGTCATCGGTCAGGACTTTGAGTTTACTTGCCTGAATCCAAAAGTGGGGGTCTGGTAAATCACAGGTCGTGTATCGCCCCGCCTTGCTATTCATCGTACCATCAGGCATCCGCTTTACAATCTCTCCATGCAGAAAACCTTCGCCTTCCTGGGTGCGCCCGCCTATGATACGGCCTTTTTCTGTTTTGAAATTGTATGCCATCTGCTTGGCTTCATAGATCCCTTCTCCTTCCTGAAATGTAGGGGTGCCGGTTAGTTCTCCTACGCTGTCTTCAACTCCATTTGCGTACATGGTTTGCTTGGCCCAGTCAATTTGCACTTCTGCTGCTGCCAGCTTTGTCTCTTCATAAGAGATATTCGCATCGGAATACAGAAAGAGCATATTGGAATCTACCATAAATACAATGGAGTCCGTAGCTGAATAGTCTACTTTGGTCGTTAAGTCGCTGATAGCTTTGAGGGAATCTATAATTTGCTGCTGATTGACACCATTAGAAGAGGAAGCGTCGGACAATGAGTCTTGCGGGGGCGTATCCAGAGAATCTCCAGGTGCCTCATTACCTGGAATTGAGAACCCTGTCGGCAATTGTTCCGTCGACGGCGACTGGCTGTCGGTCGGGGTGCTTGTCTTTTTTCCTACCTGGCTCCACGACGTAACGGGCAGCACAAACAGCAGAATCGCCAGGTAGATAAGTTGAGTTCTCAAAAATTGTGTAAATTGTTTCTTCCAATAGTTAACCAAAGTGCAGGTTAATGCCCCGCTGGGTTGCATGATGTTGGCGCAAAATTAACAAAATAAGTGTGAAAGCGAACCCGCTATTTATTTGGCTCACATTAATCTTCGGCCTGACTGCTACCTCTTTTGTAATAGCCCCCAGGCCGATTGCCGATGGACCTATCCAAACCCTGATAATTGACGCAGGACATGGTGGGCGTGACCCCGGTTCTATTGGGAGTAGATATCATGAGAAAGACCTTGCATTGGGCATTGCGCTAAAGTTGAAGCAGATCGTAACTGAACATATGCCACATGTGCAGGTAGTCATGACCCGCGGATCTGATCGCTACATCAGTCTCGGCAGAAGAGCTACTCTTGCTCAGAATTACCATGGGGATTTTTTTGTCAGTATCCATTGCAATGGATCAGTGAAATCGCATGTCCATGGTTCTTCTACCTATATCATGGGCATTAATGAGGGAGAAGAAGAGGACGAAACGCTGGTTAGTGAGAATGAATCCATGATGATGGAAGAGAATTATCGCGAACTCACAGGGGGATTTGAACCCAATTCCCCGGAAGCCCATATCTACTTTAAATTACTTAAGAACGCATTCCGACAGGAGAGCCTGAGATTGGCAGATAAGATTCAATATCAATACAAAAGCCGACTGGGTAGAAGGAGTTATGGAGTGAAACAAGCCCCGTTTGTGGTCTTGTATATGTCAGGAATGCCAGCAGTCCTGACCGAGACAGGATTCATTACTAATGTGGAAGAGGAGGCATTTCTCGCTTCTGAAAATGGACAAACCTATTTAGCAAGCGGGATATACCGAGCCATTCGGGATTATAATCAGGAGTTTAAGTAAGAAGATAGGGTTACGTAGTAAGTAAAAATTGCTTCTCAGGCGGAAGCGTTTGTATCAATTTCCGAAATTGACCTGCTTGCTCGCTGCTAAAGCTAGCGATAGGAAGGATAAATTCTGCAAGGGAATGCTGGTGAATCAAAAACCAACGATCCGTTTCCACTACTTTATGAACTTTCCCCCAATTCAGGGTAGATTGGAAAGATTGGCCCCCTACTAAAATCCCGGTTTCTGTGAAGGTATAGGCAATTGCTTCGTGTATGCCCGCACTGGATCGATAGTTTTGTCTGGCCCCCCAAAATACTACTCCCGGGAGAAATATTACAAAGGTAAATCCAATCAGAAGAGGTGCTGTAAAAGCAGAACCGGATGTAGTTTCAATTGTAAATCCAGATAGATACATGATCAGTGGAAACAGGAGGGCCAGTACTCCAAATCCGGTGAGGAATTTGATATATCCTTTTCCGTAGAAAGTGATAAAATTATATCGGATAAAATCGCTTTGACTAAGATGGGTGTTGATTTGAATGGATCCCACAAGGCTATACTTAAGAATGAAAGGGGGTGGGGAAATAACTCCTCATTACCCGTCTAGTTTTTGCTGTATTTCGGCCAGATGTTCTACTACGTGTTCTTCTCCTACCTCGCGCGCCATCCGCTGAGCTGATTGATGTCCATTAGCGATAAGCATGCAATCAATCCCTAATTCCTGCGCCACTTCAAAGTCATGAAGGGTGTCCCCAAACATAATGACCTCATCTGTGGTCAGGCTATGCTTTTGAAACAAAAGATGGCCCAGGTGGGCCTTGCTTTCTGCCTTGTGATTGTGCAGACCTTCAATGTCTTTGAAATAGAGATTGATTCCGTGATGCTGGACTACTTGAATCAGGTCATCCTTCTGCGCAGCTGATAAGATAAACTGGCCCAGGCCCTGCTGCTGATAGTAGGTGAGGGTTTCGGTTACTTCTGCATGGAGCCCGCATTCGTGTACGCGGCTATTGTATTGGTCGATAAACTTAACTGTAAGGTCTTCAAACGATTCTTGTTCAAAATCAAAGCCTACGGTGGTGTAGTATTGCTGAATAGGGAAACCAAATACCTCCCTGTATTCTTCTATACTCAGCCGGTGCTCACGATGGGATTCGAGCATATCGGTTGCAATTTCAACGCAAAGCCATACATCGTTGAGGAGAGTACCATTCCAGTCCCAGAGGATATGTTTGTATTTCATGAGATCAAAACCAGTTAAGGCGGATATTGTTGATGTTGCGGGTTGCGACTTGCTCCCGAATCGCATCTGTAGGTCCTTTTAATTCAGGGATTTTGTGATCATGAGTCTCTACAACTGTCAATTCTACAACGGTATGGAGATCTGCTGCGAGGAATTTTTCAAGCACTTCGCATTCTGCCCCCTCGATATCAATCTTGAGAATAGCAACGGGCTTATTGAGTTGTTGGATAAAAGCAGTAAGGTCTATCAATTCCACGGAGACCGAATGGTTGGCATCCACATTTCCCTTGAAGGGGAGGAGGGAAGAGCCAACGGAAAACTCAACTTGCCCCGCTTCGGCTTCTTTGTGCAGGAATAGTTCCATCGTATCTGCTTTGTGCCAGACTCCTTGATTCAAACAATGAATATTGGGGGAATTTGCAAACCGCTTCGCTAGCTGGGCAAAAGCATAGGGATTGGGCTCAAATGCATAGACAGTAGCCCCTGTCCGGGCCATCATATGGGTAATGTCGCCTACATTAGCACCACAATCTATGGCTATAGATTCCGGGCCGAGTTTGTTGAAAATACGACCATACATCAGCCAGATGATCCAGCTTGTCAGTCGGTTTTTGAATAATTTGAAATAGGTCTTCACGATTCCGATATATCGCCACAAGTTAGGACTTTTGTTCTGTTTTATCTGAATCGGCAGAAAGGGCTTGTGGAAAAAATACATAATAAACTCCACAGAAAGACACGAGCATGCTCATAAAGTAGTAGAGGAGGGAGAGGGCAACTGCCGTGTCCATCTCAAGGCCCAAGTGGTTGGCACCCACCATGGAGATCACTTCACGGGGACCCAGGCCGCCCAGAGAGACAGGCACATTCGCTATGATAGCAGCAATTAGAAACAAAATAACATAGGAGGGAATACCAGATGGAGTACCGAGGCCAATGAGTAGACAGACTACCGATGCCACCACCAATCCCTGACTCAATATACTGAGGAGGGTGGTAGAGATAAAGATGGTCGAAAAATCAGGCACCCAGCGTCGCTGTACCCAATAATAGAGTGGAAAGGTCAGGAGAATAGCCAGCGATACAAAATAAGGCCACGGAGTAGGAAGGATGATTTTCCATGCAATTCCTATTAATGAAATAAATCCTAACACTGTTATTCCGCTCAACCTGTCCCATAACGCAGCACCTAGTAATGCCTTAACGGAAGTAGAGTAGGTACGATGGAGCCAATACACCTTATAGCCATCGCCACCGATTCCTCCAGGCAGGAATAGATTGTAAAACATCCCTACCAGATAGAGTTTGATATTAAGGGTGGGGGAGAGGATCAGGCCGCGTGCCCTGAAATGAAGATTGAGACGATGTGCTGCAATGAGTTTGGAAGCTGCAAATATCCCGATCGCCACTAAGAACCACCCCGCCTTAAGTTTCTGGAAGAGAGTACCGATTGCCTCCAGGTCTATTTTTTTGTATACAAAATAGATAGCCCCAATTGTGATAACAATCTTAAGGAGGGTTAGGAGTCGCTTTTTCATTTAGACCATGTTTGGGACAGGAAATTTGTTAGCGAAAATTGCGGATTTTGGGTTCTGCCAAATCAGTTGTAGCAGAAATAGCTCGCTATTTCGAGTGCAACTGGTGCAGATCAGGTTCCGAAAGCCACTATTTTCTAGGGAAATTAGCGTTCCAAACATGGTCTTAAGCCAGCGCTTGGTCCTGGTTCGTACCTGTGTACACTTCCCGGACCTGATAGGTCTTTTTGTTCTGGGATTCATAATACGTACGCATGATGATCTCCACCACAAGACCAATGGTAATCAGCTGAATTCCGCCAATGGTAAGCATGAGTCCCAGAATGAGGAGGGGCCTTCCCCAGATATCGTGCCCCAGAATTTTTTCAACAGCGAGGTAGGAGTTAATGAGCATCCCAGCCAGGAAGGTAATGAAGCCCCCAAGGCCAAATATGTGCATCGGGCGTTGCATGTATTTTTGAAAGAAAAGAATCAGGATCAGGTCGCTGATTACCCGAAATGTGCGACCGATACCGTATTTGGAGGTGCCAAATTGTCTCGCATGGTGCTTTACATCCGTTTGGGTAATTCGGGCGCCTTGCAACTTGGCAAGCACGGGGATAAATCGGTGTAGTTCCCCATAAAGCCCCAGGTTTTTGGCGATTCTACTTTTGTAAATTCGCAGGCTGCAGCCGTAATCCTTTATATAGACACCTGTAAGCCTTCTGATAAGCGCATTGGCAATCTTGCTGGGGATCTTACGTAAAATGAATCCGTCTTGCCGATTGGCACGATTACCGGCAACCATATCCCAGGGACCGCTTTCGATCATTTTAAGCATTCGGGGAATGTCAGAAGGGTCGTTTTGCAAATCTCCGTCTAGCGTAACGACATACTCTCCCGTAGCGTAATCAATCCCTGCGGCCATCGCAGTACTTTGGCCATAGTTTTTGCTCAGCTCGATAAGTTTGACGTGTTCATCTGCTCGCTTCCTGATTTCACCTACCGTATCGTCTGTGCTGCCATCATCTACCAATATGACTTCATAATCAATGCCTGCTAATGCAGCACCCGTCTGCTCCAAAAGCGGTTTGATATTTTCTTCTTCGTTGAGAAGGCCTATTACCAGGGATAGTTTCTTCACGGATCGGTTTCTTTTTTGAATTTAACCAGATTGAGATGTCGATTGACATTCTGTTCATGGAAGTCCAGATACAGGACGTGTGGATGGCTGGCTGCCAGGCTGTCATCACAAATGTAGAAGATATCCGGCACAACTTCGCTGTGCTTCCTCAATATCTCTTTTCGTTCCCGGCTTATATAATAGGTCAGGTCATGATTGAAATAGAAACCATCATGGAGGCGAAGTTCTTCTCCCTGGGTAATCTCTCCAATTTTGATCCCGTTTTGTTGGTAAGGGGTAAGCGTGCCGGTGTAGTAGCGGTGTGTCTGCACGAACCAGTCAAAGCCAATTCGAAACAGGAGTAAGATGATTGCGAAGAGCACCAGCCGATGAAGCTTCATCCGGGCATATAGAAAAGATGCGGTCCCCAGGGCCAGGAAAAGAAAAATGACCTTCGCCCACATAACAGGCAAATCCTGCACAACTTCTACAAAGGGAACTGCCCATACCGCAAAGGTTGTCAGGATACTGGCTACAAGAAAAGTGGTTTCGAGAACCTTGTTGATTCTCGGAGACGATTCCCGGTAGTAATAGTAGGCATATCCGATCAGCAGGAATAAAAAGGGATACAACATAAAGATATACCGGGGCCGGGTATCAGGAGAAAGCCAGTAGGGGATGAGGTTGGCGCCAAGCATGAGCACGGCAAAGCTGAGGAGCGGTACCTGCCAGATGCGTTTCCAAAAATCCCGCCTCAGACAATAGACCACCAGGATTGACCAGGGGGCTACATGGCCAAGCATTTCAAATGGAAAGGTGAAAAGGTGTAATACACTCTTGATCCAGCTTTGATGAATAGGCGTTCGCCGGCTGGATTCAAACCATAGGGTAGGGAAGTACTCCTCCAATGAATGATACTGGGA
>CAYGTH010000149.1:0-14647 GCA_964352745.1 uncultured Bacteroidia bacterium
GGGCCGTGGGGGACAGCAAGCGCAGCGCGCAGGGGGAAACAGCTTCCAATCGAAGAGCACTTCCCGTTTTAGCCCAACGTGAATCAAAGCTGCCCTCGAAAAGCAAGCCGAAACTTCTATTGGCCTTCAAACAATATACCCCATAGCATGGATAGTTAGTAAAAAAATCGGGGGGGATTAAACCTTCTCCCCAATAGCAGGTCAAACTAATAAATTGATTATCCCATGAAAAAAATAATTAGCATCATCACCCTTATCCTCCTGTTAGCAGGCATCAATAGCCTCCAGGCCCAAAACACTCGCCATGTCACCAAAAGCCAGGTTCGCCAGCAAAAGCGGATCGTACAAGGCGCAAAATCAGGCGAATTGACCCGGCAGGAAATCAAGCAGCTCGAACAGCAGCAACGTCATATCAATCGCAGCAAAAGACGCGCGAAGGCAGACGGAGTCGTTACCCCGGCCGAACGCGTACGCCTCAATGGCAAGCAAAACCGCGCAAGCCGCAACATTCGTCGTCAGAAAAATGACGCACAAGACCGGAATTAGTAGGAGAAGATTTTGGATTTTAGACAAAAATCTTTTTTTCTACCGTACTCGATTTCACATCTAATATCTTCCCCCCAAAACGTCTATTCATTTTCCCCTAAGGCGTCGGCTTTCCCGGCGTCTTCTTTTGTTTTATGCAACTCGCCTACCCACTATTCGGCGGCCCCCTATTATCACCAATCCTATCAAAAGGATCAAAGTCAGCCATTTCCCCCATGACACTTGCTCCCCACTCAGGTCAAGCGGCTCCATTTCTCCGGTCATGATATATCCGGACCAATAAAAGGGATGTGCGCCCAGGTTGTCCTGGCTTGCGAGGTAGCTGAGTTTCGCTTCCCGCAGGGCCTCATCCTTTGCCTGCCCTTCATCCAGCAGGGCATAAAATCGTTGCATGATAACACTGGTAGCTGCGTCGTTCACGCTCCACAAAGTAGTGAGGATACTTTTAGCGCCTGCATAGGTAAAGCCACGCGCCAGGCTCACAATCCCTTCGCCCCGATAGAGTTTTCCCCGGCCGGTTTCGCAGGCACTCAGCACCACCATATCTGCCTGCAGTCGCATATTAAACAGCTCTGCCACTTCCAGAAAATTGTCTTCTGTCGTATCCGTTCCTTCCGTAAAAGCAATCCGGGAATAAAGCGGATTGTCATCGTTCACCTTGGCATGGCTGGAAATATGAACCACCCGGTAATCGGGCGCATGTAGCTTAAAATTGGCTTCCGAAGCCTGTTCGTCAAAAAAGGCATCTCCTCCGATCAAATCCCGAATGCCCATCACTTCGGGCTTGCTGTGCGCAAGGTATCCAAAATCATTGCGCAATAGCGATTGTGCACTCGCCATATTCGCTCGCTCAAAAGCAGGGGAAAAGGCTACCCAGGTTTTATTGGGACGTATGATTTGTTGGCGGGAATTGATCCACAAGCGAGCAGCGTAGGCATAGGAAATCTGATGATCCTGAATCAGGTAGGGATAGAATTTATACTTCCCCATTTCCTCCGGGATCTGCGTTAGCAGCGCATCAAATGGCAAATAGCCCAATACGCCATCCGGTACAATAATAAGTCGGTCGGGTAAGCCGCCTTGAAGTTTCTTGAGTGGTGCCAGCAGTCGTTGATACAGTTCCGCCGCGATCTGTTCATAGCCCATCTCCGGGCCTTCCGTTTCTGATTGATCCGCTGCTGCTACAAAACCCGCTTCAATTCCTTTTCTCATACCGGAAACCAGGCTGTCCAACGGGAAGTCTTTATCAACGCGCACCAACTCTGCCGATTCCTTCCGAATCAGGAACGCATAGATATCTGCATCTCCCACAAAATATTCCAATAGGGCAATGTTACCCGCCGGTAGTTCCGCCTGCATGGTGGCAATCTCCGGAACTGCCAAGCTGTATTTCAATTGGTGATACAAGGGGAATTCCTGTTCCAATTGAGTTAAGAGAGAATCATAGGCATTCTGTGATTCAAATTGCCGGATTTCCCATTTTTGAATACGCGCCGTATCGGCATTTTCCCCTAATATTTTTTCTTCATAGATCGACTTTTCATAAAAACTCAGATTCAGTCTTAAGGAGCGTTCTTTATCCCGAAGTTCATCCGGCAGCCCCCCAAACTGCAAGGCATGGGACTCCTGCATGGATTCATGCAGGAGCGTAGCCTTGCTCCGTTCTGAAATCCGAAAGGCCAGGGATACCCATTTAGGATCGGGTTCCAACCAGGAAAGTTCGTAGCAGGTCGTGATGGCCCCTTCGTATGCAGGCAGAGCCTTTTCGACCAGTTGGCGCTTCGCTCCTTCCTGCTGAAATCCTACTCGGATTGAGTCGATCAGATCTGTGGCCCGCAGGTACATGCCCAATGAAGATTTGATATCGTCCGCATCGCGATTCCGGCCATACCGCTCATAATAGGTCTTGCCAGCCATTTCCAGTAAACCCAGCAGAACCAGTTTGCCATCCACTCGCTCAATTGCGGGTAACATAGCAGGATGCGCTTCGGGCAAGGAAATCTGCAAGGCGCTAAAGCCCTTATCCAAATATGCCAACGCCCCTTCGAGGTCGGCCTGCTTTTGCTGAATTTCCGCTAATCCTAAAAATATCTCTCCCAGAAAGGGATGCGAATCCCCAAATGTGCCCTGGTAGTCAGCGATAGCAGCTTCATAGAGGCTAGTAGCTTGTCGCCAGTCTTCTTTACTGCGGTACACATCTGCGAGGTATCGCTTATTCTCCGCTAATACTGCGTGACCTTCGACCAGACGAGGTTCATCTATTGCAACGGCATGCTCATACATTTCAATTGCCAGGTCATAGGCTTTTTCTTCATGGTACACCCGCCCGAGTTCCCGATATGACTCGGATACCCAGGGATGAGTAGGCCCAATCCGCTTGATCTTCATATCCAGGGCTTTTTTGATATGCCACAGCGCAGCTGCATAATCGCCCTTGAGTTGATAAATGTGGCCAATATTACCAAGCGTTCCAGCGACCTGAGGATGACTCTCCCCCAATCGTTTTTGCTGGATGGTCAGTGCACGTCGGCTATAACTTAGGGCACAGTCATAATCCCCTTGCTCCGCACAAATAATTCCGGCCAGGACATAAGCCGCACCTGTATTAGGGTGATCAGGTCCACGTGTCTCCAACCAGATTTCAACGGCCTTTTCATTGTATATCCGGGCTTGCTCCATATCCCCCTTTATCCGATGGTAATCCCCCAACATGAAGTAAGACTTTCCGACATCCAGGTGCACTACCCCATAGTTTTTCAGTCGAATGTCCAGGCCCTGCAATGTATAGCGGATTGCTTCATCATAATCGCCCAACTTACTATTAATCACCCCAATGTTATGCAGAGAAATCGCAACCTCCGGGTGCCCGGATCCATGTACCAGGGTATCCATATCCAACGATTCCAGCATATAGTTTCGGGCCGTTTCGTATTCTCCCAGACTCTGATAGATATTCCCCATATCTGAATAGCTACGGGCCACCCTGTCCAGGTTTTTTTCGGGACGGGCGCGTTCAATGTCGAGGGCTTTTTGGTAATAGGTGAGTGCTTTTTGGAATTGTCCTTTCCGGCGATAAAACCGCCCAATCTGCCCGTAACTATCTACCACTTCATAGGTAGGCTCATCACCGAGGCAATATTTCAATATCTCAAGTGCTTCTCTTGCATGGGGCAAGCCGTCATCATAGCGCCCTTCCCGGTAGGCAACTTCCGCAAATCCAAAATAAATCCCTGCCAGATCCAGGCTATCTCCTTCAAGGGACGCAGCTTCATAGGCTTCCATCGCCTGATTAAAACAAACCTGGGCACTATCTACCTCAGTAATAATAGCGAATCGCTTTCCGCGCTCTATTAAGGCAGAAATATCGGTTTGAGTCCAGGCAGGCAAGATAAAACAAGGGAATGAGACACATAAGAGTAGTAAGGCGCGGGGCATTTAATAGTCAATGTTAAACAGCGGAACAATCAAAAAAAGGCGATTGGGAATAAGAAATCAAGGCTCGGCGCTTTCGGGAATGGCAAATTCTACAGTCAGAATATAGTTCAAATTTTTGAATTCACCTGATAAAAACGTACAGAATTATTTCTAATCTGATCCAACTTCCTATGCTATTAACTAGAGTTGAGAAAAAATATTTGAGGAAATACGTTACATTTAACGCACGGTTTGGAACAAATATGAGAAAAATGCAGAAATATTCCGATGCTGATTTACTCGATGCGATACAAGCAGGAGGATCAGCACGCGAAAAAGCTATGGAATACGTGTATAAACAGCATATAGGATCGGTTCTTTCATTTGTGGGCAGCCGAAACGGCACACGGGAAGAGGGGAAAGATATTTTTCAGGATGCGGTCATTCAACTTCTGATTAGTATTCAGAAAGGGACTTTTCAAGGCAATAGTGCGATTAGCACCTATTTATTTGCGATTAGTAAAAATCTCTGGTATCGCCGTTTCAGCAAAAATGTAAGAGAGGATCAATACAAAACGCAGATGGTACCGATACGGGAAACAAGCGAAACCCCGGAAATGGTACTGATGGAAGAAGATCAGCAGTTGAAAATTGGAGACTTGCTGAATCAATTAAAGCCGAAATGCAAAGAAGTACTGCTATTGTGGGGCAGGAAATTTGCGATGAAGGAAATCGCAGCGCAACTCGGGTATAACAATGAACAAGTGGTTCGAAATAAAAAGAACCACTGCTTAAAAGAACTAAAGGAACAAGTCAGGGTAAACCCCGAAGTACGGAAGTTGATACAAGAGTTTTTGTGACATTTTCCCTGACATAAGGATTGGAATTCATGGCGCATTCAGCATCTACCTTCGAATGGATTGAGGCATATCTCACCAACGAACTCTCGCCAGAAGAGCGGGCAGTATTTGACGAAAAACTCCGGACAGATCCGGAATTTGCGGAAGAAGTAGCCGTACAACGCGACACGCATAGTCTCGTGGAAGTAGCGGCAACCCTCGATTATAAGGCAGAACTCCAGCGCATAGATGCCGAAATGGAGGCATTGCAAAAACAGCCTTTTTTCCGGCTCATGACAGTTCGGATTGCGGCGATGCTCCTCGTATTGTTCGCCTGTGTCTATGCGATTGTCTTTTTCCAGTATAACAATCAGCAACTATTTGGAGAGGCATTCAGCCCTTATCCGGACAAGTATATGTACCGGGGAGAAATGCCGGCTGCTGATTCGCTTATGAAATCAGGCATGGAAGCCTATAATCAGGGAGAATACAGCCGCGCGATTCCTTACTTTTCGCAACTTGTTCAAACTTCGGAACAGCCGGGTGCAAGCCTGTACCTGGGCATTTCGTTTTTATCTGTCGATAATCCTAAGGCAGCCTTGCCTGCATTCGACCTGGCCTCCCTCTCCCCTACCTGGACAGAGACTGCTAATTGGTACCGTGCGCTCGCCCTCATTCAGGACGGGCAAGATGAGGCTGCAAAAGCTGTCCTCGAAGACATCAGCCAGCAGGAAACCAATGGATATCGGGATCAGGCGTCAGAGCTACTAGACAAGCTCAATTCCTCCTGGCGGAAATTGCCGGGGATGTAAAAAGTTAATAGGGAATTGCTAGCAGCCTGCTATAGTCGGATTCCGATCTACTCATTGGCTTCGCTTTGGCGAATTGGATTGACGGACCGGAATCCGCCAATAGCCCTTGTGGGCTAAGGAGTTACGTTAATAGTTAAAGTCGATTGCTTACTCAATTATAGTCGGGGTCGGGATTACAAATCCCGAAGAGCGGAATGCAACCGATACAGTTTAGCGGGATTTGTAATCCCGCAACAAGTTTTCAGAAATCTACCACAGGAAACAGGGAATTCGGGATTACAAATCCCGAAGAGCAGTGAGAAGAGCGAATAATAGAAAAACTTAGTGGGATTTGTAATCCCGCAACAGGCCTTCAGAAATCTGCGACAGGAAACAAGGAATTCGGGATTATAAATCCCTAAGAGCAGCGGTTCCCCCCTGGGAAACAGGGCTGCGCCCCGATTGCATATGGCCGCAGGCCCAGCCGCTTAGCGGCTGAATATTTGTAGAACCGATCCCTCCCCCCCATTTTGGGGATCGAGCGTCATTGACGCCCAATAGCGTGCGGGATTGAGATTGAACTTGCAATTGAATTTGAGTTCGGGAATTCGGGAGTTTGGGAATTTGAGATGCAAACCTCCTCAACAAATCCCGAATTTCATTCGCGGCGCGGTTCTGTTTGACCGTTTGAGGGTTTGGGGTTTGAGTGTTGGGAGAAAACTTTCAAACTCCCAATCAAACCCTCAAACGCCCTCAAACAAAACTATCCCTTGCGCCATCAGCGCACGACAGCAAAAAAGAGGGGAGCATTATTGCTACCAATATCGTTTCCCGCTGGGAAACAGGGCTACGCCCTATATCAGATGGCCGTAGGCCCAGCCGCTTAGCGGGATTTGTAATCCCGCTACAGATCGCCAGTAAACGCTCCCTTCTTTGCTGCAAATTAGTCTTCACTCCGTCACAACAATTGAATCTGGTTTCTTTTTAGTGCTGCGTGCGAAAAACAATGCAACGCAGCATATTAACAGTATGCATGCATAGTCAAATCTACTCGAACTGTTGATTCGATCTACTGTGTAAGATGTTTGTGATATAAACTGTCTTTTCCTCAATTTTGTAATAGACAATAACTTGTGGGCTGGAGATTATTGCTCTTCTAATTCCTTCTTTTCGAGTATGTAGATATTACCATTGATAGGGATTTTCTTCTAAGGCCTCCAAGCAATCCCAAAGTCCTGCTAGAAAATCAGTATCTCGGCCACTTCGTTGTGTGGCGAAGAACTCTGTTAGTTCTTCAATTTTTCCCTTAACCCGTTCACCAACAATCGTACTGTACTTAGCCATCTAATTCTGCTTTCAATTCGGCAAGTGTGTACGTTTTTACTTCTCCCTCCTTCATCTGGGTAGCATATCGGCTTTCACTTTCTGCTATTTGCTGACGAATCCATGCTTTCATTTCTTCGCCACTTAGTTCTTTTTCAACTTTGCCCTCTACAGAAAACATATCCAACAAGAGCCGATTAAGATTAGCCTCGCTTAGTGTCTGAATCAATTCCTGAGCGAGTTCCATTCGCTCATTTTCAGGTAATTGGGAAATCTTTTCTTTCAGATTTATCATATCTAAAGATACGAATTTTGTAAATAGGTAGTTAACTATTTCCGATATACGCTACAGATCGTCAGTAAACACTCCCTTCTTTGCTGCAAATCAACCTTCCCTCCGTCACAAAAAAAGACCGTCGAAGATTGCAAGCAATCCCGACGGCTCAACATAAAACAGGAACAGAACGGAAATTTCCTTTAGGTGTGTCCGGGTTACCTATTCAACCCAAGCAGCCTTAACAATAACTGCCTTGGGATATTCTGCGAACTCCGGAAGGCTTACCTCAAAGGAAAAAGTAGTCGGCTGTCCCGGCTCAAAAAATTCATAAAGCATGCGTGTCTCTGAAGCGATCTTCGTATCGGTTTTCGTGTAGAATTCCAACTTCAGCTCTGCATCTTTAATTCTGGCCGTACTTGCCGTGCTCGTAATGGTGCCTGCAACTATGTGCGTGGCGCCTTCGCCCTGCTGTGTATCTGATTTCTTTTTGTTCTTTTTGACCGGGATCAACTCCAGGCGTACCTCAACTTGCAAATGAGAAGTAGCTTCGCCTTTTGCAACCGGCTCCGTAGCGATTGTTTCAGGCTCAGAAGCAGCATCTTCTACTGGAGTTACTTCGGCAGTTTCTTGTGGAATACTGACCGCTTTGGCAATGAGTCGGTCTTCTACCGGCTCTCCAGTCGCTTCATCCGTTGCTACCGGCAAGCCTTTTGGAATATCCATTGCCATGGGATCAGCTGAAGCAATCATACCCGATATATCGACCGAGTCTGCAACTGGTGTTTCAGTCAATACCACCTCTTCGACAGACGGTGCTGCCTGTACTTCCTCGGCGGCACTGGCAATCAGTTCCATAGAAGAAATAGCAGGGGCTGCCAGGGTATCAATCTCGGCTGATGGTGCGACACGCGCTACTGACATATCTGCCTCCACAGGTTCGGCTTCATCTGACGCTTCCCCTTCTGTTGGCTTGTATGCCTGATCCGTCACATTCATTGCCGATACTGCTGCAAACAACATATCTCCTACCGGCTCTGTTACCTGCATCGAAGCGACATCACTTTCCGCTGCTGCACCTGCTGGCAAGGGAAACTCTTCCCGATCCGCAGCTATAATCTCTTCCAGGCTTTTGCCTTCTTTACGTTTTTCTGCGGCAGCAAGGATCTCTGCACGCGCGCCTTCCGGCATAAACTCGTCTTCATCTTTATTAAAAAGCATCACGTACTGCATGCAATCGTTCTGCTTCCATTTGATTTTAACAATATCCGCTTTCCCCGCGACTTCGCGAATTTCTGCATAGAAATTAATATGAGATTCGCTTCCCATAAAGTTACTGGCTTGCGTAACAGAAGCGTTCCCCCATATTGTTAATCGTTCTTCAATCCGAACGGGCTGGAAGGTTACCGCCGTACGACCTGTACGGATAATTTTTATCTCACCGCTGTACGTGTGCTCAAAACTATTCTTTGCACAAAAATGGTGAGGCAATTGACTGACCAACTCTTCACGGAGGGTCTCATCAAGCACCTTAATCACTTTTTCTTTGGTGAGTTGGGCGTGGGTGAAAGGGGATACAAGGAGGAAGGCAACAAGAGCGAAGGTGACACGTGCGTAGACTTTATTCATCAAAGAAGCATATAAAAATACCCGTCACCGTAATCTATCAACTGAGCGAACGAGATCTTCATCTGCTTGAATTCTTTTTGTTGCATACCAAACCAATAAAACCGCTAATATTGGAAAGGCAAACCCAAATTGAACTGCAGCATCTTCACTGCTTCCGGGGATGATAAAGGGGCCTTTTTGTGTTAACAAAACTAAGGTAAGAATCTCGATACAAATCAGGATGATTCCTCCAAAAGCCCATATTCTCTGTTTCACCCGGTTGCTGTACATGAAGATCACAACCGCTAACAATGCTGACGCTGCAATAGTCATACCAAAAAAAACTAAATGGAAAATATGCCCTGCTTGTACATTATCGACCACGGTAGCAATAGCTGTAATCTGACTATCGGCGTTCACAGCGTTGGAGCGCATCCCTGTTAAAATTTCGGTTTCAGTTCCATTCTGGTATTGCCAAAGGGGTACAAACAGACTTGCGAGATTAATAACTATAGCTAATGCGAGCAAGATCGATTGGAGTCGCTGGATCATGATTATTCAGATTAATTTTCAGGAACCCCGGGGAGTTTATACCTTCGCAAGATAGCTGAAGGACACAGGGGAACCGGTATTCTCATATTCTCTGCTAAATTAAGAAAATCCTCCTGCGTTCCTCCATTTTCACATTCATTTTATTCCAATTGCGCTACTTTCTCGACATATCCTACAAAGGCACCCACTACGCTGGCTGGCAGGTACAACAAAATGCTAATACCGTTCAGGCCGAACTGGACAAAGCGATCTCGACCCTGATGCATACACCAATCGCCACCACAGGAGCCGGCAGAACTGACAGCGGCGTCCATGCCTCCCAGTTGATGGTACATTTTGAAACGGAATTATCACTCCCAAACACCTTCCTCCATAGCCTCAATGGCTTACTCCCCTATGACATTGCAGTATCGGCTCTTCTCCACCCAACACGGGAGGACTTACATGCACGGTTTGATGCCACTTATAGATCTTATGTGTATCGGATTGTTCAGCAAAAGTCTCCTATTGACTATGAGTTTGCCTATTGGGTTCGGCATTCGCTGGATGTCCCCCGGATGAATGAGGCAGCAGCTATTTTACTGGAATACGAAGATTTTGCCAGTTTTTGTAAAGCTCATGCCGATAACAAAACGACCCTCTGTCGGATGGATCATGCATACTGGGAGTACACAGAAGGCCTATTGACTTTTCACGTGCAGGCCAATCGTTTCCTCAGGGGTATGGTACGGGCATTGGTAGGGACTCTGCTATTGGTTGGCGGCCACAAGATATCTGTAGCAGAATTTCGGGCAGTCATCGAAGCTAAAGATCGGACCCAGGCGGGACCCAGCGCAGCTGCAAAAGGACTCTTTCTACAATCAGTAGCTTATCCGCCGGGAAGCTTTAAAAAATGAATGCCCCTCCGAACGCGACAATTCCACCTGACTCCTGGCCCCTGGCCCCTGACACCTTCTCACCTCTTTCTCATCATTTTTTCCTCAACCGTCTGATATGCTGCGAGGATATTCCTTACCAGTTTATGGCGCACCACGTCAGAGGCTTGCAAGCGAACAAACGCAATGCCTTTGATATTGCGAAGAATGTCCATACACTGCAGCAGGCCGGAACGTTGGCGACTCGGCAAATCGATCTGACTGTCATCTCCGGTAATCACCATGTGGGAATGTTCCCCCAAACGAGTCAGGAACATCTTCAACTGCATTTCCGTTGCATTCTGGGCTTCATCCAGGATTACGTATGCCCGGTTGAGGGTACGTCCACGCATAAAAGCCAGGGGTACAATTTCAATTACATTATTAGCCAGATAGTATTTGAGCTTTTCACTGTGAATCATATCCTCCAGCGCATCATAAAGCGGACGTAGATAAGGATCTACTTTTTCCTTCATATCCCCCGGCAGGAATCCCAGACTCTCTCCTGCATCCACTGCGGGTCGACACAAAATGATTTTCTTGACTTGCTTTTCTTTTAAGGCCTTCACGGCCAGGGCCACAGCAATGTACGTCTTTCCAGTACCAGCGGGACCTGTTGCGAAGATCACATCGTTTCGTGCTGATGCTGCTACGATCTGTCGCTGGCCCGCATTTTTGGGTTTAACCGTTACGCCTCCGCCTCCATGCACCAAAATGATATCGTCCGGCAACTCTGGCAATTTCCCAGAAGGCGACGCATCAGATTCGAGCATCTCGCTAAATTTATTCTCGGAGATTTTCCCTCTTTTACGGATTTCCAGAAAAATCGCGGCCAGAATAGCCTTCAACTTTTCGACTTTCTCCTCGTTTCCCCGAACTTTTAATTCGTCGCCGCGGGCCACAAACTTCACCCCTGGAAAACCTTCTTCAATCAGATGCAGACGCAGGTTGTTTACGCCATAAAATTCCAAGGGGCTGATGTCATCCAATAGAAATGTATGTTCGATCAAGCTGTGTGTATAAGTTTATTTCAGTAGTAAAATCAAATGTACCTAAAAATATATAATTTTGTCGGTATGTTTTGCGTGTTTTATCAGGAATTGATATACGGGTAATTCTGAATTTATGTTGGCAATTAGCGATAGTCTGGTTGCATAGTTTGGGGATAACTTGTAATATGATCTTTTGAATGTCCTGCTGGACAGCCACAGCATGCCAATTATTACACTCACATCGGATTTAGGAGATAACAGCCATTATGCAGCTGTCCTAAAAGGTATTATCCTATCCCTGTATCCAGATGCACGGCTAATCGACGTAACCCATAGTGTTTCCAATTTTGACATTATGGAGGCGGCCTACCTGGTCAAAAACACTTTTCCTGCCTTCCCGGATGGGACGATCCACATTGTTGCGGTTGATCCGGAATACAGCGGTGCCAATTCAGGGATTGTTGTTTCCTATGCCAATCAGTTTTTTATTGGTCCCAATAATGGGGTATTGAGTCTCATTTGTGATATGGGAGAGTGGCAGAGTGTCGAGATTGAAAATGAAGGCCTCATCAAACCGGAGTATCCCAAATCTTTTCGTGCAGCCCGGCTATTTGCTCCTACAGCGGCCTTTCTTGCCAGTGGAGGCCCCTTGACCGAAATCGGGCCTGCAATCGAAATGCGCGACCTCCGATGGGGAGAGCCCAGCTATTCCAGCAACTGTTTACGCGGCAAAATCATCCATATTGATAAATTTGGAAATGCCGTAACCAACATCCATAAAAATGGATTTCTCGAACTCAAAAAGGGAAGAGGGTTTGAGATTTTTATCCGAAACGTACGACTTAAGCGGATCGTGAATACCTATTCAGATGTTAGCAAAGCTGATGCGCTTGCGATATTTGGAGAGAGTAATAACCTGGAAATTGCGATGCGGGAAGCTTCAGCGGCGGAACTATTGGGCCTTAAGGTCCACGATATGATTACCATCGAATTTACTAAGTAGAACAAAGTATCTAGCGGAAAGGCCGAAAAAATTACCACCTCTTCCCCCCCCTACTTACCGGCGGCCCGGCTTTTCCCTACAGGTTTCTTTGCACCATCGGGTTCGACCAATAAATCCTCGTCGTCATCATCATCGTCAATCTCTATCTCGTCAAACATAGCTCCATTTTCGCCCGCTTCATCTTGTAATTCTGTATCAAGATCATCAACTTCATCCTCGCTCAAAAACATCTTGTCGAGGTCGTCAATATTATTGTCAGGATCCTCCAGCGGATCACTCGTTACGACCTTGTCAATCAGACTTTTGTTGGGAGATTTATTTGCAAAATGACGCACTTTCAGGCGATTTAGAAATTGGTACACACTTGAGGTAAATACCAAATCGTTTTTCATCCGGACGGATGAAGTTGTGAAAGGAGCCGAATTTTTATACTTAATCGCGGAGGTACAATACAAACTGACGATGTAGGTATAATGCCTAAAGATCAGCTTCATTTCGGGAACAAAACAATCAGGACCATATAGCTCTTCTTCTTCATAAATAAAGTCAGAGAGATAGTTTATTGTGTCCTCAAAAGCAAAGTCTATTGCTACCCGTTTCTTATCAAATTTCGTGGTATAACAAAGCGCTATATCGGCCGGTTTCTCAACATTTACCAATACAAGAAACATGCGATCCATATCAGCCATCTGCGCTCGGGCGGATGGAAAATAGAAAAGTGCCGAGAGCAACAGGCATATCAGAATCCGTAAGTTCATAATTTGGTCAAGCTAGGGAAAAGTAGTCGATTTTCAAAACCATCTATCGTCCATAAAACGCCGCCATCGGGTAATTTATTCCAACTTCCTCCTCATGAATTTATTAAAAAATAATCTCTGATGCATAAATATCGTACTTTATGTGACAGCGACTCTCCTCACTTACCCATTTCATTCTTCCCATGCATATTCGCATTCTGTTTTCAATCCTCATCTGCTGCTGGGTTTGTCTCCAGACTATACCTGTTCAAGCGCAGCCCCCTGAAGCCACACAAACTCTCCGATGGCGACCGGATAAAAAGCTCAACTGGAATCATTTTCGGGCTGCTTCCGATCCTGATAGTGAGTTTCACGCGCTTTCTTCAACCGGAATCTCCCTTTCCGCCACTTCCAAAATATTTCGGGATGATATCGAGGTCGATTTTCAGATATATTGTTTTTTTAATCCTCAGGAATCCTGGGTAAAATCGGACAAGCACTCTGCTGCCCTACTCGCACATGAACAGCTCCATTTTGACATTGCAGAAGTATTTACCCGAAAATTGAAACGGCAACTCAATAGCATCCGCTTTCATCCACGAGATTATCAACAACAGATAGATGAGGTTTTTGAATCGCTTCTGGAGGAGATGGATGAAATTCATAATCGCTATGACCGGGAAACGGAGCATGGTATCAATGCTACTGCCCAGGCAAAATGGAACCATATGGTACAGAAAAAGTTAAGCAAGCGGTAAGCCAAACAGAAAGAAGAAAGAGGGAAGAAAAAAGAGAAAAGACACCTATTCAAGGGTTCGGAACAGAAAAGTTAAAAACGCTTTTGATTTCCTCGTAGGACCGGTATCTTTCCGCAACTAAAAAACTCCCCTGATATGGTCCTCGTCATAGATATTGGTAATACAGATGTCGTATTTGGATTATATGGCAAAGATGGCTGGATGCAACCGCTCCGGCGTCCAACATCGGAGAAGAGTGGAGAAGCATATCAATTGTTTCTCGCCACACAACTCTACGAAGCGGGGGTCGATCCCAAAGACATCCGGCAAGTGGTCCTCAGTAGTGTTGTTCCTGCCGTAACGCCTATTCTGTTTCAGATTTTGACAGGCCTCCTTCATCGAGAGCCGCTGGTAGTGGGTCCCCTTGTCTATCCGTATCTGGATGTACAGGTCGCCAATCCTGCTGAAATGGGTACAGATCTTGTCGCCAATTCGGTAGCCGCTTATGATCGGTTCAAACAAGCTTGTATCATAGTAGATTTTGGCACAGCACTGACCTTTACTGCAGTAGGTAATCAGGGCAATATTCTGGGGGTTGCCATTGCTCCCGGCCTCAAAACGTCCATGCAGGCTTTGTTTCACAATACAGCCCAGCTTCCGGAAGTCCCCCTTGAACTCCCAAGTTCAGCCTTGGGAAATGACACCATCCATGCCTTGCAGGCAGGCATTCTGATCGGCTACGTGGGCCTGGTGGAAAAACTACTCAGTACCATCGAAGCAGAAATTGGCACAAGCTGTAAGGTCATCGCAACAGGTGGGCTTTCCGGCATCCTTACGCCGCTGCAAGATCGATTTGATCAAGTAGATCGATTGCTCACACTCGATGGCTTACGGCTCATTGGGGAGCAGGTGGGGGC
>CAYGTH010000150.1:0-14628 GCA_964352745.1 uncultured Bacteroidia bacterium
GTCCAAATTGGGAATCGGTTTTCCTTTTTCTACATATTCCAGGCAAGTAGTCAAGTCTCTCCGCAAGCCAAAAGCTGATTGATAACGGTCTTCGGCATTTTTGGCCATTAACTTATGGACAATCCGGGAAATGACTTTCGGGATTTCAGGATGAGCGGTAGATAAAAACTCCGGATTCTGGGCAATGTGTGCATGAACCAATTCCAGGGGATCCGTCATCGTAAAGGGAAGTTCTCCGGAAAACAGGAGATACAGCACCACCCCAAGGGAATATAAATCAGTCCGATAATCTACAATCCGGTTCATCCGCCCGGTCTGTTCGGGAGAAATGTAGGATAAGGTACCTTCAAGCTTTTGGGGATTGCCGAGGTGTGGGGTTTTCAAATCGACCCGGGAGGAAATGCCAAAATCAATCAAGGTTACCTTTCCATCGTCTCCTAACACGATATTCATAGGCGTAATATCCTTATGAATGATCCCAAGACGGTGCACCTCAGCCAGGGAACGACTTATTTCAATAGCAATAGCAATCTTTTCAGAGATTGGCTGATCCTTTTTTCGGAGGTATTCACTTAAGGTTTGCCCGGCTTCATATTCCAGATATAAGGCATAGAGGTTATTGATTTTCCCCTTTTTTATAGCCCGCCGGATTCCGGTGGACTCGATATCACAGGTAAGCTCATATTCATTATTGAACTGAACGATTTTCTCAGGAGAAGGGTACTCTGAGTTCAAGACCTTCACAATGACTTGCTTGCCATTCTCTTCCTGAAGATAGATCCGAGAATTTGCACTCTCGTAGATCGGCTGTTCCGTATTCGTTTGCATATGCTGATATTCGCTAAAAAGATATCCAGATGGATGTATGTCAGCTTGTGTATTCTCTGCCAAACGAGATACACAAGCACCTATTCACAATATGCGCAGAAGATTGATTTTATCCTCTATGTCGGATAAGGAGATATACACGGATGGGGGGTTCCGATTTACCTTTCAAACAAGATTCTTATCCCTACCTATTGAGAAAACGCAACATCTCTCAAAAAATTGAACATTATTTATCTTCCATTTACGCGCACTAATGGACGCGGTTCTTTTTGATCAAATTCTCCTATAATCCTAACGGCAAGGCCAGAGAATGCACGTGCTGCCTGCATTCCGGAAATCACGCTTGCCTCAATACAGCCTGCGTTAAAGCCGTTATTGATCCAGTCGCCTGTGATCACGAGGTTTTCAAATCCGGATTCTTCTGCTTTCAGTCGATATTGAGAGTTCCCTTTTACTGCCAGGACATAGCGCTCACTCGGATCTACATTGACGCGGTAATATTGCCCTTCGATGCGCGATTCCCCTTCCCGATCTGCCAAATCCACCAACAGGTCCCAGTTAAACGCACCTGCTTCATTCACTGCGTGGGGCCATAATGCCCGACAATGCTTCGAGAGGAATTCTACTGCATTTTCGCGAACCAATTGACGCTGAGCTTCTGGAAAGTCAAGTTCATCAAAGCTGGCAACTCCATAATCCTCAAATCGACCACAGAGGTAACTGATATGCGCAGGGGTATAATCAGCCGGCCAGTTTTCGCGCAATAAGAGGTTGCTCAGATCCACCCAGGTATCGAGTTCGCCGGTAAAGTTTCCGACCATCGGCTTACCTTCTTTCTCGTATTGCCATCCCATTCCTGCAATATCAGGACGGAACCACAATTGCAGCGCCTGGGTCGGGGTAGTTTCTATATGGCTCACCATATTCCGCCAGGCTTCGCTTTCTTCGAGTAGTTCTTTGCACACATAAGGAATGGCTCCAATCGAGATCCCAAATAACACCTCGTCAAAATCCTGTCCACGTTCGAGTGTGGAATGCCCTACATCTTCCCAGCCTGACCAGGCAGATTCCAGGTTGATTTTTCCTTCCCTCAATGCTTCCCCTTCGACGACCTGATCATATAAAGGCTGACTCGGCCAGCAGGGTAATCCTTTTACGGTATATAAAGGCTCATACCGTTCTCCTTTCAGGGTAACCTGATGTGCGATGGAGATGCTTTGTATACTTTGTTTATCCGGTGAAAGATGAAGTTGCTCGACCTTATGAAAGAATCGAAACTGCACCCCTCGTTTTTTGAGAACTTCGTAGATGGGCGTAAATACGACATCCCCCATTCCAGCCTGCATCCGGTAATAAAAAGCGCCTTTGTAATTAAGGGCTACTCTGAAAATACATCGGAGACAGGTACCTGCCTCAAAGGTATAATGATTTTCACCGCAAAAAATCAGGCTGTACATGGCCTGAATAGGCGCAGACCAGGCCGTCATTTCCGGTGTGTGGCAATAGTTGGCGATCCATTCCCGAAAATCCAGGTGGTTGATCACATCCAGGCCTTTGGTAATCAGTTTATCCTTGATCACGCCCTGAATCGTAGCGGCAGTCAGGTCAAATAAAATCCAGAGCCTACGGGCATCCGGGTATTGATAAATATGATCCTTGACTTCGCTCCAAAACCATTTTCGCATTTCTTCGAGTCCGAATAACAGGAGATCATAGTTCCCGAACCGGCGGCAATTAGAGAGGAATTTTTCTACGAACTCTACGCCTTCAAACAGGTCGAGTCCCGGCATTTTACTCCCCAGGAGACTGGTGTATTGCTGTATTTGCTCTAGGAATGAATTATTGAGGGCTTTGTAAAACTCTTTTTCTTCTTCGCTCCGGTTAGCCGATGGACGAAATACAGCGGTAACCTGCGCTTCCAGAAAGCGCTCGATCATAATGCGCAACATCGCAGATACGCTTTCCCAGACATCCAGGACTTCTGCATCTCCTCCGGGCTCCTCATCTGTGAAGGGAAAATCCAGCGGCCACGAAAGGGTCTCCCCATTTACTTCCTCATTGAGCACAACAAAGCGAGCAGGCTCAAAGGCTTCTTTCAGGGTTGACAAAGGTTGCCCCAATGGGCGGGCATTTTCTTCATAGGCCCGGCGCATCAGGTTAAAGGAATTGTGATAACATCCGAACCATAAGTGAAGGCCATGTTCTTCTATTCTGTCTCCATTTTCCGGATCACGGCCGCTGGCTCCTTTCCCTCCGAGGCGCCAGCCCATTTGATACACGGTAATGTCATACAGTTCTTGCCAGTTGGGCTGGCTGGTCATTTCATAGACTGCTGTCAAGGATGAAATTCCTCCACCGAGTACGGCAATCTTTTTTCTTTCATTCGTACTTTTTTTCATATTCCCCCAGGTTTTCATGGCAATTTTCTACAAGAATCAGATTATGATAAATCCCTTTTCCGCTAGCGATTAACGGAAGCACACCCCATTATTATACCCATAGTGCAGAAAAATCGCCCAGGTCATGATGCCAATTGTACATTCTCCCAATTTCAGCGTCGAGATGCCCCCATCCCCCCGGATCAAAGCCTAACTTATCTTGCGCTTTTTGGGTACTTCTACTCCCAATCATATTGATAATTTTCAGGGAATCCAATACCTGGGGATCCATACCTGACTGTATTCCCCCCACTATTCGTTCCAGGGCATGCATCCCTTTTTCGATCGTGGTTAGTTCTGTGCGCGAAGCAGGTAATCGAATGGGTAATTCCGGCATGAATAACCACTTTCTGGGTTTGCCAGCTTTTCGGATCCGATCCAATAAATAGCCCATAACAATGTTAGGACCCGCCAATTGATACGATTCTCCCGGCATTCCCTCCTCAGCGGCCAACATGATGCCTTCAGCTGCAATGGTCAGGGGAATGGCGTTGATCAGATCCGTTGGGTAAATCAAATTAAAGGGCCAGTCTCCACGCAGTACCTGTGGCCAAATCTCTTTGTAGGGGCCATATCCGTAAGGGCCGATTACCAGCGTTGGGGCCGCTGTCAGCACCGCTACTGATTCCCGCTCACAGGCCTCAGCAGCCAATTCTTTCAAGCACATTTTTGCCTGGAAATAAGGACTCTCAAATGAGGATTGTGTGCAATAAGCTTCATCCAGCAATTGGTCTTCCACATATCCGAGTCGCCCAAATTGCGCTTCGTACCGGTTGTCTTCCCATATTTCCGGAGGAGGCGACCCAATCCGCACCATCTTTTTCCCTTCGGGATTCCCCTGTACAAAGCCTGCTTTTTTAGCTACTGCATAGAGGTATTGAGTTTGCAGACGAATCTGCACTAGTGGAATGGGTGCCTCAGCGGGCTCGGCAGCATGTATCCAGTATTGATGATTTTGGGCGATTTTCAGCAGTTCCCCATCCTGTGCGGTGTCATACACATCGAGCACCTGATAAGGAGCTTTCAATTGAGTGAGAAGAGAAGGGTACTGCGGAGGTTTGCTTTGCAAAGGACTCCGCCCCAGCAGGGTCACTTCATAGCCCTTTCGACGTGCTTCTTCTGCTACGCCAAGTCCCAGTTGTCCCAGGCCTCCGGTAATAAGCACTCCTGCCATTTAGTATTACTCCTTAGGGTCATTAAATCCAAACAAGTCATACGTACGCTGCCGGAGCTGATCGATTGCTATCGTGAGTGCTCCCTTTTGGCCGCGAGGTAATTGAAGGAAGGTTAGCCAAAATGCATGCAAGGTCTCCCGGAGTTTCTTTTGTGATTCGGCAGCAGAAGAGGAGATCGAGCGATCCAGGCCATTACTGACTAACTCATCTGCCCAGGTCTCCACATTGATCCAAAAGTCGTAGTTGACAAATGCGCCCTTATTTTCGAATCGGCTATGGATGGTTTCCATTTCCGCCGAAAACGTATTCATAATCGTCGCTACTTTTTGCTTATGCTCGATGAGGCTTTCGTTGGGATCCTTCATCTCCCGGGAGAGATTTGTCCAGGCCCACCACATAGTAGCCCAGCCATCTATCCGATTCCGTTTATGCTGAAGAAAAGCCATATAGGAATCACTCATCCCCGCCAGTGGGCTGATTTTTCCCACCCAGTTGGCTACCTGCTGATTTGCAGCGAAGAAAAATTCATTATTGCGCTTGACAAAGTCTTTCATTTTCAGGCTGTATTAGGATTCATAATTAAGCGAAATCAACGACCAATTTCAAATAACCGAAACGTTTATCTCTTGCTTCAAATCTCCCGCATCATCATTTGTTCGAGATTTTGTTCATTGATAGAACTGGGAAGCATTCCGAGCGTTTGATTTCGGAATAAACGGGCAGGAGTTGATTTCCATTGTCCTACTGATCCAGCCAAGTGGGAAAATTTATGTACCTGTCGCACCCGCGTTTTTCTTCTCAACTGATACGCTAACAGGGCATCAGGAACGCTCCCGTACCGTTTCAGGCATTGGGTCACGACCCATGCATCTTCGATTGCCATACTTGCCCCCATCCCAAGATTAGGCGTAATGGCATGTGCAGCATCTCCCATCAGTACAATCGAATTTCGGTACCACTGCTCGATTTCTATGTCTTCTGCATCCCCCAGGTAGAGGGGCGTATCAGGACGGATACTGTTGAGAATAGCAGGAATAAATCCCCCCATATTGGCCATGAGTGTCTGTACCCCTCGATAATCCAGGGTCCGAAGGGTAGGGTCCCTTCGGGGAGCCTGGGTAGAAGCCCAGCAATACAACTGATTATTCCCCACTGGAATAACGCCGAAACGACGACCTTTTCCCAGCTGATTGATCACATTTCGACGCGGAAAACCACATTCATTTGGCACCACAAAACTCCATCCCGCATAGCCCACATAGCGTGGGGAGGTAGCTCCTGAACAATAGGTACGCATTTGCGAATACATCCCATCGGCCCCGGCAATCAAGTCATAGGATTCCGTCTGGCCATCAGAGAACTGTACTTCCGCACCTGTTTTGAAGTTACTAACTAATTGAAGGGTCGTGCCGGTTCGCAATGCATCTGACGGAAGTGCCGATAAGAGGATTCCTTGTAATGCCGACCGGTGGATGCCGACCGTAGAGAAGCCGTATTTTTCTTTCAGATAACTATAATCAAGTCGGGTCAGGACTTTTCCTTTTTCATCAAGTACCTCTCCCGTGTACAGCTCATTTCCTTTTTCGAGCAGCGCCGGAACCAGACCGATTCGATCAAGCACCCGCAATGCATTAGGAGTCAACGTGAGTCCGGTACCCATGGCTTTCCATTCGGATGCCTTTTCAATCAGGTCAAAAGAAAAGCCATTTTTTTGCAGAAAATGAGCCAGTGTCAAGCCCCCGATACCTCCTCCCACGATCAGTATCCGCATGTCCCTCAAATCTCCCATCGGTATTGGTTATCTGAATAGTTCATTAAAAAAGTTGCCGAACCAGGGTAATTTGGTGTCATTAGCACTCCACAAGTGTTTCCCTCTGTGAATTTCAAAACTCCATTCTATCCAATAGGAAGCTAAAATACGAGGATTGAGCCCCAACATGGTTTTGAGGGGAAACATGTGCGTGTTGATTAACTCTTTCAGTCGAAAGTCTCCCGGCAAAAACCCTCCGTTTGTGATAACAATATTTTTCTGATACGTCTTTACAATAGCTTGGGACAGCGCAGTATGGGGAGTCTTTGGATCCGGATACTGACGAAAAGTTACAACTGGCATCCGGTGAATTTTAGTAACCATGGCACGCATATCCATGCTGATATTGCGTTCTGTCTCAATCTGTTGAGCCACGTATTTTTCAATCAAGGCCTCAGGATTGGAGCTGATCTGCTGTTCCAGATCAGGAAAAGAAAATCCAGGAGGCACTTCTATTTCGACGATAGGTTGCTTGATTGCAATTGCATCTTTTCTCCCTCTTTCGGGAAACGTGGTGGTACTACAAAGAAAATTTTGCTGTTCGGGACCATCAATTTTCGGAAAGAGGAGCTCTCCATGGACCTTGGGCCAACCAAATATTTCCCTTCCGGTGGTAGCAGCCACATTCTCGTCCAACACAATCGCAGGCTGGTAGCTATACACGGGGATATTCCGCTCCCAAAAGGGTCTTTTCTCCCGAACCATGGTCATAAAAACGACCTCTCGATAGGGCACATAACCGGTTTGTTCTTTATTCCTCAGCGGAAAAGCGGCGGGATATAAAGCGAAAATGATCGAAATGAGGGGAGAAGTGGGTTCAAATTGCACGCTAAATCCCGAGGGCTTGTTCAATCGCTTATCAATCAAGTCGGCCAGTCCATTCTGATCGCATGTAATCAGAAAATTGAAAAAGAGGGCCTTTTCGAGTCGAAAGGGAGGATCCGGAACGATGCTATTGGTTATATCAGCATATCGGAGATAGGAGCGATCAGGCATATCATTCGGGCTAGTGGTTTGTCAGATTATTCGGCTTCCCAAATCAGGCTTCGAAAATTGAGTTCATAATCAAAATCAATCCAGTATGCAGCAAAGACCTGGTTTATATCCTTGACCCCCAGATTAAACACAAACTGGAGGCTGTCCACATATTCCTTTTCGATTTGGGGAAAGCTAACGGTAAACCCGCCATCGATCCTGCCTCCGCCGTGAATCTCCATAGGCAGATATTCGTATTCAACAATCGCCTGGTAGGCTGCTTCATCGGGGGCTGAACGAACGGACTCTGCTACTCGAAACTGCTTGAGGTTGATCCATTTACCCATCATCGCAAAGGGCTCCGCCTGCTGTATTAAGGGACTTTGCAGGAGGGCTTCACGTCCCGGCGCAGTTGCATATTCCTGTACCAGCTGCGAAATCCCACTCATTACTGCGGAGACGTCTTTCCAGGAAGTCGTTTGAGTCCGTGCTTCGGGATCCGCATCAATAAGGAGTACCTCATCAGCATGCGGAATCACTTTGGCTGCGGCTAATCGGCTGTTGTGCTCCATCAAGGACTCCGGTTCTTTGGGAAATGTGCGTTTGAGCTTCATCCGCGTTGAGAGTGAAAAGTTTGCTTCAGCAGCCTGTCCTTGCGGAATCCTCGGAAACTTAAGCGAGGCAAATACATCCGGCAAACCCAGCATTTCCCGATTACGGATCATGAGCATCCCACTATCGATGAACCGATAAGGAGTAAACCCATAAATCGTATTGTCCTGCTCTTGCTGCACAAATATCGTTACCCAACACTGGTTACATTTCACAGCCCCCTGCACTTCGTTAAAATCATCCAGCAAGAGTACCCGACTGCAATGCTCACCCCAATACGGACATTCTCCCTTTTCCCAGGTTTCTTTTTCGCAGTTGCCGGAAGCACAGCTACTATTGATCACGGTAACCAGGACTATCGGCGCAACAGGTTGAAACCGAACCGAATTATTGTCCGGATTATTGAACCAGCGGTCGCACATACTTTTCAACATTTCCATGTCCGCATCGATCAGGAAATGGTAGGATCGGGCGCGTTTTGCCTGCAACTTCCGAAAAATGGAGTCTTCTGGTTCAAAGGCTTGGTAGGGTATGGGTCGTTTTTTTGCCATTTCTATTGCTTACTCCGCTGTAAAGCTTTGTGAAAGCACATCTGATACCGATTGTAAAAAGGCGCCCAGCACACCCCGAAGTGTGGATTTATCGTAATCCTGCAAATAATTAAACTCTTCCAAAACTTTGTAATCCGGAAACTCGTGCCCCAATTGCAGATCCAGACTTAATGAAAGTTTTTTCCTCATGGGCTCGACAAATGAGACATCCAACTTTTGACTCAACTCCGGAAAGACATTTACCAGAAAGTCTTCTCCAAACCCAATCATCTTGAGCTTATTTTTGTCGGGATTAGGACTCCCAAAATACGCCCCCGACAAATCCGCCATGAGGAGGTCTTTCAAATTAATCGCTACTGCATTGGCTACCCAATCGTGAATGTCATCGAGTTGACTCGCAATACGGCCATAGAGTTGTTCCTGCAACCGGGCAATAAGGATTTCCTGCACATCGTCTTTCCATTTTAGAACAGCGTGATAACTGTAGACCATGCAGAGCCTATCTCCTACCTCTGCAAAGAGGGATCCTGGCAGTTCCTCTGACGGCTCCAGGACCGCCACGCGAAGTTTTTCCAACACCAGATTCAGCACATCCACTTTCGCAGCCAGAAAGGTCAAAGACCGGTTGAGCCAGGCCGCATCCTGTGCCCATAGTGGCTTGAAAGTAAGCTTCTTGAGCAAGTCATTGATTGTGGGGGGAGAGCCGAATCCAAACGTTGCTATCACTTTCATGATCTCAGCATCTGCCATCGGGAGATCCTGGTCATACTGGCTAAAATGCTGGATAATGAGTTCATCAGCACCAGGCATATTGAGTCGTAAATTTCCAGCAAACCAGGCAGCAGCAAAGAGTTCTGTGAGATTAGGAATTTCAGAAAATGGTTTCGGGTCATCCGTGAAATATTCCGTTAAAGCAGCCTCTCGGTCTTTTACCGGGTCAAAAGGGGTGAATTTGAGATCTGCCAGATCATTATTGGAGGAATTGACAAACAGGACTTCTAGCTGATCGGGAGCCGCTGCAATTTCTACCAGGGAAGGACCGCCTTCAAGAATCTTAATAATTCCCTCACTGCTCTCTTTCGGAAAGGCACTATCCATCCAGGCCTTCACTTTCTCATTATCTTTCAAAGATTGATAGAGGATTCGAGACAATGCGATGGCTACTTGAAGCGAATAGCGGAGTTCCATCCCGAGTTCTCTTCGGATGACTTGCTGAAGTTCAATATTCTTTTCAGGGGTTTTATCAACTGTATCGGTATCTGCCTGAGCAGACACAGCCATGCGATGTACTTTGAGCAGGGTGGCTCCGTCAAGGGAATCAGCAAACAGCGCAGCAGCATCTGCCATCACACCAGGAAGCATCCGCTTAGCGATCAGTTCTGCACTGTTATCCGCAACACTATTGGAAATAACAATGTCTTTTTCCAGGTAATTTTTCTCGACCTGCTGTTTCAGTGCGACCGTGTTTATGTCTCCTTTATCCGCCTCCATAAATTCAGGTCCAATCCCAAACTCTCTCAACTTTGTAAAGTTAGCAGCGCGGAGTGTAATTATTTCATCCACGAACTCTCTGGCAGTATGGCGCTGCACCCTGCTATCAGGCTTGCGCGTTAATTGAAAAAAACTGACCCAAAATCGCTCGAATTCATATTCCATTTCCCGGTACAATGCACTCCGGCTCCCCAGCACGGCTCGGTTCAATATTTTTCCCAGCCCATCGCGCCAGCGTTCAAACATGCCCTCATCCGTGTAGGATACGCCTTCTTCAAAATCTCCGAATATCTCGGTCATTTCATTTTGAAACGCCTCAAACATCGAATATACCTTCCCCCCTTCCTCCAGCGAACTGGGATGAAATACGCCTTTCTGCAATTCTTTACTGATCTTTTCCCAAAAGTCGATCATCGTAAAGTAGGTCCGCATCTTGAGCTGCTGGCGGGGCACAAATTGCTTTACTGCCTCGCGTCCCCCTGTCAGCTGATTGAACAGATTGGTTGCAAACAACCGGTTCAGAGATAATAAATCGTTGATCATAGCTCAAAAAGTAAATGGTATATTCCATGTAGCAGCATCCTATGGAAAAAGATCCTTCAACCATCCGATATTGCTGCTGATTGTGTTTTGACGAGAACTCTTTGCTGCATTCCACAATTCCAAACCTGGCTGGAACTCAAATTCCCAGTCCATTTTATAACCCGCAATGGCTTTTTGCCCATCTTCCATTCCCAGACATTCCGCCAACGGAAAAGTTGAGGTACGATCTGGAAACTGAATCGTATAATCGCCCAGCATCGGTGCTACGGAATGAATCTCTATATTGTCTGCAAAATACTCCAGTAATCCCTTGTACACCGCCTGTGAGGGGTTTTGAAAATCCCGGATTTGTCGAAGCGAGATGAACCGCTTGTGGTGCATATTCATAAATATACCTCCGAGGTTCAGGATTTGTTTGGTCGTAAGCGGTTGGTGTGAATAGGTGAAATTATATAATTGTTCGAGCAGGTATTCTTCCAGCTGCACCATTTCTGTGAGTATCCCATTGCCAAGCTCAGTGCCTGCACCTGCAGATTTTCCCGGGCCGGTAATCTCTACCAGGTGCCTGGGCATAAATTGCACTGGATTTTCGACACTGAATGCATCAGCTGCTGTAGCATTGAGGCTAAATCCATCCGGATAGTTGATTGCTACATCGCCGATCACTTTGGGGAGTCCAAATACCTGTCGCCCGGTCACCATAGGTGCAGGCTGGCTTACAAAAATGAAAGGAATCAGGGCATAGATCGGTTCAAACAAATTCTTACAACTGATCCCCTTATGCTTTTGCCGCACAAAAATACGGAATACCCATTCACTGTAAGCGTAACTCCCCCGCTTTTCGAAGGATTCCTCCATGATGAAAGCATCATCATAAAAGGCCATCGTCGCAACGACGATCGGTAGCGCAGGCTCAAACTCCATCGCTCCGCCAGTCGGGGCCGTCAGCCAGGTGTTTGTCAGTTTTTTCAGGGCCTCCTCCTTCGCCTCAAAAATCAGGCTGTACGTCTCCTTCGAATGGTATTTTGACGGGAAGGGAAAGACCATATCCGCATCATAAAAAACAAATCGATTGTGAGGAGAAAGGGGCATAAAGGGAGGGTTTTTTTTTTTGAGTTACGAGTTACGAGTTACGATGTATGATGTATGATTTTGGAGTTAGGCTCGCCAAAGGATTTTGCCGGGAGCGAGTTCGAAGTTGTAGATGTACTGCCAGGCACACACCCGATCCAGCGATTTTTGATCAAGCATCTTACTGACAATTTCAAAGGTGCCAGTCGTTTCAGGCACATTGAGATGGAAGGAATCGCCCAGCCAGGAGAAGGCCTCCATCTTCAGGTTTCCCATCTTATAGGTGAGGATGTCCTGAAATACCGCATCATTGGGATTGGAAGTACTGAGGAATTCACGCAAGGCAACAAAATCGTTTTGTTGAAAGGGCACCAGGCGCGCAGCCATTCCTTCAGGGGCACGGCCAGCCAGTGCCTGCTCAAGTTTTTGGATTACTTCTGCCTGATCGGCTTCTGTATTTCCCATGGTCCCCAGCATAATAGGAGCTGTGTTGCCATCGATCATCTTCAGTACTTTGGCCCGTGATTCAGGCGAAAAATGATCGATCCCAAAAGCATCGCACTGGATGTTCACTTTACTACCATCGATTTCTTCACAGATTCGGGCTTTTACTGCCGGGATGCCATATACCTGCCGTTCCCAGGCCATCGGGGTACTCAGCGATACAAACTTGATGGGCACAAACATATACGTCCCCACTTCCTGAGTTCCCTGCTTTGCCTCGACCATAAAGCTGTATTTCAGCTCTTTAAACCTGTAATAGGCAACGGGTTGTCCTTTGTCATTTAGCTGATAAGCCCAGGGATGTTTGATAAAGGAAATCAGCACGACATCGCTGTAAGGCGTAATTCGCATCGAATCACCGTGATGTTTCAGGGGTCCATTGAACCAGGTTTCGCAGAGGCTCGACAATTCTTCCGGGTTTCCCGTACACAGGTAATTGGTACAGATGGATCCCTTCATCCACAAAGGACGATCAGGTATCACCTGGCCAGGCAAATGCGATATCGGAACGGAGGTTAGCATAGGGCGTTTTTGCTTGTGCTATTAAGTTAGTAAAATTTCGGAATATGCAAATTTCCAATAACTGAGAGCGATTGAATTGTCAATTGTCTCCCTTTAAATAATTCTTATGACCAATCAAATCTCATTGATCTACCGTATCCACATCCTGAATCACAAGGACATACCCCATAATCAACCGATCCAGGTTAGATTCAAATTCATTGAAAAATGAACGAAAACTTCCTTTCTCAAAAATCAGCTCCATCAAAAATCCATAAAACAAATACATTTCCTCATCAAGGCTAGCATCCAAAATCTCCTCCAGAGGTCTTAGATCAACCTTGGCATCTACCGCTTTTTGGTAGATGAGGCAGGTGAGTTTCTTGGCAAAAATAGAATGAAAGCTACTGGAAATCTCTACCAACATTTTCCCTGATACAGCATCTCCAGTCAAATCATTCAATAAACTTAAGAGCCCTGGCATTATTCGCTGGACCATGCTTATCCGCAATCCCATTGGCCTTCTCGGTTAAGAATAATTTACTCTCCGGCACATACTTTTTTCCAAAAATTCTCCACCTCATATATATTCAGCATAAGATTCAGGTCCTGCCAGAACCCGAGCAAGGCAAAGAAGGCTTCTGATTTGAGTTGTTGTCGTTTCCAGAATTTCCCGCGTGAGCTTCCATCTCCTGTGAGTTGGTCCACAAAATTGTCGAGAAGTGGGCGGTAGCGACTCAAGTCAAACAAATCATTTATAAGGCGTCATCACTTACGGGCGATCAAATATCCTACAAACAGCATCCCCAGTCCTATCCAAATGGTTTCTCCAACTGTCAAGCTGGCCATCCAGTGCCACTGCGGCTTAAACACAAATCGCAATAAGAACAATACAACCGTCAATATATAGGACAGGCGAGAACTGAGGGTACCCAGCGTTCCGAAAAACTGACTCAACAAGGATACCCTGGGCTTACGTTGGCTCTCTGCAAAACCACTCACAAGTCCCTGCAATTGCCCCAACATATCAGGTGATTGGTACAGCGCCCTTGACCACCCCACTGCCCGATTGAGGGTATTCTCAAAATTATTAGCTTCGATATATTCGCGGAAACTATAGTCGGTCATAAAGGCACGGGTCTCTTCCCGGGCATTGTAATTCGGGCAGAGATCCAATAGGGTATTGTCTACTGTAAATAATGCTTTGTAATACAGAAGGACATTGGCGGGCAGTCGAAACCGGTATTCCTGAGCCATCTGGATCGACCGTTGGTATAGCATCACGGAACTTTTGTCAGTCGCAGCAAGGGACGGATTTTTGATATTCCCCAAATAGATTTCCAGTTCGATCATCATCTCTCGCTTCAGGCCCTGCCAATCTGCCCGTTCTGTTGGCACCAGCATATCAGCATATAAATCCGCAGCCCGTTCAATCTGATCATATGCCAGACAACGCATGTATTCCAGGTTTTTCTGGCGCATACTGCTGCTCAACATGCCAACAATCCCAAAGTCCACATACCCAATCTCCCCACTTTCCATCAGGAGAATGTTACCCGGATGCGGATCGCCATGAAAAAACCCGTCTTCAAAGATCGTCCGAAGCGTAATTCCATACACCCGCGCACATATTTCGGAGAGATTATCGGGAATAGGCCCCTGATAGGCCTCCGTCTTATCTCCCTGCTTCCGAATCCGTGTCATCAGATCGCGCAACGAGGTCCCAGCTAAAAACTCCATCGTCAGGATCTGCTTACCTGAAAGGGCATGAAAGACTTTGGGAACCCGATAGTGGGGGATTTCCCGGGATTTCTCTTCAAATATTTGAAGTAATTTCCCTTCCTGAGAATAGTCCAGCTCTTTTCGAAGAATGCCAATAATCTCATCCAGCAAGCCCGGCACCCCCAATCGGGCACCGATCCCCAGAATAGAAAGGATGTGTCTGAACATGCCCAGAAAGAAGGTATCCGCAAATACAATTCGGTCAATATGAGGCCGCTTTACTTTAACGGCCAGGGCCATGCCATTATGGGCAATAGCTTTATATACCTGACTAAAGGAAGCCGCCGCTACCGGCTTCGGATCAATTGATTGAAATAATTCGCTGACAGGCCGCCTGAGTTCCGCTT
>CAYGTH010000151.1:0-14572 GCA_964352745.1 uncultured Bacteroidia bacterium
AACCCGAAATCCACCAGTTTCGCTAACAAATTTACTGTCCCAAACATGGTCTAAGAAAATATATATTTTGATTACCCTTTTAGTATCACCATCTGATCCTCAAGCCAGGCCATCAATTCCGCGACGTGTTGATCTAACTGACTGACCATATCGGCTATAGGAGCTGTATCTGGATTATCAGCTGCCCCTAACTCTAAATTCTTCAGGAGTAAGGTCATATCAGCATTTCCTAAAATGTTGATAGAAGACTTGTATTTATGTGCCGCCTTCGCAAGCGGGTCAAATTCGCTCCGTTCAGTATACTCTTTAATTTCCTGAACAACATGAGGGGATTCTGCCTGAATCATCTCCATAATTTCGATCATAAACTCGCTGTCATCCCCGGTGATCATCCGCAAGTGCTCCAGATCAAATTGAATTACTTTGGCGTCCATAATTTTATAGTAAGTATATATCTAAATAATCAGGCTCGTTCATCTCTCACCCGATAGATCAAATATCGCATGATCTGACTAACTTAAAAATCCATTATTTGTTATTTTTTTACACGAAAATACATGATTTACCTCAGTAGAGATCAGCAGTGCGTAATAATGCATCCATTTAAGTTCTTGTTTTAGATATTTTAGTTAGTAAAATTGTATTCGTAATAATAATCCAAGTAACTAAAATAAGGTTCACCCGCTTAATTGATCCCTTACTTAATAGAAAATATGGAACGAAAGTATTTGAATACGGTATTTGTAATTGAAGATGACCAAATATTTGGACGCGCTATCCAACATCGTCTGGAGCGAGAAGACAATTATGATGTGCGCGTTTTTCAAAGCGGAGAAGATTTTTTCAATCATCTGCATTTGAACCCGGACATTGTAAGTATCGACTATAACCTACCTGATATTACAGGTATTGATATCCTCAAGCGTGTCAAAAAATATAATTCTGAAATCTCAACGATCATTCTTTCCGGGCAGGAAAAAGTGGAAGTGGTGGTAGAGGCTTATAGCAATGGCGCCAATAACTATATCATTAAGAATGAAAATGCACTCGTTGAGCTTACCAATGTGGTAAAAAACCTCAGTACGAATGTAAGTTTGCGGAAAGAAGTTGATAACCTGCGGGAACAGATCATTGACCGAAACAAATACAACAAGATAGTTGGGGAGAGCAAGCCTATCCTCAAAGTATTGAAGATGATTCAGAAAGTGGAACGGAGTAACATCCTGGTTTTGGTTACCGGAGAAAGTGGGACGGGAAAAGAGGTGATTGCCAATTCCATTCATTATAGTTCTCCCAGAGCACGTAAGCCATTTGTACCTGTAAATGTCGCTGCTATTCCTTCGGATCTGATTGAGAGTGAATTATTCGGACACGAGAAAGGTGCCTTTACCGGAGCTACCGGTCGCAGAATCGGAAAATTTGAAGAGGCAAACGGCGGTACTATTTTTCTGGATGAGATTGGAGAAATGCAACTTGATCTCCAGACAAAACTACTCCGGGTACTACAAGAGGGAAATATCGTCCGACTCGGAAGCAATAAGCAGATACAATTGGATGTGCGCGTCCTCGCTGCAACCAATAAGAATCTGGGACAACATGTAAAAGAAGGACATTTCCGAGAAGATCTTTACTATCGTTTGCAGGGATTTCTCATTCACCTTCCCCCTTTGCGGGACCGTGGAAACGATATTCTCATACTCGCCCGCAATTTTCTACACAAATTCTGTGATCAAAACAGGATGCCGAGAAAGAGTTTTTCCAAAGATGCGTTGACTGCCTTGATGGATCATCCCTGGCCGGGCAATGTGAGGGAACTTAAGTCGCTAGTCGAACGGGCTGCACTCATCAGCGATCAGGATTTGATTCAAGATGATGACCTGATTTTCTCTGAAACGATTAATTAAATCGGATAAATCAGCTCATTACTTCTTTTATTGCCATTTGATTCCAATAAATGTCCTCATCCGTGATGAGGACATTATTTTTTCCGATTGATCTCGCTCATTGCCCGATCTATTCCCATCGTTACAAACCCATAAATCCCCTTCACGCAGTGATCCAGAATTTCAGGCAATGCATCAAACTCTTCCTCTGTAAAGGGAGACAAGACGAAATCGACCTGCTGCCCTTTTCGGAAATCATCTCCTACTCCAACCCGCATGCGGGCATAGACATCCGAACCCAATACCTCCTGGATATCTTTCAAACCGTTGTGTCCCCCTGCGGAACCTTTTCCCCTCATCCTTACCCCACCAAAAGGCAAAGCAATATCATCTGTGATCACCAGTAGGTTTTCAGCCGGGATTTTCAGGGTATCGAGGTAATACTTCACCGCTTTCCCACTTCTATTCATAAAGGTAGTGGGCATCACCAAATGTAATTGCCTACCCTTGTACTTAACCGATACGGTAAAAGCGAGACGGGCTAATTCAGGCTTAGCATCAAAGGCTTCGGCTAGTCTGTCCAATACCATGAAGCCCACATTGTGGCGCGTATCACGGTATTCTACTCCGACATTCCCTAAGCCTACGATCAGATATTTCATGAAACCAGATTTGAGTAAACAAATCAACCAATCCTGCATATAAAATACAGAATTGGTTGATTCTCATGTTTAAGGAAAATGGGACTCCCTTATTATTCTTCAGCGGCTTCTTCGCCTTCTTCTTCGCCTTCACCCTCTTCTTCGTCTCCACCTACAACACCGCGCAAGCTACGTGGGATTTCTACCCCTGCAACAGCAGTCGAAGCATCTGTAACAATCACGAGCCCTTCGCTCTTGATATCTTCCACCTTGATGCTGGATCCCAGCTTAAGAGGAGATACGTCAATCTCTACTGAATCAGGCAAACTGGCAGGAACTCCTTTGACTTTAACTTTACGAAGTTTAGTTGTCAATTTTCCTCCATCAATAACCCCTACAGGTGTACCTACCATCCGAATCGGCAGCATAACCTCAACAGGCTTGTCTGAAACCCGCAGAAAATCGATATGCAGGATTTTCTCTGTTACCGGGTGAAATTGAACCTCACGGATGATCGCATCCTGCTGAGTTCCTTCAATATCGAGTTGAACGATATAGGTATCGGCTGTATAAATTGCCTTACGTACTTCCTTCGCATCAATGACAATATGCTTGGCAGCACTGTTGTCATATACTACACCAGGAACCTTATTTTCTTTACGGAGGGCTTTGGTGAATCGCTTCCCCATGTCTGTCCGCTCCTGTACTTTCAACGCCGTCGTCTTCATCTGATTACCTTATAAAAAGTGAACTAATCGACTCAAAATGATGTATTTTCCTGAATGCTTTGGCAAATAAAGGCGCTATACTCAAGACCTTAATTTTTCCACAAGGCTTGCCTGCTTTCAGGGGTATGGTATCTGTTACTACTAATTCTTCCAACTTAGAGTTATCCAATCGATCATAAGCAGGGCCTGACAATACCGGATGTGTTGCTATTGCCCGAACAGATAATGCGCCTTGTTCCAACAGTAAGCCAGCTGCTTTACACAAAGTTCCTGCAGTATCCACCAAGTCATCAATCAACACCACATTTCGCCCTTCTACATCTCCTATCACTCGCATCGATTCTACGACATTGGCCTTTGCACGATGCTTATCAATCACCACAAGGTCGGCATCCAAACGTTTTGCATATCTGCGTGCACGCTCTGAACCCCCTGTATCTGGAGAAGCGATACACAGATGCTCCAACTCTAAACTCTGTAAATAAGGAACGAAAACCGCTGAAGCATCTAAATGATCCAGCGGTATATCAAAAAAACCTTGTATCTGGCCTGCGTGTAAATCCATTGTAAGGATTCGATCCGCGCCGGCAGCAGTCAAGAGGTTTGCTACTAACTTAGCTCCCATGGAGACCCTTGATTGAGACTTGCGATCTTGTCTTGCATAGCCGTAATACGGCATAACAACAATCACTTGACTCGCAGAAGAACGCTTTGCTGTATCAATCAGCAGCAGTAACTCCATCAAATTATCAGCAGGTGCAAATGTAGATTGTATGATAAATAAATCCGATCCCCGGATCGACTCGTCATAGCGGGTCTGCATTTCCCCATCACTAAAAACAGCGAGTTCAACTTTACCCAGAGGTGATCCAAAAAAATCAGCGATTTTTTCAGCCAAATACCGGGAAGCAGATCCCGAATATATTTTAATCTGTGTGGTCATTGAATTTGTTGTCCGGGGAGGATTCGAACCCCCACAAGCTGAACCAAAATCAGCGGTACTACCATTATACGACCGGACAATCCCATATCATTTCACTGAACGGACTGCAAAGTTACGGATTTTTCGGAATAGCACAATAAGAGCCAATAAAAAATTTATCCAAACCTTCATTCATAGCCTTTCCAGCGCCTAAACCTGCATAAATATTCCCTTTTTAGCTCAAATTCCAGTCGCTAATTCAGGAATTTACCCTTGGGGAATTGAACACAGAGACCCGGAGGCACAGAGAAGGTTTTCCTTTGCGGCTCTGCGGGAGAGAAAGGAGGGTTTCAAGCCAGCCCCCCAATTATGACCGCTCCTTTGACCTGAGACGGTGGAAAAAGAAGGCGATCATACCGAGTGCCAATAAGGCGAATAGCCAGTTGGGGACTTGATATTCGGATGAGGCTTGCCCTTCACTTGCCTCAGGTGGCAATGCCGCTTGAAATGCACTATCTATGAAATGAACCAGCGAGGTATCCGGAATGGTTGTTTTCACCAATCGAAAGGTGTCCATTTGAGCATTTCCATATCGTCCGGTTTCTCGAGTTGTTTTGAGAGATTTTCTCATGTGGCCTACTCCATCATAGACCCATTTCCCTCGATTACTCAACTGCGCATCTGTGTAATATAGGCTTGAAAATTCCGCCTCAGGATCAAGACCCTGTTGCAGCCAATTTATTTCTACTGCTCTGTTTTTGTCATAAAACTTCTTTCCCTCTCCCAATTCCATGGAAAACACTTCATGGAGGTGCTCAAGAGAGGTTATGTAATCAGGCTGGGCCATCAGAAGCATTTCTATTGCCTTTTGATAATAGGCCTGTCGAGCCGCATCGTCTTCCATGAGATACCCAGCCTTCAAATAAGCCCGGGCTGCGAGGTGCTTGGCAGAACCCAACCTTCCTTCCCGCTCAGGGTAGCTTTTAAATTCATTTGAACTCAAGAGCAAATCCCCCAATACTTCCAACAATACTGGCGAATCAGCATTCCCAAATTTCATCATGCCCTTGATTCCTTTAACAGCTTTTTCGAGCGCCTCTTTTGGCAAGCGGCCCTCCTCCGCCAGCGAATCTTTTTGAGCCAGAAATGCATAGAAATTATTGGGAAAAAGCCCCATCAATTCCCGCTCTCCATGAGCACGAGGAACTCTTCCCTCCATTACGGGAACAGCAAGCGGAAATAATCGGGAATTTTCTTTTCGTTTTTGCAGCACATACTCCACCACATATTGTTGATAGACCTCCCGCCCAAAGTGCGCATCGGGATTAATCTCGATGGCTTTTTTGATATAGGCTAATCCTGTCTCCAGCTGCCCATCGTGAATATAAAAGGTGCCCAGATTGGCGTAGGTTTCGTAGAGGCCAGGCGACAGCGCTTCTTTTTGCAACATGAGGGCAATCGCGGCAGAATCATTTCCGAGCTTGCTGTGGGCTACGGCCAGATCGTCATAGAGGGAAAGACTATCCGGGAATTGCTGAATCTTTAGGCTCCGGTCTCTGACCTTCCAGTAATAAAACTCAGGAGAGTGGCGCAGAAATTTCCCACTGATAAGTTCGATCACTTCAGGAAAGCGTTGCCGCTCCATTTCCACGGTATCATTATCCCACATACAGGAGAGTGAGATAATGCCAACAATACTTAGCGCAAGGAAGGATTGAATATTTTGAAGGACCATGATCCGGACATAAAGGGGACCTGCGCAAGCAGAAAGATGAAAGACATTAACGAGCGTCTTTCGTCTTGATACCAACATCTATCTTCTTGCTTAATTCCCTTTCATAATGCACAGATTTCTGAGAAGATACAAGCCTATTCCCCCAGCCAGGCCTTGAAGCTTTTTGCTTTTTCCCGACTGACAATCACCTCTTCCGAAGGTTCAGGATGCAGGGCGAGCTTGAGACGGCCATTGAAAAAGGGATGAATGCTGCGAATAGCCGAAAGCTGACAAATGTACTGTCTGTTCAGGCGATAAAACTGCGCGGGATCCAGCATTTCCACGAGTTGTTCCATCTTGAAATCAAGAGCATGTCTGCGGCCATTCCGCTTGATGAGATAGACAATATCCTGAGTGGTATAAAAATAGGCGATCTCCCCTACCGGAACCGGAATCAACTGATCATGTCCTTTGACGAGAAATCGACTTCTGTAGTTTTCCTGCGGCTTGGGCTTCAGAATTTCCAACAGGGATTCCATCTGATTTTGCGCTTTTGCAGGCGTAAAGTCTTCATGGAAGGAATAATATTTGTTCAGGGCATCTGACAATTCTCCCTCTTTAATAGGTTTCAGCAAATAATCGATGCTCTTGACTTTAAATGCCTTGATCGCATACTCGTCATAAGCAGTGGTGAAAATAATCGGGCATCGAACCGGAACGCTTTCATAAATTTCAAAGCTAAGCCCATCTGAAAGCTGTATATCCGAAAAAATCAGGTCTGGCAACAGATTATCTGTCAGCCAGGATTTAGCACTTGAGACACTATCCAGCACTTTAAGGACGGAGAGGCCAGGGTCCACCTTCTTGAAAAGTCCCTGGAGCCGTTCCGCTGCCGGATATTCATCTTCAATGATAATGGTTCTCATGACAAGACGGGTTGGAGCAATGGAAGTTTTACAGAAAAGAGTACCTCATTGTTAATCACCACAATCGGCTCTGAGGTCAATATCTCATATCGGTTGATGATGTTTTGCAGCCCGATCTTAGTAGAGTGTCCCAGGGTCTGCTTGACTCGTTTTTTATTCTCGACCACCAATTGGCCTTCCTCTTCAAATATGCGAATCACCAGAGGGTGTTCCCGGGAAACAACATTGTGCTTGATCGCATTTTCAACCAGTAGTTGCAAACTCAAAGCGGGAATATGTCTGTGTCGATATGCATCGCTCAATTCCTGCTCGATTTGCAGATTGTCGCGAAAGCGAACTTTGTTGAGGTAAATGTAGGCTTCTAAAAACTCGAGCTCAGATTCGAGCGTAACGGTCGTTTTGTTGCGGGTTTCAAGCACGTAGCGGTACACGTCCGAAAGCCGTTCGAGGTATTCCTGCGCCGGTTCATTCTCCGCATCAATCAGAGAAGCAAGCGTATTCAGGCTATTGAAGAGAAAATGTGGGTCGAGTTGTTTTTTGAGGGCTTCAAATTGAGATTGGATATTGACCCGAGCCAAAGCTTCCGTTTGCTGAATGTTCTTTTTCCATTCTTCAAAAAAATAGACACTCTCGTATATCAGCGAAATAATCACAAGCGGGATAAATATGATCAACGATTCCGAAAGTGAGTTAATATGAGCCGATTCGCAAACCCCAGGAAAGGCATAGTGCTCAAACTTATGAATACTGGTCTTAATAATCAGCGTGTAAACAATGCTCAAGGTGCTTTGGAGGACAATCCGTTTGGCCGTATTGGAAATACCGGGATAATATTTCCGCATGTGAAAAAAAATCCGGCGACAGCCTTCCCAAATAAAAACAGTGTGTACTGCTGAAAACAGCGCAGAAAACAGAAACCGAGGGTCCCCAGCTTGTAAATGGTCCCATCCAAATATCACCGACATCATGGTGATGACGATCGGGTACCCCACAATGCGAATCCATTTATCTTTTAGCATCTCTCTCGGCTTTATACGAATCTAACGAAGTTGAGCGAATTTTCTGAATGGAAGTAAACCCTGTCCTATTCCCCTCGCTCACTTACCCAAACAACAGGACAGGGTTGAGTTAATTAAAACAAGATTCTATACTGTGGGATAATGAACAGTCCCAACTGATTTTCAATCGAGATGCTACCGGTTCTCCGGTTATAGCTACGGCTGAATATATTGTCCCGGTTCGTTATGTTTTGCGCATCCAGCGAAAATTCCTGAGTTACCTTCTTCCCATTTCTGCGGTAGGTCAGCTTGATATCTGTCCGGAAGTAGTCATCAAATTGCTCCGAATATGCCAGATTTGAAACCAAGACTTCCCGCCCTTGCTCCTGTGAGGCTACCAGATCAATAGGCGTCACATACCGCCCGCCTGCCAGGGTGAGTTTCCAGTCGATTGCGATGGTATTTTTCTTCCCATTCCCAAACGAAAATTCTTTTCCGGCAAGTGCATTTACCACATAGCGCCCGTTGAAAGCGGTATTCCGCCACACCTCATCACTGCCTCTGTATTGTGAATCAAACAGAGAACCTGTCAGTAAGAAATAATAATTGCGGCTAAAGAATTTCTCAAGGGTCAGTTCCACCCCATAATTACGGCCGGTCCCTTCATTCACAAGATTCGTATTATCGGGCAAGCCAAAATCAGCTCCTGTATTGATGAGGGAGAAAGAGGACGAAAAAGGATCGACGGGGACATTGGTCAGGTATTGAAAATAGCCCTCCACTTTCATGCGCAGATCAGCCCCAAAGGTCCGGTCATAGCCGAGTACCAAATGTTGACTTTGGGAGAAGCCCAGCTCTTCATTACCCAGTCGAGTACCGCCATTGGGTTCTATTGTCTCCAAAAAGTAAACCGGCATCGGCTGAATCTGGCTGTGATAGCCATAACCTACATTCACTGACTGCCCTGGGTTGAGTTGATAGCGAAGGCCGAGTCGAGGCTCAACCGCGAGGCTATTATTGAGGGACAGATGCATCAGATTAATTCCTGTATTTAAGGTCAACCGATCACTGAACCGATGTTGCCACTGAGCATAAGCCTGAGAAAGCAGCGTGGTTCCACTGCTGTTTTTGAGTTGAATGAAATCTGCTCCATTCTCAGCCAGCACAGAATCCCGATACTGGAAATCATAGAGGTCCAGATAGGCTCCAATCCGGATGTTGTTTTTCGCGTTGAATTTCTTGTTCAGTTGGTAAATCAGGGAATATTTATTGGTCTGATTGGTAATGCCATTTTGAAAGATGGGCGTCCGGTCCACTTGACTCAGGGAATCAACCGTAACAGATTCCCAGGCATGAGAGGCAGCAAGGGTAACGGTTTGCGACGTTTTTTCATTCAGGAGGAGTTTGTGCGAAATCCCGACTATACCTGTCCGGTATCTAGGCCGGATATCTTCGTTTTCATCCCCAAACAAATCCGTAGAAGTAGTATCGGCTTCGCTGCCCAGGAGGTCGATATTACTGATTCCTCCCAGCCCAAATACAGAAAAACGCCCTGCATTCTCAGTCGGAATATCAACCTTAAAACTGATGTCCTGGTATTCCGGCACAGCGGCTCCCGTTCCAAAATCTACGCCCAATGCGTCAAATACGCCCAGGGTCGAGTAGCGATAATTCACCAGATAAGAAGCTTTACTGGTTGAAGAAAGTGGACCTTCAGCGCCAAATTCGAATCCATTGAAGCCAATTTGCCCGAGAAATTCATGCTGCTCATCATTTCCATGTCGCATATTCAGATCAAATACGCCTGCAACCGCATTCCCATATTGAGCAGGGAAGGCTGCGGTCATAAAGTCAGAGCGAGAGAGGACATTGTTGTTGAGCATACTGACCGGGCCGCCTGTTGCGCCAGCAGCTCCGTAGTGGTTGGGATTGGGAATATTGATGCCTTCGAGCCGCCAGAGCAGGCCGGCAGGAGAATTTCCCCGAATGATGATGTCATTGCGGCTGTCATTGGCTCCGCTGACTCCGGCAAAATTAGCAGCCATCCGGGCAGGATCCCCCCGACTTCCGGCATAACGGGAAGTTTCTTCCAGGTCAAAGGTTCGGGAACTTACGGTCGTCATTTCATTGAGGGCCTTGTCTTTTTCTTTGCCTGCTGAAATCACGACTTCTTCCATCGCCGTGACCGACTCTTCCAGCATGACCTCCAGCACCGTTTCTTTTCCGGTGTTGATCTGTACCTGTGGAATGACAATTTCCAGGTAGCCGAGGTAGGATATTTTGAGCGAAGCCCTGCCAATGGGCACACCATCGATGCGAAATTCTCCTGCTTCATTGGTATAAGCTCCTTTAACCGGATCAGAATCCAATAGCACAACCGTGGCCCCGGTGAGGGGAGACGAGGTCTGTAGATCGCGGACTGTACCGCGAACCGTTTGGGTGAGTTCCTGGCCGAATGCATTCGCAGCCAGGCTTAGAATTGTAAGGGTGAGGAAAATGGATTTCATGAGGAATTTATATTTCCCCTCAAGAAAGGCCTTTTCAACAGAATCAAGCGAGAGGAATACTGTGAAGCGTCAAAGGAGAAGGGTGAAGCGTGGGAGCAGTGAGGTGGAGTGTCAATAACAAATGCTAACCAGGTCCATATTCTCTCAAACCTAATTTCTTTTTGCCTGCCTTCTATCTACCTAAACATCTGAGAAGTCCCCACCTTCTATTTTTCCGCCTTATGTTTAAACAATTTTGCTAAAAATCGCTTTTTTATGGGGTACGAATCAACAAAACAGATCAATTACAGAATGAGAGGTATTATTTGGATTGCGTTAATGGGCATCGGACAATTGTTCGCCCAAAACGGTATCATCAAAGGCCGGGTCTATAACGAGATCACGAATGAAGGACTGGGGTTTGGAACTGTATTTTTACAAGGAACCAATCAGGGAAGTTATACGGATAGCCTGGGTAACTTTGAGATCAAGGGCCTCACCCCTGCGCTATACAACCTGGAAGTGCGGTACAATGGATTCAAAACTGAAGTCATCTTCGAGATTCAGGTAACCAATTCCAAGCCTTATGTGCTGGAAATCCCCATGACAGAGGAAGCGACAGAGCTGGACTCAGTCCAAATCGTGGCCTCTCCTTTTAAGGAGGTAGAAGAAGCACCGCTTTCGCTTCGTACAATCGGCACCAATGAAATCCAACGAAATCCCGGTGGAAATCGAGACATTTCCAGGGTAATCCAATCCCTCCCCGGCGTCAACAGTACCGTAAGTTTCCGAAATGATATCCTGATACGGGGTGGCGGTCCCAATGAAAACCGTTTTTATATCGATGGAATTGAGACCCCCAATATCAATCACTTCGCCACCCAGGGGGCTTCCGGCGGACCGGTCGGCCTGATTAATGTGGATTTTATCGGCGAGGTAGATTTTTATTCCGGTGCTTTTCCAGCGAACCGCGGCAATGCGCTGAGTTCTGTGTTTGAGTTTAAACAACGCCCCGCCCGGGACGACAGATTGGGGTTTACTGCTACAGTAGGCGCCAGCGACCTTGCTATGACGGTCGAAGGCCCCAGTGGAAAAAACTCATCTTTCCTGTTTTCTGCTCGCCGGTCTTATTTGCAATTACTCTTTAAGGTATTGGGATTACCCTTCCTACCCTCCTACAATGACTATCAATACAAGCATAAGTTTCGGTTTGGAGAACGGCATGAACTCAATATAGTCAGCCTGGGCGCGTATGATGATTTTGAACTCAACCTGGAGGCAGATTCTACTGACGAGCAGAAATTCCTCCTCAACAATCTCCCGGTATCCACACAATGGAATTACACTTTTGGAGCGAGTTATAAATATTTCGGAGATAAAGGATTCTGGACAGTGGTTGCCAGCCGGAATATGATCAACTACAATGCAGAGAAATTTGTCAATAATGACGAGACACAAGAGGTCTTATTGGATTATGAATCGCAGGAAATAGAGAACAAATTCAGGATAGAACACACCTCTCGTAGCGAGGGATTAAAGCTCAATTATGGTGTGAATTATGAATACGCCAAATTCAATACCGATACGTATAATGTATTGCGATTCGGCGTCATCGATTTTGAGTCCCAACTTAGGCTTTCAAAATACGGTGCCTTTGCTCAAGTGAGTAAGCGTCTTTTTCAGGACAGGCTTTCGCTGTCTCTTGGTGCCCGAATGGATGGGAACACCTTTTCAGATGAGATGCAAAATCCATTTAGTCAGCTTTCTCCCCGTTTTTCGGCTTCTTATTTCATATTGCCTGAGTTGACCTTCAACTTCAATACCGGCATCTTTTATCAATTGCCGCCCTACACCGTATTGGGATATCGCGATTCGCAAACCGGGGTCCTGGTCAATCAGGACATCAGTTACATCCGCAACCAACAATTGGTCACAGGGCTCTCTTATACCACAGCGACCAATTCGCGAATTTCGATCGAGGGCTATTACAAGAAATATGATCGATATCCCTTCCTGACCCGGGATTCTGTTTCGCTGGCCAATCTCGGTGGAGATTTTGGCACCGTAGGCAATGAGCCTGCCGTATCAACTTCCGAAGGACGCACCTATGGCATGGAGGTTTTACTTCAGCAGCGTCTTTACAGAGGGTTTTATGGCATTTTGGCTTATACCTTGGGCTGGAGTGAGTTTACAGATAAGGAGGGGAATTTTGTGCCTTCTGCCTGGGACAGTCGCCATATTATCGCCCTGACAATGGGCAAAAAATTCAAACGCAACTGGGAAATTGGCGCAAAATGGAGGTTTACTTCTCCCACCCCTTTTACGCCCGCCAATGTCGAATTGTCTAGTTTACGCGATGTATGGGATGTGCGGGGAATTGCTGTCCCGGATTACAGTCTGGTCAATAGCGAACGCCTGCGTTCCTACCACCAACTCGATTTCCGGGTAGATAAAAAGTGGTTTTTTAATAAGTGGAGCTTCAATTTATTCCTCGACATCCAAAACGCTTACCTCTACTCCATCGCCGGTGTACCGAGTCTGGATGTCGTCAAGGATGATAATGATGTTCCGCTCGTAGATCCTAACGATCCTACGCGCTATCAGACTCGGTTCCTGGAAGATGATTTGGGGATCATTCAGCCGACGATCGGGATTGTGGTGACGTATTGAGTAAGATTAAAGACATCAGATAATAGACTTCAGTCTTCTGATAATTTGGCAAGGACTTGATAGGTCAGGGGAGAGTTGCCAAATTGATCAGATTGATGGCTTATTTCAGTCTAACATATTTATTTGAACACAAGGAGCAAAGTTTCTGTAGATCAGTCTTTGCTCTTTTTTTTACGCGACTATCTGATTCATATCCCATGTTCACCCCCTTCTGGAGATTCACCGAGCAATTTGTATCCTTCACTTCAGCCGAGAAGTCCCTCATCCGGGACCACCTGACCGTGCGCGATGTGCCCAAACATCATGTATTGGTGGGCTTAGGCGAGGTGGCACACGAAGTATATTTCCTGAACAAGGGGTGCATGCGATTCTATTATCTGACAGAGGAAGGGCAGGAAATTACCGGGTTTGTATTTCAGGAGAATATGTTTGCAGGCTCACATGAGAGTTTTGTTTCGCAGCAGTCCAGCACACAGATATTGGAGACACTTGAGCCCTGTGAATTATTGGTCATATCTTACGAAAGCCTGGAAAGTCTGTACGATTCTGTTCCTAAGATGAATGTGTTTGTTCGCAAGTTATATGAACAAAGAATGGCGTATGCCCAGCGAGTAGTAGCTTCTCTCATTATGAACAAGCCAGCGGAGCGATACACCTCTCTCCTCGAATTACAACCGGGGCTGGCCAATCGAATTCCACAGCAGGTATTGGCTACTTATCTGGGGATTACGCCTGTCTCACTCAGCCGAATTCGGAAACGCATCATTGACAATGAATAAAACCGAATACGATTGCCTCCGTACACACAAAAGATTAACTTCTAACAAAAAATTCTATGGGACCCGGACCTGTATTTGTCGTAGCCCTTCTCATGGCGGGTGCAACTGCCATCACTTACACTGTTTTCAATTTCGTTTACAAGATTCAGAAAGCGAAAGTCGAGTCCCGGGATGGGGGCCTGGCAGACCGCCTTGCTCGCAAAATTGATCAACTCGAATCAGTCAATGACAAGCTTAAACGTCGGGTTGAAGTCCTGGAATCTATTGTAGTAGATGAGGACATCGAAAAATTAGATACCGGCCTGGATAGCACAATAGAAGCTGCTCCCAAAACGCAGCAACAACACACCACTACCATTGAGGTGAATGTGGATGAAAACTTCTCCCTTTAATATACATTTGTTGTAAGGACATCGATTCGCACAGGATGTGAATCAGGAAACAGTCTGGCGAGATGAAAATCTGGCGAGACTGTTTTTTTCATGCTGCTTTTTTGTATCATTCCCTCCGAGATGAATTTCTTAACAATTGTAAAGAGAAATGCCTGAGTGAATCTTGAGATTTGTGTATTCACTTTTCTTAACCTCATGACATCATGAAAGAAATCAAGACCGAAATCATCATTCAAGCACCGCAGGCAGTCGTATGGAAAGTCCTCACAGATTTCGAAGCCTATGGAGAATGGAATCCATTTATCATTTCCATTACTGGCAAACAAGAAGTAGGTTCACGCCTGGTTACGAAAATGGAATTGGATGGGAAGGAACAGATATTTAAACCCGTCATCCAGCAGTTTGATGGACAGGCACAGTTCGAATGGTTGGG
>CAYGTH010000152.1:0-14491 GCA_964352745.1 uncultured Bacteroidia bacterium
TCGGAATCCGCCAATAGCCCTGTTAGGCTGCGAGGGTGCTTTTGGTACTTTTGGCGGCACCTTCCAAAAGTACAATAGGATAAAAATAGATCATTATTTCGATCCTAAAGCACCAGTAAGCGAGTGGTGCCCAGGCGTTTTTCTCCAAAATAGGCACCAGGGTTGGCAATTACCTCGACCACATAAATACCTGGAGACAAGTGATTCACCTTGATTTGCTGGTGATTCATTCCGGTAAAGACATCAAAGTCTTGACTCATTACCTGGTGGCCAGCTAATGAATACAGCCGTATTTGGGCAGGCATATCTTGTGAAGACCGAAGAGAAAGACCTGCCTGGTCGCGCGCCGGATTGGGATACACCTCCATTCGGGCCTGCAACTCATCGCTGTCTTCCAGTCTTATTTCTACGATGCCGTGATGCGCAAAAGTACCATCGAGGTCGACTTGCTTCAGGCGATAGTAGGAAACATTGGGCATGGGGTGCTCATCAGTCGTTGTATAAACAACTTCCTCGCTGCTGTTGCCTGCTCCGGGAATTTGCACAACCTGTTCAAATACGATTCCATCTACAGACCGTTCGATCTCAAAGTGTGAATTGTTCAACTCTGTACCTGTTGCCCAATTAAGTCGAACAATTGCCTGATCCTCAACCAGCGCATTGAAGTAGAGAAGGCCAACAGGAAAGGTTGTCTGAGTGTCGTAACAACCGGAGTCGCAAATGAAATCCAGCTGATTGCCCTGCCCGTCGTCGTAGTTGGGATTAATCAGGTCTAACTGCTGATTGGAAAATCCATCAAATCCTGTCTCCTGCAGGCTATATCCACCCGCTCCAAGCCAATCCTGAAGAACGGTGGTATATATTTGTCGATAGTCGAATTGGTGGCTGTTGAAATCATTTCCATTCAGATTTGTAAAGTCAGGGACATCTCCGGAAGCTCCGGGATTTACCCCTCGTCCTATGACAAACATGGGGGCCAGTGTGCCATGGTCTGTTCCGTTGTTGGCATTCTCCCCTACTTGCCTGCCAAATTCGGAGAAGGTAACGGTAAGTACTTTGTTTTCCAGTCCCTGAAGCCGCAGGTCGTCCTGAAACGCTTTTAAGGCTACTGACAAGTGATACATTAAGGTGGCGTGCTGGCCCATAGAAGGATCGCCCCCTACCACCTGGTTTGTATGCGTGTCAAAGCCAGTGATGCGTACAAGGTAAACCTTGGTGGCGGAACCGCCGCTGATCAGGCGGGCAACAGTCTTGAGTTGTGGGGAAAGCTGATTGTAATACACGCCCGGTGCTGAGGTGTGGTAAGTGGTGGGATAGGTAGCCATATTGGCACCCGCGTTGTAAACGTCGTTGAGGCGTTGGCCGTATTGGTCGCTGCTCCGCTGCACGTCGATGAGGTATTGCATTTCCTCTCCATATCGGGTAATGGGGATATTACCCGGATAAGCCCCTCCTATACCGGATACCATGTCATAGAAGTCTGTCGGGTCATTGCTAAGGGCCAGGCCAATGGGCATTCCCACTTGCCGATGAAAACCCAGCGAAAGCGTTTTGCTTCCAAATTCCAGCCCAATCGGATCTAGCATATAGGGATTGGGGTATGCATTAGGGAAATTGGGATACGCTGCCCCCAGGTACCGGCCAAACCAGCCTGAGTTTAGGTTTTGTCCCGTAGGGGTAGAATCACCGCCAGTTAGCCACAGGTTGCTGGCTTTGAAGTGAGACTTGTTGCTGTTGTCATAATTCACTCCTTGGACGACATTGACCAATCCGTCGTCATACATGTCCTTCATAGCTTGCATATCCGGATGAAATCCAAATTGCTGAGCGAGGGGGAGGGTAGAATCGGCTTCTATATAGGCGCGACTGCCGGTATCAGAAATACCAATATTGGGTCGTAGCGCCATGTAGTCAGCATGTTGATCGACTGGAATGATCATGTTTGCCCCATCATTTCCGCCATGCATTTGGACAATAACCAGTACGCGGTCGCGTATTTCGGCACAGGAGAATGCCTGTGCCATCCGGGCGGTATTCATAGCGCGGACGTTCAGGCCATTGAGCAGGAAAGGAGCCATGCCCATTGGGGCCAGCGTTTTTATAAAGCTTCTACGTTTCATGAGATCGGGTTGTGTAAAGAATGTCAGGGAAAGGGTAGGGAATTAGGTGAGTTGAAATTCGGGGGCTTGCAAAATGCCTCTCACCAACTGTTCAAGTTGGGGGCGTATGCTGCTGTCGTCGCCTCTTGCTTCGAAGCCTACCCATTCGAATCGCCAGTTTATCGGCGAAAGGTTGCCGAGCAGGAGGTCGGTGACAAAGTAGTCGAGGCGAACGGGATCGGGTAGTTCGGGGAATGCATACTCGACAAGTGAACGGACCACGTGGTCGGCAAATCGCCCGCCTGCGTAGGTGCCAACGACCCCGTCATAAGGATCCGGGCCCGTCACATCCGGTACGATCTCAGGATCGGTTACGATGGCCATAACATCGATCTGCATATACAAATCGCCCCAAAGGGTGACTTTTTGCCCGGTCAGAAACATATCTGCCATCGTGTAGCGAAAGGGAAGCGTATTCGTACTGATCCATAATCGGTTGAAGTCCGGTTCCTGGTGCATCGCCGGATATCCTGCTACATTAGGAGGGCCAAATAGTTCCATGCCGCCTTGTGCGAGCAGAAAACGCTGTACGGTATCTCGGCTCCACAAGCGGTAATACCTATCCGGATCGGCTACGGGATCCGGCATCTGTACCTTAAAGAACCGAATGGTACTTACAACCTGCTCCAGGGGAGATTTGATCAGGCCACCAGCGATATAGTCTTCTGGTAAGACACCGCCTTCATCATAGAAATGCTCACTCTTGAGCAGGACTTTCATTACCTCGCTCAAGTCGTAGTTATTGGTTCTGAGAACGGTCGCGAGCGGTACGATGATATCTGTTTCAATCTCTGAAGTGATGTCATAATGGACAAATTGGCGATAGAGTTTGCGGCAGATATATTGAGCGGTGGCGTCTTGAGCAAAAATTATTTCGATTAGGTCGTCCAGTTCCCGATGCATGTCTGCTTCTGTATTGCCGCCTACAATGGTGACCGGACTGGGAAAGCCCGGACTTACAAAGGCGTCGGTAAAGACTTTGTCATTTGGATCATGTGCATTGGTATTGACTGTGCCGGTAGGCAGGCCGGTATCCGGGTCATAGCTTGTCGGGTCCCACCAGTCCTGATTAAGTCGGAAACCAGTGATGACCTTTGCTGCGGCTTTGATGTCGTCTTCGGTATAGGTGGTGTAGTTTCCCGGACCAATCTGGGGTCCTTTTCCGATCGTAAACAGTTCGAGTAGTTCCCGTGGGAAATTTTCGTTGGGATTCCACCGGTTACTATAGCGCGCATCCAGGTAGGTGAGCATCGCATTATCCATGCAGATTTTACGTGCCAGTGTTTTGTAGCTCCCCAGGGCATATTGCCGAAAAAGAAGCAGGGTATAATAATTGTCAACCGATTCGAGGTTGAGCATGTCGGTCGTGAGGCAAGTATGGATGAAGAATACCATCTTGTGGATGAGGCTGGGAGCCGGTGCTTCCAACATATCCTTCATCCACCAGGCGACTACGTAGTTTTTAAGTCGCCATTCGGGAGAGTTGACATTGTCGTCTGCGCCGTTCACTACCCAGGTTAGGCCCGTTTCGGGGTCAAGGGGGTGCGAAGGAACAGGAGGCGTCAAGAGAAGCTGATCTACCGCCTGTGTAATGGTCAGGGAGGCGAAGGTGTTAATCTCTGTTTTGGTAGGACCGAAGGTGGTGCGCCGTAAGAGATGGGCTGCCAATCGCTGTCCAAGAATGCCGGTTTTAGGGATAAGAGATGCCATAGAATAACGGGTTATTCGGGCTATGTCCTGTGGGTTCTGATCGGCAAAAGCAGGTGAGAATACTGCGGCTATATATTAGCCGTAGAAAGGTTGTCTCTCATTCTCTGCAATAAAAGTATATGATGATAGTAGCTTTCCTGTTTTGCTTTTTGCAAAATACTTACATATGTAAATGATGAAAATTTTATGTTTTTTGGGGATTTTTTTTCTTGAGAAAATTGAAACATCAATAATAGAGGTTATTGGTAATAATATTGATGTGTTGTTAGGCGTGTTCTTTTTTTGAATTACTCATGTGTATTTAATTCTTACATTCTTAAAAATAATATTTCAGGCATTTTTGTCTCATTTTAGATGGGTTGAATCCATTTTATTCAGCGCGGAGAATAATTTTTGTGATAGAATAAGGGGATTTCCTTTTCTAATTGTCATGAATAGGCAAAGGGGAATTAAACCAACCCTATGCTTCGCGAGTCACAGGAACTGTGCACGTTGTTTTGTAAATTCAATCCCCTTCTATGCCATCTCTAAGCCCCTACTCCGGAACCTTAAGTCATGAGCAGGCAGCGCATTTACTCAGGCGAGTCAGCCTGGGCCCGACGCAAGCCGAGATCAACGCCATTACCGGCATGACGGCCGGTGCTGCCGTAGATATGCTCTACGCCCAGCCTGAACCTAACCCTTCGCCGCCTATCGATCCTGGATCAGGCACTACCTTTATGAATCGGGAAGAACTGAATGGAGGCACCACCTCCGGTGTTTTGCAGGCCTATACCCGGTTTTGGTGGCTCAAGCAAATGATCGAATCCCAATCCCCGGTTTGGGAAAAAATGACGCTGTTTCTCCATACGCATTTTACTAGCAGTGGAGACAAGGTGGGCTTAGGCTTTCCGCTCTATCATCAGAATGCCCTGTTTCGGAGGTATGCGCTTGGTAACTTTAAAACCCTGGCCAAAAAAGTCTGCCGGGATTATGCGATGAGCGTATTCCTCGATGGCTGGACCAATTCGGTAGAAGAGCCAAATGAGAACTTCGCGCGGGAATTTCTGGAGCTTTACACCATTGGGAAGGGGCCGCAAATTGGCCCGGGAAACTATACGACCTACACCGAAGACGATGTCCGGGAAGCGGCACGGGTACTAACGGGATATATTCCCTGGGGCTACGCGCAGGATGCACAGATACCCGCAGGCTTTGCGCCCGAGTTTGATCCGGATACCGGGTTGTATAGGTCTTCTATCGTCACCTTTTTTCACGATTTACTACCGAAACAATTCAGCTCCGCATTTCAAAATACCCTGATACCAGGTGGTTTGACCGTTTCTGCGATCGAAGGAGAGCTGGATGCTTTTATCGATATGATCTTTAACCAAAGTGCTACTGCGGCTCATATTTGCCGGAAGTTGTATCGCTTTTTGGTGTATTACGATATTACGCCTGACATTGAAACCGACATTATCCAACCCCTGGCAACGACCTTCCAAAATAGCGGATACGACCTGGTTCCCGTCTTGAAACAACTCATGAAAAGTGAGCATTTCTTTGATTCAGACGATACCGTGCTGAGCAACAATAGCCTGGGTGCGATTGTCAAATCTCCGATGGACTTGATAGTCGGAACCTTTACGTATTTCAATATCCCGGTGGGAGATGCAAATGATTGGTTGACGCATTATTCTGCGCTTGCATTGCTGGACGCATTTGGGGATTCAATGGACATGACCCTGTTCCAACCTCCGGAAGTAGCGGGTTATCCGGCTTTCCACCAGGCCCCTTTTTACAATCGGAATTGGCTCAGTGCTTCTACGCTGGTCAATCGATACCAGGGAATGGCCTATCTCTTGTTTGGCATTCCTGTCAATAATGGCGCATTGGTCGTGAAACTCGACTCTGTTCATTTTGTAGAGACTTCGGGATATTTTACGAGTCCAGGAGACCCCAATGAACTGATCGATACTTTGATTGCGGACCTCTTTCCACAGGGCATTGGGGCTATCAAGCGGGATACCCTTAAAAATTCCCTGACTGATGGTGATCCGGATGCTTATTGGACACAAACCTGGAATGCATATATCGCTGGTGGTTCTGATGCCACGGCCCGCTTTCGCCTCGATAGTCTGTTCAATGCCATTTTACAATCCCCTGAGTATCAATTGTCCTAATCTGATTTCCATTCGTCCATCCGATTTATTCCTCATATTATGAAACGGAGAACTTTCCTTTCCAACCTCAGTAAAACCGCCCTCGGAGCCCCGATCCTTGTCAATGGGATGCCCCTTCGTGCCCTCGGAGAATCCCAGTTTATTTCCCAATTCCTTCAAAACGGATTTGAAGACCGAATCCTCGTCTTGATTCAGTTACAAGGGGGAAATGATGGAGTAAATACCCTGGTTCCGATTGACCAATACAGCGAATATGAATCCCTTCGAACCAATATAGCCATTCCTAATTCTGGGAATCGAAAATACATCAACCTGGACTCGACTTTGCCGATTGCTGATCAGGTAGGTCTCCATCCGGATTTGACGGCCTTCAAAGACCTGTATGACAATGGGAAGATGTCCGTTGTGCAGGGAGTCGGCTATGAGAATACAAATTTCTCTCACTTCCGGAGTCGCGATATCTGGTATATGGGAGGAGATTATGATGAATACAAAAAATCGGGCTGGATGGGTCGGTACCTGGATCATATTTATCCCAATTACCCCAGTGCCTATCCTACTTCCGCTATGCCTGATCCGCTTGGGCTGGAAGTCGGGGTAAAAGTCTCGCTGGGCTATTATCGCGATCAGGGAATCCCCACTGCGCTTGCCACTCCTGACCCGGGTAATTTTGCGAATATCCTCTCTGGCCTCGGAGGCCCCAATCCCGACAGTGTGCCGGGCGATCACTATGGGGACGAATTACAGCATATCATGGATTTGTATGCCAATGCAAATGACTATGCGCAGCAATTACAAAATCGCTTCAATGCAGGCTCCAATAATGGCGTGTATCCCATAGGAGCGACAGGCCAATATCCCGGTGCTGCGCCCAATCAATACCTGCAAAATCCCCTGGCGCCTCAGCTTCAGACAGTCGCTCGCCTTATCAATGCGGGAAGCAAAACCAAGATTAATCTCGTGCCAATCGGAGGAATAGATACGCATGAATCACAGGTAATCGCCAATGACCCTACTCACGGCATCCACGGTGCCTTATTATATCACTTGTCCACGGCAGTCAAAGCCTTTTTTGATGACCTGGCTGTTTCAGGCTATGATCAGGAAGTGATGGCCATGACCTATACAGATTTTGGAAGGCGTCCGCACTCCAATGGCAGCGACGGTACTGATCACGGAACCTCCAGCCCTACTTTTGTATTTGGAAAAGGTGTTGAGCCCGGAATAATTGGAACAAGTCCTTCCCTGACGAACCTCGATAGTACCGGGAATTTGCTGGTTCAACATGACTACCGACAGGTGATCACGACCTTGCTGTGCGATTGGATGGGAGCTGATGCTGGAACATTGGATGCGGTTGACTTTACGGAGTATGCCACTCAGAAATTGTCGCTTGTCGATTCCACCTTCGCGACTTCTGTTGGCGATCCGCTTAGCGGGTATGCACTGGATATGAAGCTGTTTCCGAACCCAACCCGCGACCACCTTGAGGTGGAATTTAGCAGTCCGCGAATGCAGGACATGAGTCTCCATGTGTACAATGCAACCGGACAGCAGGTCTTGCATCAAAAGCTGGGCAAGATCCAAGGGGACCAGCAGACCCGGATAGAAGTGAGCACACTGGCAGAAGGCATGTACATCCTGAGTTTGAGGGGACAAGGGGCAAAAACGCTGGTAAGTAAGCGATTTGTGAAGCAGTAGTCAGTCCCTAGACCGGGAAGAAGGTGTCTTTTATACAGACCTCACAGGTTTTCGAACCTGTGAGGTTTTTTGCATTATGGGCAATAAAAAAGGGGCTAACCAACCGCTTGTACGATTCGATGCACTTTCTTCCAATGAAACATTTTATGTACACGCAGTAGTCTCTCTTTCCTCTTTTCGGACCTGAGCTGGCCTTATATTGCTGGCTAATTACTACTATTGAACCCGCTTGGGTTTCGATGAAGAAAGCTATTGCCCAACCCCTAACTATCATGAAGAATCTCTGCCTTTTTCTATTGTTTTGTATTGCCTGTTGCGGTACTGCTTTTTCCCAATTAGATACCTTTGACCTTTCAAGCTATCCCCTTACAGATCTGGTTCGCCATCAATTAGACGTCCGCCCCCAATTCGGGAGTTCGGGGACCTGGAATCGGGAGAATAATTCCGGGCCGGGTCTCCAACAGGATTTTGAAACGAATGTAGCAGGTGAGTTGGCCGCCGAGTACTCCTTTTTCCGAAATACCCGACGGGTTCAGATAGCTACGTTTGTAGCGGTAAACGCTGCACCAAATTTCCAAAGCAGAGAGGCTCAAAGTAATGCCAATTTTTCTCGTGGTGACTGGACAGTAGGGGTAGCGCATGAGCAGCGTTGGTATGATAAGCGGAAACGATTTATTGAGGTGGGCTTGTCGGCGGCGGCAGCATTAGCGCATCACCGAACTAATAACGCTGGGAATTCAAATGAGTCCCAGCGATCCAAGGTGTCTTTCAATGCCCCTATCCTGATCGGAAAAGGTCGCCTTGAGCGGGTTGATGATGCCCGGATGGCCTTGTTTATCCTGAATGAATTGCTGAATGAAAAACGGATAGGCCGGGTGCCTACTGAGCTGGAAATCCTGGATTTTGCTGCTTTAATTTCGCGAATTCGCAACCAGCGATTTTTTGATGCACGGCATAAGCGAATTTATGAACTCGAAATGATCGATGATTTTTTGACAAATCGTGGACTCATTACCGAAACTGATGCCCGTTATTTCACAACGATTAATGATAATTGGGGCTTCGCGATTAATCCCTATCGGGAGGTAGGGAGTCGGTTTTCCATTGGTATTGTACCAGAATGGAGGCAGTTGGTGAATCGAAATCAGGTAATTACACAAGGCCAACTCGATCGGGAGACTCGCTTTACTTACGAGAATTATTGCCTCAGTGGAATGATGGAATTTATTTCGTCAAGGGCGTACAGTCTGTATTGGCAGGGGACTTTTTCGACACAAGTAAACTTTTACAATGGCTGCGAAGCCATCCTGAATGGAACTAATCCGGATACGGTTCGAGATACCCGGCTGAGTATGCAAGTAGAGTATGGGCTGGATTGGCATCCGACTTCTCGTACGATATTTCGGTCAAAGGCATTTACCCATGTGCGTCTTTTTCGTAACAGGCCCGATCCTGGAGAAGTCGAGGTTAGCGCTTGGAATGTGTGGGCAGGCATCAATGGGGATTTGAGTTATTACCTTTCACCGCGTGTCAGGCTTGGTGTAAACGGTATGGTAACCTATGCATTTGATCGGTCTGAAAGTCAGTTCACCCCGACCAGCCCGGTGAGTTTTAATAGTAATCAGGGAATCGGGTATCAGTTAGATGCGGGTTTGCTGTACAGTTTTATGTAGTGAGGTAGATGTGAGTATAGAGTATTGAGTAGCGGGATTGGAGACTATTGATTATCAATTAGATAAAGCCTATCATCTTTCTACTAAACCACTATTTCCTTCTAATCCCCCTGGTGGAAATAAGTCCGGCAGGGGGATTTTTATGGATTCGCAATACCTACCTATCTGTCCGGCAAGAATTTCCCGAATATATTATATACATTTAGGAATTATATAAAAGTTCTATGCAACAAAAAGGCACCTATCTGGGAGAATTTGAAGAAATCGTCATGCTGACGGTGGGCATTTTGCAGGAGGATGCTTACGGAGTTTCAGTTAAAAAAGAAATAGAATCCCGTCTCAATCGATCGGTTAGCATCGGGGCGTTGCACGCTGCGCTCCGTCGTTTGGAGGGAAAAGGGTACCTGTACTCCCAGCTAGGGGAGGCTACTGCCAGCAGAGGGGGGAAGCGCAAACGCTATTTTACCGTAACGGTATATGGATACCGGGCCCTCCAGACGGTAAAAAATACCCGTAATCAATTGTGGGCTGATATGCCGCCTTTGGCATTTGACTATTAAAGATTTCGATATGCCACAATCTCCTCCCCCTTATAAACGACCTCCTCGCTGGCTGGACCGCATATTGATTGTGGGGCTAGGGCGGGATGTCGCTGAAGATGTGTTGGGAGATTTGCACGAGCTCTACCAAGAACGAGCCGCACAATCGGGAGAATGGAAAGCCCGGCTGCTGTATCTCGGTAGCTTGTTGAGTTTGTTACGCCTTTTTCGATTGCCTTATTCATTCCCGTATTCCGCTCAAATTCCCACCGCTATGCTCCGTCATTATTTCACGATTGCCTTTCGCAATATCCTCAAGCACAAATCCGTCTCCCTGATCAATCTGATGGGTCTGGCGATTGGACTGGCAAGCTGTCTGCTAATCCTGAGTTATGTCCGGCATGAACAGGCTTATGATGCTTTTCATGAAAAGGCTGATCAGATCTTCCGGATTACTTATGACATCCACATGGAAGATTTTAACGAGCATATCATCGTTACGCCGAATATTCTGGCGCCTATGGCTCAGCGTGAGTTTCCCGAAGTGGAAAATGCGGTACGGTTATTTGCCAGTACAGCTGTCATGCGCCAGGGAGAGCAGGTTTTTCAGGAAGATGACTTGCTATATGCCGATTCTACTTTTTTTGACCTATTCAGTTTTGAGGGAGTAAGAGGAAATCTGGCTGAAGCCTTGCGCCGTCCCAAAACGATGGTCCTCACAGCGTCCACAGCGCGGAAATATTTTGAATCCGAAAATCCTGTGGGAAAGACCCTCCTGCTGGGGAGTAATGAAACCCCGTATGAAGTAACGGCAGTAATAAAGGATATCCCAAAAACCTCTCATTTGAAGTTTGATGTAGTGGTTTCGTATGCTTCTTTGGGAGAATGGGCACAACGTGAGCAGTTTGGTTCTGCAAATTATTACACCTATCTCCAATTGACACAAGGGGCGAGTGCTGCAGCTGTCGAACAAAAAATTGCTGAGGTCGTGCAAAGAGATGCCGCCGATTTTGCTGCAGGTATTTCTTTTAAGTTGCAGGCATTGAAGGATATTCACCTCCGTTCTACGCACCTTACGGGCGGCCTTGCGGGTTCAGGCGATGTTACCTATATCTATCTGTTTTCGGCGATTGGTTTGTTGATTCTCCTGATTGCATGTATTAATTATATGAATCTTTCCACTGCGCGTTCCGTTGATCGGGCCAAAGAAGTAGGCCTGCGCAAAGTCGTAGGAGCCGGTTATGCGCAGTTGTTTTGGCAATTTATGGGAGAGGCATTTCTCATTTGCATGACGGCGCTCGGACTGGCATTGGTGATGGTGCAATTGGCGCTTCCCTGGTTCCGTAGCCTGACCCATCGTGCGATAGAAATCAGCTATGTGAGCGACCTGGGCTGGACAGGCATCTTGTTAGGAACGGGTTTATTGGTGGCACTACTGGCAGGGAGTTATCCGGCACTGGTACTGGCCAGACTCAAACCGATTCAGGTACTTCGTGGAAAGTATAAAAACTCTATTGGAGGCGCCTGGTTGCGAAAAGGATTGGTAGTGTTTCAGTTTTCTATTTCTATTATCCTGATTATTGCAACCCTTGTCATCAAGCAACAGCTCGATTTTATCAGGGATAAAAAACTGGGGTATGATAAGGAGCATCTTGTCGTTTTGCCCGTAGATGGGAAAATGGTTAGTAAACTCAGTAGTATAAAAGGGGCATTGAAATCGCACCCCAAAGTATTTAGCGCAGCAGCCTGTACAGAAGTGCCTTACCAGATTGAGGGGGGATATAATCTGATGGTCGGCTGGGGAGAAGATACTGAGGATAAGCTGGTTACGGCTATGGCAATCGATCCTGATTTTGTGGAAACCATGCGGATACAACTCCTGGAAGGCAGTGATTTTACAAGCCGGGAAGGAGAAATACCGGATGAGGGCTACGAATTCCACTTGAATGAACAAGCTGTCGCACTCATGGGTTGGACGCCTATGGAAGCCATCGGGAAACGCATCAACCTGAACGGGCGAAAGGGATTTATCAAGGGCGTGGTGAAGGATTTTCATACCGCTTCTTTGCACCATGAAATCGGGCCGGTGGTCTTGTTTAGCGAATTGACCTACCGCCATTTGCTGGTACGGGTTGCCCCTGATGACCTCAAAGGCTCACTCGCGCATATCGAGTCGGTCTGGGGAGAATGGATGGCCCATCGACCTTATGAATACAGCTTCCTGGACGAGCAGTTTGACCAACTCTATCGGGAGGAACAACAAATCGGAAAAATCTTTGGTATTTTTGCCGGTCTGGCGATTTTGATTGCCTGCCTGGGACTCTTTGGATTGGCCTCTTTCACAACCGTACAGCGCGCCAAAGAGATCGGTATTCGAAAAGTACTGGGCGCAACTGTGCCTGGATTGGTTCGCTTACTTTCGATTGACTTTTTGCGATTGGTGGGCATTTCATTTGTGCTGGCCGGGCCTATTGCCTGGCTGCTGATGAATCGCTGGCTGGAGACCTTTATCTATAAAGTAAATGTGGGCTTTGGGACGCTCTTACTGGCGGGTGGAGCTTCTCTGCTGATTGCCTGGCTGACCCTGAGTTATCAGGCCATTCGGGCAGCCATGACGGATCCCGTGAATGTCTTGAAAGATGAATAGGAGATGGGAAGATAAAAGATGTTAGATGAAAGAGGGGATGTAGAAATTCAAGTTCAAGTTCAAGTTCAACAGTTATCTTGTACTCCGGAACACATTCCCATATTCTCCATCTCCCGACCTCCCTCCCCCATGAACCTCAACCAAATTACCTTACCTTCGATTAACCTCGCAAAAGGCGTTGCCTTTTATCAGCGGCTAGGCCTGGAACTGATCGTAGATTCTGTGCCGCGATATGCGCGCTTGTTGTGCCCGGACGGCGAATCGACTTTGTCTCTGCATCGGGTGGAGCAACTGCCGGTAGGGGAGGGGTTTGTTGTTTATTTTGAATGTGAAATCCTGGATGAGCAAGTGGATCAACTCAAAGCCGAAGGAATTTTGTTTGACCTCAATCCCGTCGATCAGCAATGGCTGTGGCGGGAAGCCCATTTGCGTGATCCGGATGGCAATCGGCTGATTCTCTTTTATGCGGGTGAAAACCGAAAAAATCCTCCCTGGCGAGTAAAAAAATTAGCATAAAGAGGTGGAGATTAAGCAAAATTCACTGACACAGGTGCTGATTCCTATGTCAGTGAATTGTCTATAAAAGAAGCAGGATATCAGGCCTGCAAAAAAGCTTGTTCATAGCGGGATCGAGCCCTTCGCATCCGCTTGGCCACGCTGGATATGAGGAGAGATCGCTGCTGTTCATATTGCTGTTTTCTGGCCTGTCTCGCCTGATGGAGAATTTGGTGATATCGCAGAGGCGGATAAATCGTATTAGCGTCTTCAGATGTGGTGGGTTGAGAATCACATACCCGAACGACAACACCTACCCAGAGATCATTTCTAACCACGCGTACGCGAGTGCCAACCGGGATGCTGACTGCCCGTTCGTTTCGGGCATCTACCAACTGTCCTTCTGGGCCTGAAACCTTGCCGAATGGTTTTAAGGTTTTTTCAACTACGCACACTTCTCCTACTAACTGTTGGAGTTTGCGGACACGTTCAGGTCCGGATTTGTGAGGGTCATGAAATCTTTTCATAGCGATTTTGATTAGTCAGCCTGATTCATGCCATTGTACTACTCAATGGATCAAATCAGGGGAAGCCTGACGGTTGAGGAAAAAGGAGAATTAAGTCTTGAGCCATTATGGATAATAATTGCTTTGTTCGTGAAAATTTTCCTTAACGCTATATGCCTGATACTGAAAGTAGCGTAGGGTGCTGAGCACTTTTAGGCTACCTTACAAATCTCTTACTTTTATTTCGTACAGAATAGTGTCAGATTAAATTTTGGCAGAAGCTATAATCTCCTGTGCATTTCATTTTTTTGAGGAATTGTACCTATATTCAGGCCCGTCAACTATTTGACCCGATTGGTCAGGCACTTGACTTTTGTCATCTACTCGCTTCTTTGCTCTTTTTTATGGAAAACTCTTATTTAACTGACAAGCTTCGGCAAAAAATTGAGGATGCAGAAGAATTCGACACCGCAGAAGTTCAGCAGATATTAGCAGGCTATAATAAAAAATGGGCCGATAATAACCGGGGATTTTTTGGGAAAGTGGTAGGGATCATAAACCCCCAGGTTTCGGAAATTCTCCAGGAAAATCCTGAATTACTTCGTAGGGTAGAGGACCCTGACAAGATTGCTGCCGATGCTGGCTATGCTCAAAGAGAAGACATGACCGATGATGCGTTTCGTGCTGCTTTGGTCGGGCGAAGCTGGATCGATCAGGCCACTATGAAACGCGCCTGGAAACTGGAAAGTAAAACGCAAGATAAAAAGCTCAATGTTTTACTCGTTTTCCTGAAAGTCCGACCGGAAAATTGGAACCTTTACAAGAATCTGATTCAGTCTCCAGCCGAAGTTGTAGAGGACAACACCTCAACCGTTTTTTACCATTGTTTCATCGCGTAC
>CAYGTH010000153.1:0-14442 GCA_964352745.1 uncultured Bacteroidia bacterium
TATCCGGCGCCATGGAGTTCTTTCAATATGAGATCGAGGGAAATCTTGTGATCAGCAGGTGGTCCAACGGGTAAATCGCCTTCTTTGAAATCGATTACCACTAATTTTCCGCCCTGCTTCAGTCCACTGCGAAGCTGCCGGAAATAGGTTCTGCGATTTTCTATATGATGATAAGTATTCACAATCATGACAATATCGGCCTCTCCCCTACCCAACCGAGGTGTATTTGCATCGGTGGGCCGGATTTCGACTCTTTGTTGCAATTCGGGTTTGAGTGCTGATTTTCGGCTCTCCATGTGCTTGAGAAAGCGTTCGTCTATATCTACCCCCACTACCTTGCCGACCAGGGGCGCAAGTCGAAACACGAAATAGCCAGAACCGGCACCAATATCTACGACTGTTTTTCCTTCTAAATCTCCTAAAGCAGCAATAACCGCTTCGGGCTTTTGCCAGGCTGTCCGCTTCTCAGACTCAAAAGAGCTGACAAGATCTTCAAAAGGACGTTGGTTCATGAACTCATTGGCACTCCCATGGTGGTGATCATGCAGCGCATCTTCCCCCTCGTGGGCAGTGGCTTCGGCTTGCTCATGTTGGTGCCCTTCTTCGCTGTGATCATGCTCACTGGTACAGGCACTCCATGCGGCTAAAGCTATCAATAAGGTAAACGTGTGAATTTTCATTGATGCGAGTTTACGGCAAAATAAGAAAAATACACACAGTTGACCGCCCTGAATCACAGAAATGGCAACGCTTTGCACAAAAAATAGTGCTACATACAATATGAGGATTCGCTATACGACTACCCTCATATGAGGGATAGTGAGGTGACTAGTTGGGCAAGATCATTCCCTCGAGAATGGCCCAGACATTTTCTGCCAGGATTTGATGGCCTGCCGAGGTAGGATGAATGCCATCGGCAAGATTAAGGTCGGGCTCACCCGCTACCCCATCCAGCAGAAAAGGAACGAGTGCCGTTTCATGTGTTTCTGCCAGTTCTTTGAAGATCAGCCTGAATTCCTCCTGGTATTCGAGGCCCATATTAGGGGGTACTTCCATTCCGCACAGGATGATTTGAATATCGGGGTATTTTCCCCGGGCAATAGAAATCATCTCCTCGAGGTTTTTTCGGGTTTCGGCAACCGGGATGCCCCGCAGGCCATCGTTTGCGCCTAACTCAATCACAAGGATCTGCACTTCCTGGCTACGCAAGAGCCAGTCAATCCGGTTTTTACCGGCAGCAGTTGTTTCTCCACTCAGTCCCGCATTGATTACATTGAAGTCATAGCCAAGGGAATCAATCCGTTGCTGAATCAGACTGGGAAATGATTGTGAAAGGTCTAAGCCATATCCGGCAGTGAGGCTATTGCCCAAAAAAAGAATAATACCCGCCTCGGCGTCGGCAGGGTCCTCACTTCCGAGCCCTGCACCTTCTCCTTTAACAGAGTCTGCTACAGCTTTCGCCGTACTTGTTCCCTCATTAGAAGTAGGAGAACAGCCGTAAAGCAAAATTAGCAAGCAGAAAAAGGAAAAGCGTGGCATAGGAAACATATTTGTCAAAACACAAATATATACGAACTTGTTAGATATTTTGCCTAGTGGGTGGGAATTCTACAAATTTCCAGCTGAACGACTCATTCGGAACCCATCATATTCCCAATCTAATTTATCTGGAGTAAGCAGAAAGATGAAAGTATAAAGATGCAAGACAATATCGATTTGATACTCAAAAGTATTCAGTCTTCATACTCAAACTTAAATCTGCCCAATTACTTATCCAGGATCATCATCTAGCGTCTTTATATGACACCCATTTTATCTGTTCGCAACCTGAGTAAGACCTATACGAGTGGTGAGCGATCTCTTACCGTACTGGACGAAGTCAATTTTGAAGCACAACCAGGCGACACCTTGTCTATTGTAGGCCCCTCCGGAAGTGGAAAAACTACCCTATTAGGTCTCTGCGCAGGTCTCGATCGGGCTTCTACTGGTTCTGTTGCGCTGAATGGCATTGCCCTGGATCAGCTCAGTGAGGATGAACGCGCCGCTATTCGGAATCAATATGTCGGCTTTATTTTCCAAAATTTCCAGCTGCTGCCTACCCTCACAGCTTTGGAGAATGTAATGGTCCCACTCGAACTGCGTGGAGAATCAAATATCAAGTCCCGGTCGCTGGAGCTCCTCGATCGGGTCGGACTCGCTGACCGGCACAATCATTACCCGACCCAGCTTTCCGGCGGAGAACAACAGCGGATTTCGCTGGCGCGGGCTTTTTCCAACCAACCGGCCATTCTGTTTGCAGATGAACCTACCGGAAACCTGGATGCCGAAACCAGCGAAAAAGTGGAAGACCTGATTTTCAACCTCAATCGGGAAGCAGGTACCACCCTCGTCGTGGTAACCCATGATTTGGAACTGGCAAACAAAACCCAGCGCATCATCCAGTTGAAAGGCGGAAAAGTCATTAGAGACGAGCAATTATAATATCAGGATGAATCAAGTTTCAACTTCTTTTATGCAGCAAGTCCGGTTTGCATTCCGTATCGCCTGGCGAGACAGTCGTCGCAACCGGTCCCGGCTCCTGCTATTTACCTCGTCGATCATATTGGGAATCGCGGCTCTGGTAGCAATCAATTCATTTGGCGTCAACCTCCGGGAAGAAGTCGATGAAGAAGCCCAGGCCCTGTTGGGAGCAGACCTCGTCCTGACGACCAATCAAGTGCCGAGCGACAGCGCCAGGGAATTGATCGATTCCCTCAAATTAACGGGCGACTATTCCCGGGAAAACAACTTCGCCTCGATGGTGTATTTCCCCAAAACACAAGGTACCCGCCTGATTCAGGTCCGTGCTCTGGAAGGAGATTTCCCGTTTTATGGACAAATCCTCACCGAACCGGCTCAGGCTGGTCGCTCGTTTCAGCAAGGACGCTATGCGCTCGCCGACCAAACCCTCATGATGCAATTTGGGGTAACGGTTGGAGATTCCCTGAAAGTGGGAAAAGTTACCTTTGAGATCGCCGGTAAACTCATTCAGGCACCTGGCCAAAATGGGATCACCGCATCTGTTGCTCCGGTAGTATATATTCCAATGGCATTTGTTGACAGCACCGAATTGATTCAGAAAGGAAGTAGAGTCAACTACAATCACTATTACCGCTACGATGCAACAGTCGATGTCGAGGAGATGGTCAAAACCCTGGAACCGAAATTCCGGTCGACACGGCTGCGCAGCGATACGGTCGAAGAGCGTAAGGAAGACCTGGGCCGCGCCTTTTCAGATATGACAGACTTCCTGAGTCTGGTAGGCTTCGTGGCACTCCTGCTCGGTTGTGTAGGCGTGGCGAGTGCCGTACATATTTATATTCGGGAAAAGCGGGGAACAGTCGCCATTCTCCGATGCCTGGGCGTAAAATCCAATCAGGCATTTGCAATCTACTTGATTCAGATTACTGCGATGGGATTGGCAGGTTCTGTGATAGGCGCTTTTCTGGGGAGTGTGATTCAGACCTTATTGCCGCAGGTTTTAGGCGAATTTCTTCCTTTGGCAGTCGATTTTTCGATCTCCTGGTCTTCCATTGGCCAAGGCATTTTGACGGGGCTTGGGATCTCCATTTTGTTTGCGCTGCTGCCCTTGCTGGCAGTACGTCAGGTATCTCCCCTTTATACGCTGCGTGCCTCTGCCGAATCTGTCAGCACCGGGCGCGACTACCTGCGCTGGGCCGTATTCGGATTGATTGCCTTATTCGTCTGGGGATTTGCCTGGGTTCAAACAGGCGGGGCCATGCAGGCAACCTACTTCACCCTGGGATTGGGAGTTGCTTTTTTACTCTTGACGGGGGTAGCTCGGTTGATTATGTGGCTGGTCCGCAAATATTTCCCCACCAGATGGAGCTATCTATGGCGACAAAGCCTTGCCAACCTCTACCGCCCCAATAATCAAACCCTGATCCTGATCGTCTCCATAGGACTGGGTACGGCATTGATTACAACGCTCTTTTTTGTGCAGGACCTCCTGATTAGCAAGGTGGCCTTTTCCGCACAGGGAGATTTGCCGAATATGGTGCTGTTCGATATTCAGACCAATCAAAAAGAAGAATTGGCACAACTCACACGCGATCAGGGATTGCCGGTCATGCAGGAAGTCCCGATCGTCACGATGCGAATTTCCAGTATTCATGGAAAGTCCCGCAGTGAATGGCTCAAAGATACGACCCGTAATTTTCCGAGATGGGTACTCAACCGCGAGTACCGCGTCACCTTTCGCGACAGCCTGATTGATACCGAAGAAATCGTGGAGGGAAAATGGATTGGACAGCTTGATTCCCCGGATGACTCGGTATTTGTCTCGATAGAAGAGGGATTTGGGAAGGAGAATATGAAATTGAAACTGGGCGACCCGATTACCTTCAACGTGCAGGGAATTCCCGTAGATGCTTTTGTAGGCAGTTTTCGCAAGGTGGATTTTGCACGGGTACAGACAAATTTCCTGGTGCTATTTCCATCGGGCGTGCTCGAAAATGCACCGCAGTTTCATGTCCTCATGACCAAGACACCGGATGAAGTCGTTTCTGCCAACTACCAGCGAGAAGTCGTCATCCAATATCCTAATGTATCGCTGGTCGATCTGAGCCTGATCTTAAAAACGGTGGATGATATCCTTGGCAAGGTTTCTTTTGTCATTCGATTTATGGCGCTTTTCAGCATTTTCACGGGGATTCTCGTGCTCATTGGGTCCATTATCATCAGTAAATATCAACGCATTCAGGAGTCCGTATTGCTGCGCACATTAGGGGCCAGCCGCCGACAAATCCTCCAAATCAATGCGCTGGAATACTTTTTTCTCGGAAGCCTTGCTTCGCTGACGGGGATTTTCATCGCGCTCATCGGAAGTTGGGCACTCGCTTATTTCAGTTTTGAAACCAGCTTCCTGCCGAGCCTGTGGCCAATATTGGGCGTATTTGTCGCGATCACCGGCATGACGGTGCTGATTGGCATGCTCAATAGTCGGAGTGTGTTGAATAAGCCGCCGCTGGAGATATTGAGGGGGGAATAAGGGAAGAAAGAAGATAATAGACGGAAGATGAAAGATGGGCCTTTTGTCCTCTTCTATACATTACTCTTTGTGCAACATGGGAGATGCATTTGATGAGCAAAAAGGGATAATAAATCTCGAAGAGCAACTAAAAAGAAACAGCTTAGCGGGATTTGTAATCCCGCTCCAGGCTTTCAAAAATCTGCGACGGGAGACAGGCGGTTCGGGATTACAAATCCCGAAGAGCGACGGAAATCCCCTTTAGGTCGATGGTTATGGCACCAATTCTGTAAAAATCCAGCATCCCCAGACGAGGAAGCGGGAATGAGAATTCACAATTTCAGAAATTTGGACTGAAGGTTGAATAAGAAAATTCCAGAATACCAGTAATGAATCGAAGCAAAATTTTCGCCATTTTGTAAGTCTAATTTTCGATTCTCAATTACTCCCTCATGCTCAGACTCCCTCTTCTTCTCCTGATTGCCTCCCTCTTTCTCCATTGCCAAAGCCCCGATTCCGGTCAGCAAGCTGATTTGATTCTCTACAACGGCCCCATTTACACACTCAATGACGATGCGCCTACTGCAGAAGCGGTTGTCGTTCAGGAAAATCGGATCATTTTCGTTGGCAGTGAAGCAGAAGCGATGGTCTGGAAAGGCTCCCAGACAAACCTGATAGACCTCGCAGGTAAAACCCTGACCCCCGGCTTTATCGAAGGCCATGGCCATTTCATGGGTCTGGGGCAGTCCCAACTTACCCTCAACCTGAGTACAGCCAGTAATTTTTCAGAAATTGTAGCCATGGTCAAACAGGCAGCTGCGGAGGCCCAACCGGGTGAATGGATACAAGGCCGCGGCTGGCATCAGGACAAATGGACGGATCAACCCAACAAACAGATCAAAGGCTTTCCGGTCCACGATGCGCTCAGTGAGGCGGCACCTGACAATCCCGTGTACCTGCGCCACGCAAGCGGTCATGCAGGTATCGCCAATTCGAAAGCGATGGAATTAGCAGGCATTACGGCTGCTTCTGAATTTGACGAAACCGGAGAAATCATCAAAGACGAACAGGGAAACCCCACAGGCGTATTCAACGAAGAGGCGGAGACGCTGATCAAACACCTGCCCGCTTTTACAGAAGAGATGCAGCTCCGTGCCCTGAAACTGGCCATGGACGCCTGCCTCGCCAATGGGATTACCTCCTTTCACGATGCGGGAGTAGGGGCATCCACGCTCAGCCTCTATCAATCCCTTCGTACAGCGAATGATTTGCGGGTTCGACTCTATGTCATGCTGGATGGAAAGTCAACTGATTTGTTGGAAAACTGGTACGCACAAGGTCCGGCGATCGACGATTGGCTGACTGTTCGATCCATCAAACTCTACGCAGATGGGGCATTGGGGTCTCGGGGTGCCTTGCTGTTGAAACCCTACGAAGATGAGGTACATCCTACTACCGGAAATCCGGATATGGATCCGGCAGTGGTAGAGTCGATAGCAAGCGCTGCTTTAACGCATGGCTTTCAGGTCGGCACCCATGCAATCGGGGATCGCGCCAATCGGGAAGTATTGGATGCCTATGAAGCGGCATTTGCCCAACATACAGACGTAGCAGATCCTCGTTTTCGGATTGAGCATGCACAGCACCTGCATCCTGATGACATTCCGCGATTTGGAGAAATGGGCGTCATCGCTGCAATGCAAGGCATTCACATGGCTTCTGACCGTCCCTGGGCCATTGATCGACTGGGGCAGCAACGCATTATCGATGGGGCCTATGTGTGGCAAAAACTCCTAAATACAGGGGCGACTATTATCAATGGAACAGATACCCCTGTGGAGCCGGTCAATCCCATTGCCTGTTTCTATGCTTCAGTTACCCGCCAAACCCTGACCGGAAATCCGCCCGGCGGCTATGAGAGCGATCAAAAAATGACACGGGAACAAGCCCTGCGTTCCTATACCCTTGACGCGGCATTCGCAGCATTTGAGGAGGCCGATAAAGGAAGCATTGAAATTGGGAAACTCGCTGATTTCACGGTCTTTAATCAGGATATCATGAGCGTGCCAGACAGTGCTCTTCTCAATACCCAGGTGGCCCTTACGATCATTGATGGAAAAATTGCGTATAAGGGGGAATAGCGTTTGAATCTACTGATTGATTCGACCTAAAACGCCGACATCTGCCCATACCACCTAGGGATTTTTTTTCACCCTTTACGCCTTGAAATATATTTTCAGACGAAACGTTTCCCATTCATCCTTGCGCCTTGGTATGGTATTTGTCTTTTTGAGAAGTATCGCTTTAACCTGCTTTACCATGAAGAATTTCCTTGCGTGTATCACCCTCCTTTCCTTTCTAGCTCCTATCGGCCTTTTTGCCCAATACAGAACCTGTGCAACGATGCAGCATCTGGAAAAAATGCAGGCCAAAGACCCTACCCTTCGCAGAAGGATGGAACAAATTGAATTTAGTTCTCAAATGGCTGCCAAAATGGTAGCACCTGGCGTATCAGGTACCATTACCATTCCAGTAGTCGTTCACGTCATACATCGCACACAAGCCCAGAACATCAGCGATGCCCAAATCCTTTCTCAGATCGATGTGTTGAATGAGGATTTTGGCCGTTCCAATATGGATCGCATGGATACACCGGCTATGTTTGCACCGGTAGCGGGCAATCCCCAGATACAATTTGCACTGGCTACCCGCGACCCACAAGGACGTCCCACCAGCGGCATTACCCGCTCGCTGACAGAGGCCTATTCCTTTACCCTCAATGACAATACCGTAAAAAGTACTGCTGCCGGGGGACACGATCCCTGGCCATCGGATTCTTATTTAAATATCTGGGTCTGCAACCTGGCTTTTGACCTGCTGGGCTATGCACAATTTCCCGGAGGAACAGAGGAAACCGATGGCGTCGTCATCAGCTATAAGTTTTTGGGCAAGGATCATGAGACCCGCCCGCCCTTTAACCTGGGCAGAACGGCAACGCATGAAATCGGCCACTGGTTGAATTTACGGCACATTTGGGGCGATGGTCCTTGTGGCGCAGATGACCATGTTGCTGACACCCCGGAAGCTGCCGCACCTAATGTAGGCTGTGTTCGCGAAAATTTCTCGTGTGGTTCCGATGACATGACTTCCAATTTCATGGATTATACCGATGATGCCTGTATGAATATGTTCACCAATGGACAGGCACGCAGGATGCGGGCACTTTTTGCCCCAGGTGGCGCACGTGCCAGCATGCTCAGTTCACAAGGCCTGAGTATGCCTCGGCCTATGGCAAGTACGGCTCCTTCTATCTTACAGGTAGTCGGAATCAATCAGCAATCCGCAACCTTGAGTTGGTCAGAAGTAGCAGGTGCCAGTAGCTATGAAGTGCGCTTCCGCCCCGTAGGAGACCCCTCCTGGGTCGCTTCTCTCACAACGGGTACAATGGTGAGTATTTCCCGGCTGCAAATGTGTACGCCTTATGAATATCAGGTAAAGGCTGTAACGCCTTATGGTTCCAGTCCTTTTTCCGGCTCTACCAGCTTTAGTACACAAGGGTGTAGCTGCGAGGCACCACAAGAACTATTCGTTTCCAATTTATCCAACTCACACGTTACCCTGAGCTGGCAACCGGCAGGCATGACGATCAAAGATCCGAATGTGAGCTATTTACTCCAGTTTCGGAAAGCAGGCTCCCGCAGGATTTTTTCTAAAGTTGTCACCGGTACTTCTACCACGATTTCGGGCCTCACACCCGGTAATCGCTACCAGTACCGGGTCAAGACCATGTGTGAGGAAGAGAATGGTGGGTTTTCAAAAGTGGAATCTTTTGTAGTGTCCAGCAGTACAGCTCGGTTTGCCTCCCGGGTGAGTGATTACATGCGTGTATATCCGGCATCTGACATGGCACAATTGACCATAGAAGTTGACTTGCCGGAAATGGAGAGTCTTTCGATTCGCTTGTTAGATGCTACGGGCAATGTCCTTTCGCGTTCTCCGAAATTTTCTCCGCAAGAGACTCCCTTTACGCTCGATATGCGCGATCGTCCGCAAGGTCTGTACTTCATCGAAGTAGAAGATGATCAGGGCTTCCAGCATGTCCGAGAGGTGAGAATGGGTCGTTAATCTGATTTCTTTTCCCCTGCGCACTATGCGCATGTCCCCCACGGTCTGCTAACGAGCAGCGGTGGGGGATCTTTTTTGAGCGTTGCTTTCCACAAGAATCGTTCCCCTGCTCGTCGCCCTTTCCTTCCCCCTCGACCTGCCCCCTTTCACAGAGCTATATGATAGCAATAGAAAAGGCGTGGGAAAGAGATTCCCACGCCAAACAGATCACTAACAAAACCTCAAATTAATCTTCCAATACCAATACTTTTTCGTTTCGGTATCCTTCATTAATGCGCTGAAGATAGGTTTCGCCCCGATTATTTGAGACAGACATATCTGCGTTATTATTAATCATCACCTTGATGGTTTTAACTTGTCCATTAAAGGCTGCGAGGTGGAGGGGGCTATTTCCGTCTTCATCCTGCGAATTTAAGTTTGCTTCACTATCAATTAGCAGTTGCAAAGCATCACCATGGCCATACCATGCTGCCAGGTGCATAGGCGTAATCCCTTTTTCTGTCAGGGCTTCCATATCCGCTCCAAAGGCGACGAGGACTTCAGCTGCACGAGTGCTTCCACACATGGCTGCCCGATGTAAAGGGGTCAGTGCCCGGTTATTTCGCGCCTCCATTTCTGCACCATAATCCAACAAAATACGCGCAGCATTGTCATTGTCAACCGTAGCGGACAAGTGTAACGGCGTGCTGTAGATGTAATTACGAGCATTGATATCGGCACCGTTGTCGAGTAGAATCCGCGCACATTCGACCTGATCAGTTAGCGCAGCCAGGTGCAACGGCGTATTCCCTTCTTTGTTTTTGATATTAATATTGATATTACTTCCCTTGGTCAGGATTTCAATCAATTCGGCTCCTGATCCTTCCAGCACCATACGATGCAGTACAGTATTCCCTTCCCGATCCTGCTCATTAACATTGGGAAATTGCTCCGCGACAGGTTGCGTAGACGTGCTTAAGGGATGTTTCCCTGGCTCCACTTCCGATAAGTTGGTGCTATTTTGAGCCAGTTTGTTTGCAAACCGTCTAAATCTCCGTTCTTTTTTAGGAACATTGTGTGAACCCTTTTGCTCTTTGACAGTTCCCATGAGGTTCGCAGTAGCCTCCCTGCTGACAATAGGTACTTCCGATGCGATTCCATTAGTCACTGCTAACAGTTCCGAACTTAAAGCGAGGTCTTGCTCTAAAGCAGGCAGGCTTTCGCGAGTGGCTTCCTGCAAAAAACTCATCAGTCGCCCGATGAAAGTAGCCGTTGCCGTATCCGCACTACTGATAGCTTGCTCTTTCCATCCTCTGACGCCAAGAGTTTCCTCCATAGACAAATAAGGCCCTCCCGCCAGGCAGACTTCGTTTACCCAGGATCCCCAGGATTCATCTGCGAGGTATTCGAGGACTTCAGCAGTGTCCGTTCCGGAACGCACATCAGGCCGATAAGAAAGTAAGCCAGCGAAACAGCCTATCGGCGAGTTTGTTTGACCTTTCAAAGCTTTATTGACCAGGGAAGCCGCTTGTGCCAGTTGATTGAGTTGCTGATCCAACAGCGTAGCATTAGCCGATTCGGGCAAAATGGAAACAATTCCTTTTACTGCAGCCGATTCGACAAATACCATTTCTCCTTCCTGATACAATACCGGGTGATCCTGACTATAAATAATGATTTCAATCAATTCAGAACAGGAATCTGCACCAACGATAACGCCGCGGCCAACTTCCATATGTTCAGGAATATATTTTCTAAGTAGATGTCTGAAAGATGAGGAATGGCCCCATCCGGGAAGAGCTTGTTTACTGGATATTAAAAGGGAAGTAATCCGACGATTAAGAGCATGCAATTCGTCTTTTAAAGACCGATAGAATTCAACTGTCATGCTGCAATTGGGGGGTTAATAGTCTTGTCAAATGTTAAATCTCCTGGTTGAAAGATGTAACAATTTATCAAAACCTTACATGCAGAAGAACTATTCCAGCGGCAACGGAGATTTTAGAGACATGGCTGGGAAATATCGGGTAATGATTGGGATTGCAAGCATAACCCCCATCTGGCAAACGCCAAATGGGGGTTGTAAATTCTGCTAAAACCGCAACAAATGGCGATTAAGGCATCGTAACCAGGGTGCGGATATACTCCCGGTCTCCAGCGTTAATATGCACAAAATAAGCACCTGGCAGCGACTCCAGTAAGGAAACGACCATTTTATTCAAGCCGGGATATACCAGTTTATCTTTCATTTCATACACCTTCCTACCTCTGGCATCCACCATCCGGATTGATACCCGCGTAGTCGTATGAAATTCCTGCTCGATGTACAGTTTCTCGCTAAAAGGGTTATAGTAGAGCTTGGGATCTGCTGCCGGATCAACAGGTTGTACCAACGAGGCAGATTCTTTGACAGTCTCATCCGATTGTTGAGCAAAGCCCGGATCGGGTTCTAAAGGTTTTTTTTGCTTTTCCTGCCCCAGGCCGTACAAGCCCAGCAACAATAAAGGGATTAGCAATACAGTAACACGTATTTTCATAAGGCGGTGGCTTAAAGCAGGCGAACAAAGCCTGTATCCTTTCAGCATACGTAACAACAACACTATAGACTTGGGTTAATATTGCTATTTCACCCCATTAATTAGATGGACAGATTTTAGTATAGCGTATCTAGATGGGATAATCTGATTATCAGACAGATAAAGTCTTTCATCTTTATACTACAATCTGTCTACTTACTATACTGGTATATAGATACGCAGAGAAGTAGGCAAAAGGTATCACATAATCATGTGAGTTTTACGCCATTTCCCGATATTTGCCGGGAGTAGTTCCAAAAGTCTTCTTGAAAAGACGACCAAAGGTACTTGCATCTTTAAGGCCTACCTCCTGACAGATGTCACAAAAACTCTTTTCGGAGTTGAGCAGGAGTTCGCGGGCACGTTCCAGTCGCTTGGCAATGATGTATTGCCGCGGAGTCTGGCCGTAAGCTTCCTTAAAGATACGAATGAAGTGAAATTTTGACAGGCAGGCTGCTTCGGCAATGGTGTCGAGGTCCAAATTCAGATGAAGATGCTCCTCTACGTATTCCGAAGCGATCCGAAGACGCTTATACAATTCAACTCGCGTAGAGAGCTTTACACTACTCAGGCGATTCAACTGTTCCAACGCTGGTGGGGGAGTTTGTGCAGGTGCTGCCATTCCCCTACCTGTTGGATGATCATTCAGGATTTGTAGATTTCCAAGATATGTATTCATACAAACAAGCTTTGTGGAGAAGCTGTATCGACTATTGGCCAACCCTTAGTAACAGGGATGGGTGGCTTTGTTTAATCAATTCACATACCAGTCATAAGATACTGAATATCAGCATATTACATACAACACAATTTAGCAATATTGCCCGATTCTGAACAATAGGTGTTCGTATTCGAACACCCTCCTCCTACGGATAGTACAATTTTCCCTTTCTTTACACAATGAGTTATCTCGACTGGATCGTATTGTTGACCTTCTTTGGGTACACCCTGTGGGATGGGATGCGCCAAAACAGCAAAACGAAAGATATCCAGGATCTGCTGCTTGCCGGTAGGCGAATGAAGTGGTGGGCAATCGGGGTATCTATTCTCGCTACGCAGGCTTCAGCCATTACCTTTATTGGCACAACCGGTCAGGCTTTTATGTATGACATGCGGTTTATACAGGTCTATCTCGGCATGCCTGTTGCGATGGTGATCCTCAGTGTTACCCTGGTTCCATTTTATCACAAACTCAAAGCCTACACCGCTTATGAGAGTCTCGAAATACGCTTTGGCCTATCTGTCAGACTGGCAACCAGCATGTTGTTTTTGGTGTCCCGGGGTATCGCTGTAGGAATCGGCATCATTGCACCAGCTTATGTGCTGGCCCTGGTATTGAGCTTGCCTTTACAGCCAGTCATACTGGTTATTGGCGTGAGCACAACGATTTATACCCTATTTGGGGGAATGGCAGGCGTTATCCGGACCGATCTGAAGCAGATGGCACTGATGATGATCGGGCTGATATTCTGCTTTGGCTGGATCCAGTACAAACTTCCGCCCGAAGTGGGATTTACAGATGCCCTCCACCTTGCAGGCGCAGCTGGAAAACTCGAAACCATCGATCTGAGTTTTCGGCTGGATGACAAATACAACATCTGGAGTGGCCTCATAGCCGGGACTTTCCTGATGCTCGCTTATTTCGGTGCAGACCAATCTCAGGTACAGCGCTACCTGACGGCTCGTAGCCTCACAGATGCGCGCAATTCCCTTCTGTTTCCCGCATTGGTTAAGCTCCCCATGCAGTTTTTCATTCTGCTGCTGGGGGCAATGCTCTATGTTTTCTATGTATTTGCCGAGCGACCGCTTGTATTTACCCCTGATTACCTCCCTACTACCGAATCCCATCAACTGGATTCCACCTTTCATGAAGTGCATCAGGCACGCAAACAAGCAGCCATCGCCTATCTGGCGGAATTACCAGAAAATACTGCCCATAAATCCCAGTTTATCTCATTAGATGGACAGGCACGCAGCCTCCAAAAGCAAGAGCTCCGCCGCCAATGGAAAGTAAGCGGCACCTATCGGGATGACACAAATTATATCCTACCCTATTTCATGTTATCAGAGCTCCCTATCGGTTTGTTGGGCTTGATCGTAGCAGCGATTCTCGCTGCTACCCTTTCCAGTATTGATTCGATGCTCAATTCTCTGGCAGCAGTAAGTATCATGGACTGGTATCATCGCCTGCGGTCAGCCCCTGGCCCTCCGGGCTCAGATTTGATTGCAGCACGAATTGCGACAGCTGCCTGGGGAGTTATTGCTACCGTATCCGCTCTGGCATTCGGAGAAACAGAATCGATTATTGAATTGGTGAATTTAATCGGGAGTTATTTTTATGGCACTATCCTGGGAATTTTCATCCTCTATTGGATCAAGCCTGCTACAGGAATCGGCACCCTCATAGGCTTAGTAGCAGGATTTCTGGCAGTCATCCTAACCGATCATCTGTATGTAGATTCGGAAACCGGCGCCCTGGGAGTCTTTTTTAATTGCCCGATCGGCTATTCAAAAGCCATTGCTTACCTCTGGCTCAACCCGATCGGTACTACGGTAGTAGTGATAGTGGGAACGGCTATAGGCCTTATTGAAAATGGGATTCGGGAGTTGAGGGAGAATTGAAGGGGTGTAGGCCAGTTTTCCTGCAAGCGAAGAATAACCGCAAGGTTCGCAAAGGAAAACAGCCCTGGATTTACCACTAAGGCACTCAGCGCACAAAGAAAGCACTAAGCG
>CAYGTH010000154.1:0-14353 GCA_964352745.1 uncultured Bacteroidia bacterium
GGGGAGCATTCGATTCACTGGAATGGGAAACATTCAAATGGAAGCGCCCTTTCCGATGGTCTTTACCTGTGCACCATTGAGATAGATGGCGTTCGCCTCTCTCAAAAAGTACTCGTTCAGCGCTAACTCAGCCAATAATATTGCAAAACCAGGAGTCGAACTAATCGACTCCTGGTTTTATTTTTCAACAGGTGCTAGCTGTAGGTTGGCCGTTAATCTTCCGGATACCAGTTTAGCAACCGAACTTCCACTTCGGCATTTCCGTCATTCACCAGGGTTTTGAAATCTTCAACATTGCTGAATTTTCCGCCTCCACCGCGATAATGGAATGGATATACAATAGCCGGCGAGAATTCAATGACAGCATCAGCGGCTTGATTGACGTCCATTGTATAAGGTAGATTCATGCAGACAAAGGCTACATCAATATCCTTGAGCGCACGCATCTCGGCAATATCTTCTGTATCCCCTGAAATATAAATTCGTTTCTCGCCTATCGTCAGGACATACCCATTTCCCCGCCCTTTAGGGTGCCGGGAATCATCTGTCTCAGGCAGGTTATACATCGGGATTGCCTCAATCTCAATTTCCAGCTTCTCAGTACTTTCCCCATTTGAAAGTGGGATTTTCCTGAATCCGGGCAGGTCTCCCAATTGATCAAAAACGGCTTCCGGTGCAATAAGGGTTGCCTTTGACAAATCCAGTTCTCCAAGGGTTTCTTTGTTCATGTGATCTCCATGAATATCGGTAATAAGTACCAGGTCCGGCGCATCAAAGGATGTGTATTTTTCGGCACCTCCATAGGGATCAATAAAAATAGTGATCTCCTCCCACTGCATAACAATGCTGCTATGCAAGATCGGATAGATGGAAAGGTCTCCATTATTAGTTTCGATGATTTCGGCTTGCCCAAATGCCTGTGTATTGGGCAACACAAGCAATAGCAAGAAAAAGCCAAATATCCAATTTGTTAATCGTATCATGAGTTTGATTTTCAGGTATGATGTTGTTAATACGTTTGTAACGGGTCAAATCAAGCATATAAGCTAAGACAAAATCGCTTCTCCGTCAAATTAGCTCACCTCCTCTGTCCTAAAGGGCTTTTTCTTTTTATTGCGTACTCAAAAAGGATATCCAATCGCAAGGTTAAACACCAGATTTTCTGCTCGCCAGGTACGTTTCAGCGGATTGATTTCAGAAAATGTCCACCGATCTCCAGAAGGAAGCGAAGGTTTGCGTAAAGGAAAGGCGAAATCGGTTCGAATCACAAAATAACTAAAGTCCAAACGTAGCCCGATCCCGGTACCTAAGGCGATCTGCCGGGGAAAGTCTTGCCATCGAAATACCCCATCCGGCCTGAGGGAATCAGCGCGAATCAACCAGACATTACCCGCATCCAAAAAAACGGCACCCTTCAAATAACTGACCAGGTCAAAACGTAATTCGGCATTTGCCTCCAACTTGATATCACCCGTCTGGTCTATAAAATCAGTCCTGGAGGGAAGTCCCGAACCCGCATAAGCGCCCGGCCCGACGCTTCGGATTTGAAAGGCACGTAATCCGTTAGATCCTCCTGTGAAGAATTGCTTGACATAAGGCAAAACCTTAGCATTCCCGTATGGTACACCAGCACCGACATACAAACGCATAGCGAGTGTGCTCTGCCTGCTGAGCTTTTGATAGGCTCGTCCGTCCAGTTCCGCTTTAACATATTGAGAAAAGGGAACTCCCAAAAATTGATAGGCTTGCTGAGTTTGCTTATTCAAAATCCGGGCAAAGCCGTATGCTGTATTCCCCGAAACATCGGCACTGGCCTTCAGGTAATAATGTATTTTTCGGCGAATCCCCATGGGTTCAGTATAGGTAAATGTATATGTGGATCCTAAAATCGAAACATCTTCGTAGCTGCTTCGCAATTGCGGATTTTTCGCAATCACTTCATCGAAAAAAGTCGTTGTAGAAAGTAAGCGAACGAGGCTGATTGTTATCGGTTCCCAACGATGCTGAACCAGGCGATTTCGCCGCCAATCAAAAGCCATCTGGGTCGTAAACGTATTAATGGCGAAATAGGTAACCCTGCGCTGGAAGTTATTACTAATCCCAATCCGGGTACGCGGGATAAAGTTTGAAGCGGCAGTTTGCCGCCGGAATGGAATCAAAAGGCGGGGGAAACTCAAATCCAGACTAGCTGTAAGATCCAGCGTATTAATAAACGTACTCCTGTTGGTTATCTGCGTTTCAACCCCGGCACTTAAAGCTGCGTTCAGGAGTTCACCCCCAAAAAAAGTATTGCGATTTTGATAGGATAAACTCAGAGAAGACCCCAGAAAATTACCTGTCCGGGAAGTGCCTTGTACTTCCGCAGTAACATCTTGTCTGAGCGTAGGAGTTAGGAAGATATAACTATCTAATTGGTCATTTCCCACCTGCTCATATCTGACGTTGACAAACTTATACAAGCCAAAATCCAGTAACTTTGAGACTGTCTGCGCATGTGCTCGCGTGTTGAACCGCGTTCCTGGTTGCAAAGCGATCAAATCGCTTAAAGCCTTTGCCTTGATAGCCTTGTCCGATTTTATCAGGATTAAGCCTCGCTCCCGCACCGTATCCGATTTTAACGCCTCTTGCTGCCCAACAATCGAGTAGTCGGGAAATACGTAGATATTCCGTAGCGTATAGGCATCATATTGCTGAGAATCAGTACGCGCAATCAATCGGAGGTATATATCAACCTGCTGGTTTCCCCGGGTAGTATCCACATAAAAAACCAATGCTGATCTTTCAAAATCATAGTATCCCGCCCTGCCTGCAAGGGCAAATAATCGTTCCTGCTCAGCTGCAATATCTCCTTCGTCATAGGGCTTTCCGGATTGGACTTTACTGCGGATTCGATCCTGAAACAATACGGAATCAAGCGAAGTTGAAATGACAGGGTAATACAAGCTATCCACAACATATCTTCCCTTACTTTCAACCAGGTACGTAACCCTGGCTCTTCGCTTCCGGATTTCAATCTCTGATCTAACCTTAGCACCAAAATATCCCCGGTCTTGTAAAAGCTTTGCCATTTTTCGCCTGGAAACATCTACCTCTTCCCTGGTGTATAAGGCCGGTGCTTCACCCAGTTTATTTCGGATTAAGTTTCGTAATCCCTTTTCCTTTCGGGGCTCACCCGCCAAATTATAGAGTCCCAATCTCAACCGAAACAGGCCCAGAGTCCGGGAATTGGGAATCGGGCGGGCAAGTTCAGACAAAATTTCTGTCATCTGGGCTTCTTCCTTCCTGTTTTCAGCCTGAAAGGCTAAGGAAGTGGCATCATATAATATCTCCTCCTCTGCCAATTTTTTTATCGGTGAACAGGCGCAGAAAAAAACAAGTAGCCATCCTGAAAACAGCCTCCCAACCCAGCATCTATTCATGGGCGATTGGATTTGGCCTCCCTCCGGGCACGTCTTTTTTCTCCCAGCTTATCGAAGGATTCACGGTAATACAGGCCGATCCCTGTTTTATTGACATTAGAACCATTAAGAATGTCATAATCACTCTTACTAAATACTTTCACCCGGTATCGACCGGATTCGGTTAGTTTGTATTCTATCACAAAATCTCCTGCAAATTGGGTAATAGTTTCATTCTCCTGACTACTGCCGTTGGTCTCATTGTTGAGACTCATATTCCCTCCCATGCTAAGTGAAAGCCGATCATCCAGCAATTGCTTGGAAACCCCCACTTGCATATCTGTAACCCGATTGGTCAGTCCTCCCTGCTCACCTGGAGAATAGGTATCCAGTGCAAGAGAAATATCAACACCTTTTACATATTGTGATGCCAGGTTATTTAACTGTCCGGTAATTAGATTACTCAAGCTACCCAGAGCAGCATCCCCTCCTGAAGTACTAAGCGCCAGCCCTGCCGAACGGTCAGAGAGCAGAAAGGAATTAAATAACAATAAGCCAAACACTTGTTTACTCATTTCAGATTCGTCCAATCGGATTTCATTTAATTTCCGATCAACCGCACTACTGATGAGCCCTCCCCTACTTTCAGGGAGGAGGATATCAAACGTAATGAGGGGCTGGAATAATACACCACTCAGTTTCAGTATCGCTCTTACCGGCACTTTTTGGCGAGCCTGCTGTAGTTCCTCCGTCGAAAGCGTCGTTGCCTGGCTACTGATCAGTTCATAAGTTGAAGTTCTCGTTTCGTACAAGGCCGTAATGTCTATAGCGGCCTGCAGGGGATCTCCTGGAAAATCAATCCGACTTCCTTTTTGGACGGAAAACTTCTTCTTGAGCAGGTTTTGATAGCTAAATTCATAACTACCCTTATCAATTACATAACTACCAATCACCGAAATTTCTCCCGACCGGCCCATCGCTACAGATAAATCTGCGTCTCCCCGACAAACAACTTTATCTCCACTAATCGGATCAATTACCACTTCCAATTCCGCATCTGAGGAAATTTCCAATTTGAGATTTGTTTGGATAACCGGTCCCTGAGCAGGTTGATGAGATATTTCGATGTCTAATCCTCTTTCCTCAATAATATCCGGGGGTTTCCCAAATATAACATAAGAAGCCTGCCGAATCTCATCCTCTTCTCCCAGTGGTATTGTCACCAATCGGGTACCGGAAAGTGTGCGGGCATTGACACTTAATTCAGGGCGGAGAGAAGTGCCATAAAGTCGCGCATTCAATGCAAGAAAAATATTCCCATAATATAACGGGTTATCTTTGAGGCCGGTATTCAATACTTGTAGCCGATCTGTTGCAATATCCAAATCAAACCGAATGTTTTCTGGCTTTGAATAATCTATTAACCCTTTCATCTCGGCACGATTCCCCAGGGTATCCTGAAAAGCAAAGTCCGAAAAACGAATGGTATTACCGACAAGCAGGAGTTCTTCGGAATCCGTCGAGTATTTTGTACCCGTTGCGAGGATTCGGGTTTCGACCTTATTGAATTTCAGGTTTCCGTCTAACAAGGGTAAGGAAGCGGGTCCGGAAAGCGTAAAGGCTCCCTGAATTTCGCCTTGACTATCCGTAATGAGATCAGGAATAAATCCTTGTATAAATGGCATTGAGAGCTTGCTAACTTCTGCACGTGCATCCAGCACTCCCGATTCAAGCCGGTAAACCCCTGCAGCCGTAAACTGATTGGATACGCCGTCTACTCGGGTATATAGCGAGATGACCTGCTGTAGGGTTTCTAATTCCATATTCAGATACAGATTTCCCAAGGGTTCTGCATTGAGCTTCATCTCATCAATCCTAATCTGGCTGGAAAAAAAGGGAGAATCAAACAGATGATACACGGTAAGCACCCCGTTCATTTCTCCTGCTAATTGCAAGCTTCCATTTGCTGTTAGGTTATTAACTTCTCCTACCTCAAAATGAAAAAAGTCCAGGCGCAAAGGGGGTTGACCGTTTTCATGGAATTCGCTACTGATCTGTATCTCCTGCTCATTTTTCTGAAACATGAGGTGATCAACAGCGAGAAAGGCACTGTCGAAGGAAATTCTGTTACGTTCATCGATGTGCCACTCTTCATATTCAAATATCATTGATGTGTCCAAATGAACGGAATACAAGCCATCTTCACGAGCAATATCTACTGAAAGCGAAAAGCGGTCGTGTAGCGAATCCCCCTGTATGCCCACATCCATGAAGATGTGCTGATCTTGTAGGCGACTTACAACCCGGGTAGCCGGAAAAATAATGCTGGCAGAAAATTGCGCTGTGTCGGAGGTGGAATTGCCGCTAAAATGGGTAGAATCTGCGGAAAAATGAAAGGCTAAATTCTCTATTGAGGAACTCCCGTATTCCAGTTTTGGCATTTTTACATGGGCCTCCATCCGCTGATTTTCACTATCATAACTACCGCTGATAAAAGCAGAATCGAGATAAGCCAAATCCGGAATAATGATTTTCGCAAGTTTATCTGCATTCTTCACATGTACTTCCAGTTCCCATTGCTGCGTGGCTATTCGCCTGGATACTGCAAGCGCAGGATCTGAAATAGCCGTTGTATCAGCCAGATCAGCTAGCTCCGATCCGGAGGTAAAGTAATGTTGAAAAAAAGTTAGGAGGGAAGCAGGGAGCTCTTCCAAATGATATCGCCCACCCAGGCGAGCTTGCAACACCTCCGAGTCAATCTCAAGCTGATGGTGGAATGCGTCTGTCCTTTGTGCCCGAATCCTAACCACATCTTCTTCATATACCAATCGGTCGGACCGCAATTTTATTTTGGACAACTCAGCTGATCCCTGAAAATTTCCAGGTCGATTTCCCTGGCCTACCAACCTGATGCCCAATTGTATATGGAGATCCCGATCCAGGAGATTTGTCGCAAGCAGGTCCGCTTTGTCCACAACAGCGCTGATATCAAACACGGGCAAGGAATCCCGAAAGTCCATTTCACCGGTTCCGGAGAAGGCGAGGTTAGGGTCACTCATCGCAATCGTTGCGGTCCCCTTCTGTTCGCTGAAAGTAGCCACTCCTCCAAAATCACGAAACTCATAGCCGTTCATCATCAGGCTATTCACCCGGGCAGAAATATTTGCTTCTATTGTCTTGAGCGAAACGCCCTTTCCCTCCACATCCAGTTCAAAAGCTATGGGTCCGAGGCCTGAGGAATCTATTGTCAACACCCCCAGATCCCAGCCGGTAGATGCCAAAAATGCCTTGTACCGGATGAGCGAATCTTCAGCTGAAAATTGCGCAGAAAATTTCGCAACCAAAGGGCCTGCTGCACTCCGAATCAAGCCGTTCAACCCAACTTCCGATAATGATCCCCGCAATAATCCTTCATAGGCAATCAGACTGATTCCGGCTAATTCCGGTGGGATTTTTTCCAGTAGTAAACTCTTGATATCGGCGTATGAAGTGCGCAGGGAAAACACCTCTACCACATAGCGAATACTGTCCGGTTTCAACAGGTTTTGAATATTACCACCAATCAAAAATCCCGTTTGGCTTTCGGTCGATAAAACCAGACTATCCAAATTCAAATCTTGTACCCTTCCGGATACCCTTCCCTGTACCAGTATTCTGCCCAGACGCTGTGCCGAGGGTGGAATCGATACATTCGGCACTAATTCATGTAATGCTTCATAACTCCCGCTCAACTCCTTTAGGCTCACTTCTATCGAGCGCAAAGAATCTACCGAATAATTCTCCACTTTTGCTGAGCCTTCCAGGAGAAGTCCGGGTGCTGATATTGTTAATTTTGATGCATGTAACCAATTACCTGCGGCAGAAACCCTACCTGCCAGGTGAACTAACCCCGGATTATCCTCACCAAATATCAATACATCCGGAAAGAAGTATCGGAGTTCCGCTACTGCAAGGTCACCTGCGGACAGGTTCAGTTCGATCCCCGGAAATTGTGTGGGTTGAGTATGAAGACGGACTTCAACAGATCCGTCCAGCCTGCTTGCGTTTGTTCGAATAGATAGATTTTCCAATTGAAGCCGTAGCGAATCACCCTCCAATTGGCCGGCCATCTGCTGGAGTTGAAATCCGCTTTGCTCACGAAAAGCCAACTGTAGAAGGGATAATCCGAGCTGTCCCTCTATCAGCCGAAATTCATTGAGTTCCAGGGAAAGGTCTTCCAGGTCTATATCTGAAGGGTCGAATGTGCCAACAGTTCTTCCCGGGAATACATTTTCTGTATATCGGATTCTGCATTTCTTCAACAGAAGTTTGGCAACTGTCAATCCCATTCCTATTCTTGGGATGCCCGTTTCGGCCAATGGTGGCTTCGGGCTGGCCTGAGCCGCAACCGTCTTGCGGTTCCATATCACATCGGTATGCAAAAAACTGAGATACGATACATCTAGTTGAGAAAAGTCGGTAGGTGGGCCATTCATCTGTATGGAAATCTGCCCGGAATGCACCGTTATCCATTGCTTTTCCACCTCATCTTTAAGGAAAAAAGTAATTGCATTTACCTGCAAATCATCAATCCGATATTTCCAGGCAGAAGGAGTTGTTGAGCTATCCTCTTGGCCGGTAAAAGCATCCACAATAAACTGGAAATTGAAGTCAGATTCTCCGGCATTTCGATTCAGGTGAATCGCCCCCTCAATAAACCGCATTTCACGAATACTTATCTCCTGATACAGCAAGGCCCATGGCTGGATATCCACCCCTATTTCTGAGCAATACAATAATGTATCCCCATTCAGATCACCAAGATAAAGTCCTTGTAATTCGACAGTCTGCAAAAGCCTTGCCCGTACCCCATCTAAAGACACTTCTGCCCCGGTTTGATCCTGAAGCTGTTCGACAAGCGTATTGACGAGATATTTTTGAATTGCCGGCACCTGCACGAGTGCCGATACCAACAGGGCGACTGACAAAAAAACACCTAATCCCAGCAAAAAAATCCTCAGCGCAATTTTTGAGTATTTCTTCAAATTTGTTTATCTAACTTCAAAACGATTTTACCCGTATTCTTGTTTGATTCCATGTAGGTATGCGCCGCCGCTACTTCCTTCCAATCCCAAACAGAATCTACTATCGGCATCATAGTACCTGTCTCAAACAGAGGCAAGGCAAATTCGCAAAAATCGTCTGTAAGGGCGGCTTTGTACTCTGGAGTTCGACTTCGCAGGGTACTCCCCATAATGTGCAGGCGTTTTCTAAGGATATTTCCCAGGTTCAATTCATCGGCTTTCACACCGCCCATCAAGGCAAGCATTACCATACGGCCATCCATTGCCAGACTATTGAGGTTTCCCTGAAAATAGGAAGCAGCAAGGAAATCCAGCACCACATCTACCCCTTTTCCCTGGGTTTCAACTGCTATTACCTCCTCAAATTGTTCACTTCGGTAATCAATTGCCCGCTCGGCTCCCAGGCTGAGGCAAGCTTCGTGTTTTCCGGAAGAGGCTGTTACCCAAACCCTCGCTCCTTTTGCGCGTGCAATTTGAATCGCAGCCGTTCCCACACCGCTGGCTCCTGCATGAACCAGCAAATGCTCTCCTTTTTCCAAACCCGCCAGCCAATCCAGCGCCTGAAAGGCAGTCAGGAATACCTCGGGCATGGCAGCAGCCTGTTCAAACGACCAGCTATCAGGAATTGCGATGGCCATCGCTTCATTGATAACGACATACTCGGCATATCCCCCTCCAGAAAGAAGGGCACATACCCGAATTCCCGGCTGAACAAGTTCACAATCCTTCCCCACGGCTTCTACTACCCCAGCCATTTCCAGTCCAAGAATGGGGCTGGCGCCTGCTGGAGGTGGATACATGCCTTTACGTTGCAGGGTATCCGCACGATTGAGGGCAGTCGCATGAACCCGAACCAATAGTTGCTTCGGGCCCGGCACAGGCTTCTCAGCATCGCCGATATAGAGTTGTTCTGGCCCGCCAAATTCTTTCAATAATATTGCTTTCATTGGACTACCCTTTTTTCTTCACATGAGTGAATAGAACAGTGCCTATTCAAGGCCAGAAAGAAAGGCGACAAGATCCCTAATTGCGGATTTCGACAAAATTCCCTTCATGCCAGGCATTGCGGAAGGCGCATCTTCTCTTGTAGCAATATCCGATTTATTAATTTCCCGAGTTTCACCACTTGAATCTTTTACCCGAATCTTTTGATTATCCTCCCCTTCCAGCGTGCCTACTATTTTACTTTCATCCTTCATCACCAGAATGACTGTTCCGTATCCGGGAGCGAGTCGTGCGCCTGGGTTGACCAGGGCTTCCAGGAGTTGTTCCCGGGAGAGTGCAGATGCAATATGTGTCAAATCAGGGCCCACCTCACCTCCGTATCCCTGCACAATGTGGCATCGAATACACTGAGCGGAATTATCAGTAGCCATGATTTTCCGCCCATTGCGTGCATTTCCTCCATAGAGGCTTTCTGAAAATTCGGCCAGCACATCACCCGCTGGTTTTGCAGCTTCGTATGCCGATACTTTGGCCAGTAAGCTCTCCGATTTAGAGGCTGTAATTGCATTCAGCAGGTCGAGGTGTAAAGCGGGATCAAGGGTTCCTGCTGTCAGCTTGTCCATCCAGGAATCCAGCAAGGCAGTAGAAGCAGCTATTGTAATCGCCCCGAGCCCAGCAAGGGCCTCTTGTTGCTCAGCAATGGTTCCATTTCGCAAGACCTTATCCAGCATATTGACCCGGACTTCGTCGGGAAGATTAACAGTTGCCAACAAAACTTCAGCAGGCTTGCGCAATTCAACTGATCTATCGGAAAGAGCAATATTGAGTGCATTGGTTAATTGGCTGCTTCCTAAAGCAGCCAGTGCCTCTAAGGCGGCTTTCCGAACCGAAACCGGACCATTTCGATTTCCCAGCAACTGCATCAGACGAGGTTCCGCGGCCTGGTACCCAATGCGTCCCGCCAGCATAGCAGCTGAAGCGCGCAAATCCGAAGAGCCATTTTGTAGCCATTCCATTAGCGCCGGTCCCGCCACAGTATGTACATCAGATTTTGAACCCGGCTCTAATTTCCGGTACCGGCCATCTACCCGGTCTAGCACAGGAGGAGCAGTCCAATATCCCAATGCCCACAAGGCATCTGAACGCATGGCCGGATCAACAGACTCCGCATTAGCAAAACTCACCAAACGGGTGGCACTTGCCGCATCTGCTAATCGCAGGTTGGCATTGATTGCCCGACGCAAAAATGCTTCTGATTGTATTTCAGTCCGGGACAATGCGGCTGCCAGTTCAGGCAAGGCTTCCGGAATGGAGAGGTCATCATTTATTGCACGTGCTACTTCTTCCAGCTCCAATGGATTTTGGTCCTGTATTAAGGCTTTTACGTGTTCCGCTTTCATTCTCCGCAAGGCAACAACCGCAGCCAGGCGCACATCCACAGAGACGTGTCGACTCAATTGCATCAGCGCATCGGCATCGCCCAGCCCGGCAAACGCGACCATGATCGCATGTCGTAAATGAGTGTCGCTGTCTCCTTTTTCGGCCAGTAAACCAACCATCGGACGAAATGCCTGTTTCACCCCCATTTTCCCCAAGGCCTCCACTGCAAAAAATACCGCACGCACAGACTCGTCCTTCAATTGAGCAATCAGGGCTGCCTTGGCAGACACAGCACCCGCATCTCCTAATACTTTAGCCGTTTGGGCCCGAACTTCAGGTCGGGTATCCTTGAGCAAAGGCAATAATTCAGCAGCTATCCCCGCATCATTTCTGGCGAGTTGGCCCAAGCCCCAAATAGCATGTAAGGGGGCATATTCTCCCGGACCGTTGGCAATATCCATTAAGCTTGTTGATGCTTGTTGTTTCACCAGCTCAAATTGAGCGGCCATCCGAACCCGCATATCGGCATGCTGCATCAACTCCGTCAATTCAGAGGTGGATTTCCCTTTTACTCCACCCGCCAAAACAGATTGCGTCTCTGTCCGAATCTGCTGAGATTGCTCCGTCACATCCAGTCGCCAAATTCGCCCTTCAGGTTTCTTCGCATAGCCATCCTTCCAGTCATTCAAATACAGAGCTCCATCCGGACCAAATGCCACCCCTGTCGAAACGATTCCAGAAACGATGTCCTGCGTTTCTGCAACCTGAAAAGAAGCCCCTTTGGGTTCCAATCGAAATGCCTGAATTTTAGATTTTGCCGCAGAGCCCTTAAAAAAGGAACTGAAGAAGAAACCATTCCACCTATCATTCAGGGCCGTACCGGGATTGTAGGCCAGGCCTGCCGGGCCATCTGATGCCAGAGCCAATGGCGGCAAAATGTATGCGGCTTGCCCTTTAAAATGAGGGACATGCAGCTTCTCGTCCATCCAGACTTTGTATGCCTCGTTTTCGTTGTTGTATTTCCCGAATTGCCAATTGATACGCCAGCCCGTATCTGAACCTTGAATGATATGGACGAATCGCTCATGCTCTCCGGGATGGTCGCCATCATTGTCGACGCTGATCAGGTTTCCATACGCATCGAAAGCCAGTTCTTGTGGGTTGCGCAAGCCATGCGCAAATACCTCAAAGTCGCTACCGTCAGGATTACAGCGCATAACTGCTCCCTGATTCGGATAGGCCCATCGTTTTCCAGTCTTATCGACTACATTCACGCCAATATCCCCTATCGACCAATAGACTTTCCCATCCGGCCCCATCACAAGGCCGGACATATCGTGCCCGGCATAAGCAATGTGAATTCCATATCCGTGGCTAATGATTTCTCGCTCATCTGCATCTCCGTCGCCATCCTGGTCCCGCAAGCGATATACATCAGGTGCCGCCGTTAGAAACACCTCCCCATCATGCTCCAATACTCCAGCTGCAACGCCCGTAAGCATATCATTAAACCCTTCTGCGTATAGGGCAGAGGCATCCGCCTGTCCGTCTCCATCACTGTCCCAGACTCTTCGGATATATTCTGTCTGAACTTCCAGGTCCCGGTAATCGTGCAGGCTATCCCCATTAAAATCTTCTTGCCAGGTATTTTCAGCACTGAGTTCGGGGGCCATTTTCCGTATGTGAAATTCCCGGGTTTCCTCGATGGTTTGCAAAGAAATATCATCAATCATCCAGTCTCGATGTTGCCGGATATCCAGATCAGAGCTTTTGCGGCGCTGCGTTTCTGATACATAGGCAACGCCCTGATTATCAATACTGATCGCAACAGCATTAGAGATCAACGGACCAGGAGCCCAAAGTTTCAGGCTGAACCCATCCAATAACTGGACAGAAACATTGCTGGTGTCAGCGAAATCAGCAGCTTTCGCGTAGGTAACTTCGGGTGTGCCGTTAGTGGGAGGAGTTGAACAGGCTACCAAAATAAGCAGCAGGCAAAGTAAAAAATTTCGGTTGAATTTCATGCAAGCGTCCTTGTCTTTCAAGAATACAAAATTAATCCCGATTATCTCAGTGCTTAAACTGACAAGTACATAAAAACGTTTTCACTTTATTCGAATAGCTTCCTAAATCAGTGTTACACCAGCTCCTGTATCGGCTGACCGGACAATCGCCTCTACGATTTTCAGGTCTTGTAATCCCTCTTTTCCTGGCACTTTTACGGGTTTATTTTCAAGAATACTTGTGGAAAAGCGCAGAAGCCAATTCCAGCCACACTTGCCGCCCTTTTTCCCGATGGCTTCTGCATCGCCGACCCACTTCGATGGGAATCCTTGGATTAGATTGTTGTTGACAGGCTACGATCTACCAAATGCCTTAATCAAAGATTTCCAAGACCTCGTCCCCCACGCCTGGCGCAGTGCGTTGGGGGAATACAGGGTCAGGAGATCGGGGTCTGCGGACAACACAATGATTTTTGCAAGACTAAGAAATTACAGACTCATTCCACAATCTCATATTTATACTTATGGTTGCGAACAGTATGATCGGGCAGGCGGAAGGAAAAGCCCCATCCCGCTTTCCATTGTTCGATTTTGAGGAGTACGTAATTTGTCCCTGCCTTTAAGTTCAATTGACATTCATCTTCATCCGGAATGAGGCTTCGTTTCTCTAATTTCCGAAAGACTTTTTCCCCATTACAAAAAACCTCAATCCCATCGTTGCTGCCAAATGTAGCTCTGACTACCTGATCAACCGGACTGCTTATACGACAATAGGCATAGGCAACGGATTCTTTGTTTTGCTCATACATTTGAGTAAAGTCAATTCGGTCAAATAGCGGCGATTGGTACTTATCCCACATAAGGGTTCGGCCATCAGGTGCCTGAAACAATTCACCAGCGCCGGGTCGTGCCTTTGCCTCGCCGCCCATGGCAGTGAGGAAGTCAGGCTGAGTGATGTGCGGTTTTTTTATCGTAAAGGGGCCAGCGATCAGCCAGTAGGAGAAATACTTACCAGCAGTTTCCGAAATGGCCAGCCGAACTTCTTTGGGCGGAAGCAGGTAATTGCCATAGCTCAACTGAATTCCAGAAGCCTCGAGGCGTTTTTCCATACTCGCAAATGCTTTCCAGCGATCCGTGTACGGGGCACGGGCTTCCTCTTGCCAATAGGATCGATTTTCATATTCCCAAAGATTCTCCATTTCACTTTGAAGCTCCCGCCATTCGATGGATTTATCTTTCATCTGCTGCTGCAATTCGCGAACAATCCCGAGGGCCTCCCCTCTTTTAGTCAATTGCAGCCGACAGGCATTTTTATAGGCTGATGCTGCATCGAGCAAAGTCTCTCGTGTTTCGAGTAATAACTGCAATTGATGCAATGTAAAATCCCAGAACTGCTTGTCTTCCGGATACTCGCCAAAATCAATTCGTAAAAACAGGCTGTCCGCCTGACTGCCAATGCGTTCCACCTCTTCCCAACCATCGGTATCGAGTGTAATTTCCTGTCCTATTTCCGGGATTAATTGTTGCCAGATAAATTGGTTATTCAAATCCTGCGTAGGGGCCA
>CAYGTH010000155.1:0-6812 GCA_964352745.1 uncultured Bacteroidia bacterium
TGCCGACAGAGGTGATGCAACTCACTGGCAATACCATCACTGATGTCCATCATCGAGGTAGGTTTCAAATTGAGTCCGGCAAGCGTGTTGATTACATCGAATCTGGCTTCGGGTTTCAACTGACGCCCGACGACATAATCATAGTCGGAGAGATCGGGTTGTAACTCAGGTTTATCAACAAAAACCTGCTTTTCCCGGTCGAGGATCAAAAATCCGGCATAGGCTGCGCCGACATCGCCCGTTACACAAATCAGGTCTTTAGGCTGAGCTCCTTTTCGATAAACAATTTCAGATTCGGCAGCTTCTCCGATCGCTGTAACGGAAATCACCAAACCTTGGCGAGAACTGGTCGTATCTCCTCCCAATAAATCAACTTCGTACCGTTCGCAGGCCAGTTTGATGCCGGCGTACAACTCTTCGACGGCCTCTACCGGAAATCGACTGCTCATCGCAATGGAAACCGTAATACCGATTGCTTTTGCATTCATCGCTGCAATATCACTCAGATTTACGACCACAGATTTATACCCCAGATGCCGAAGCGGGACATAAGCCAGGTCAAAGTGAACGCCTTCCAACAAATAATCCGTCGTAAGTACATTCACCCTGCCATTTTCTCCCCTGATCACAGCGGCATCATCACCTACCCCTTTGATCGTACGATCAGAAAAAGTGGGGAATGAATTTGTGATCCGATCGATCAGACCAAATTCGCCAAGTGCTGAGATGGGAGTGTTGGACATGAATGAATTGCTGTTTGAAGTTGAATCGAATGAATTACACTGATCACAGCCGAATACTGCGATGAAAAAGCTTTCAAAACTACACAATCAGAGTCTGTCACCCAAGGTGTGAGTTCGAAAGTAGGCTTATCCACCGCTTATCCACAAAACAAGTGTGGATAAGATTGCATAATTATGACCGACTTAATTCTTTGATTAATAATTAGTTATCTCTCTATATATCAGGACTAAATCGAACTATCCACAACTTAGGTGGTGTGAATAAGTCGCTATTTTCCTATAATCCCGCCTTCGCACTGATTTCGAGCATCCGCTGAATGGGCAGGAGAGATTGTTCCCGCAAATGCGTAGGAATGTCGAGTTCCGGCAATTCATATTTCAAGCAGGTATAGATTTTCTCCAGGGTGTTGAGGCGCATGTGCGGGCAATTGTTGCATTCGCAATTACCTTCCGCCGGTGCTGGGATAAACTTCTTTTCCGGCGAACGTTTTTCCATTTCGTGCAGAATCCCGCTTTCAGTTACGACAATAAAAATTTGAGTATCCGATTCCTGGGTGTATCGCAGCAAAGCCGCTGTCGATCCGATAAAAGTTGCCAAATCGAGAATATGCTCTTCACATTCGGGGTGAGCAATGATTTCAGCATCAGGATGTTGCGTCTGCAATTCGAGAATGCGTTTTTGGGAAAATATCTCATGCACCATGCAGCTGCCATTCCACAAGACCATGTCCCGACCTGTTTGTTTGTTGAGGTATCGCCCCAGGTTTTTGTCCGGTGCAAAAATGATCGGCTGATCTTTTGGGAAGCTGTTGACAATCACTTCGGCATTGGAGGAAGTTACGATCACATCGCTCATCGCCTTGAGTCCTGACGAGCAATTGATGTAGGAAATAACTTTGTGATCGGGGTAACCTGCTTTGAATTTGGCAAAGAGATCTGGCGGGCAACTATCTGATAGCGAACACCCTGCATTGAGATCCGGCAAAATCACTTTTTTGTGCGGATTGAGAATCTTGGCTGTTTCCGCCATGAAGTGTACCCCTGCAAACAAAATAAGATCTGCCTCCGTGCTCGCAGCTTGTTGCGAAAGTCCCAGGCTATCTCCCACAAAATCTGCAATGTCCTGAATGTCGGCATCCTGATAGTAGTGCGCCAGGATAATTGCGTTCTTTTCAAATTTCATCTTTTCAATCTCCTCGAAGAGATCAAGAGTGGGATCCAGATCAATATCTAAAAATCCGATGGATTGAATTCGTTTTAAATCAGATGATATCATACTCTTCTCTTATTCTTTATTTAAATATATTTAAAATAAGAAGTGTTAATGGGGCTGTGGATATGGGGGAAAGAATTATTCGAATTTATTTGTTCTAAACGTTCTCCACGCTTTTGTACGCGTAATCAACAATTTGTTTCCCTCCTAAATCCTTTATACTCACAATGTTACGGAACTTATCTACATATTAACAAGCAAGTGGATAAATCATAACCTGAATAAATTAAGAGACAGTGGCCCGGGATAACATGTGCATAACACTGAGGTAATCCACTTCGCTTATCCACAATTCGTAGTTTTCCACAGAAATGTGCATAAACCTGACAGGTGTGGAAAACCTTATGAACCGGTGGTATGGGCTTATTCACATTTTACCCATTTTGGTGTGGATTATAAAATACTGATAATAAGCACTTTATAAAAGTTTTCATTTGGTATGTGGATAAGCCATTTGGCTATTGCTTCTTGAATCGAATATATGTATCACTTTTGAGTAAAAATCTTACCTGTAAGGAGTGTATCGATTCCGTGATATTTAACTGTTAACAAAAAGATACAGTCCAGCAGGGGAGATAACAAGATGGGGTTGCTGAGTTTGTTGGCAGGTAGTATCGTATTCGAATCCTGATGAAGGAGAACTTACGAAAAGGGTAGATTAATAAATTGTAAGGTTGGTGTAAATAAATAGTTTTAGTAGATGCATTGATCAGAATTTTCCTAGATTTGCGGGCTTAAACAGAAAAGGCATGTCCTGGACGAATTTCCATAGCCACAGTCATTACTGTGATGGCAAGTATGAAATTCGGGCGCACATCGAAAGCGCTCTCGATCGTGGATTTATTGCCTGGGGGTGTTCTTCCCATATGCCTGTCCCCTTCCCTTCCACCTGGAATATGAAAGTGGAACGTCTGGCAGATTATCAAGCTGAAATTTCCCGTTTACGTGAAGAGTTTGCTGATCGAATCCAGATATACTGTGGATTGGAGATGGATTATATCCCTGAAATCGCGGGTTCTTTTAATGATCAATTAAAAGGGGCGGAACTGGATTATACCATTGGCTCTATTCATTATGTAGATGCTTTTGAAAATGGGAAAGCCTGGGAGATTGATGGGCCACATAGTCTATTCCTCAAAGGCCTGAACGAGATTTTTAAGGAAAATATTCAAGCAGCTGTTACCCGATATTTTGAATTGACCCGACAGATGATCCGGGAAGATTGCCCGGATGTCGTTGGACATTTGGATAAAATCAAAATGCAAAATGAAGGGGGACAACTATTTGCTGAAGATGAGGCATGGTATCGGGCAGAGATGATCAAAACTCTTGATGAAATTCAACGTGCAGATATTATCACGGAAGTGAATACCCGCGGGATATATAAAAAAGCAGTAACAGAAACGTATCCGAGCAGATGGGTACTCGAAATTATGAAAGATCGAGAAATGCCCATTATGCTAAATTCTGATTCCCATTTGCCGCAAGAGGTTGATGGGAATTTTTTTGAAACAGCTGGAATGCTAAGTGAAATCGGCTTTACCCATTTGAATATACTGTGGGATGGAGAATGGGTAGAGGTTCCGTTTTCAACGGATGGCGTATCGGTAAAGCCCGCTTCCTAAAAAGCGATATTGTAGGGGATCACACCATATAGAGGTTTGATTTTAGTTTTGTATTATTGAAAATAAACACTGATAAATGAAACTGTGCGCGAGCACATACCGTATAAATTATCGAATAACAAATCTGCTAACATGAACGTACCTGCAACAGCAAGCTCCTCATTAGAAAGACGATTTGAAAAAATCGCGACTACTATTTACGACGATTCGGATGACGGATCTATTTACATCGCACACGCTATTGCCGAATTGATTCGGGAAAAACAAGCCGAGGGAAAAAACGCGGTCCTGGGATTGGCAACAGGATCCTCGCCAACCCGAGTCTATGATGAATTGGTTCGGCTTCACCAGGAAGAAGGGCTAAGTTTTAAGAATGTGATCACATTCAACCTGGATGAGTATTATCCCATAGCGCCGGATTCATTACAAAGCTATGTCCGGTTTATGAATGAGCATCTCTTTGATTTTGTGGACATTGAGCCAGAGAACATCAACATTCCAGACGGCAGGCTGGCAGAAAACGATATCGATGCGTTTTGTCAGGGCTATGAAGACAAAATCAGAGCAGTCGGCGGCATTGATATTCAAATTTTAGGAATTGGACGTACGGGGCATATTGGATTTAATGAGCCGGGGTCGACTCGTACCTCCCCTACCCGATTGATTACCCTGGACAAGATTACCCGACTAGATGCAGCCAGTGATTTTTTTGGAGAAGAGCATGTGCCAATGCGTGCCATTACGATGGGAGTTGGGACGATTTTCCTGGCCAGAAAAGTATATCTCATGGCATGGGGCGAAGGTAAATCGCCTATTTTGCGATCTACCATAGAAGGGGGCATTACCGATAAAGTACCTGCTACTTTTTTACAGGAACATCCGGATGTTGAATTTATCATTGACACGGCTGCAGGTGCAGAATTGACCCGGATCAAAACCCCTTGGTTGGTGCGCACCGTTCAGTGGGATCAAAAAACGATTCGCAAAGCAATTGTTTGGCTGTGTAAAAAAGAAGGGAAGCCTATCCTCAAACTGACTCCGGAAGATTATAATGAAAACGGAATGTCGAGTTTACTGATTCATCACGGATCTGCGTACGATATCAACATCCGGGTATTCAATGAATTACAGCATACCATAACCGGATGGCCAGGTGGAAAACCGAATGCAGATGATAGCGAACGCCCGGAAAGATCTGAGCCGGAACGCAAGCGGGTCGTCATCTTCAGTCCACATCCTGACGATGATGTGATTTCGATGGGAGGAACTTTACTTCGATTGGTTGAGCAAGGCCACGAAGTACATGTTGCCTATCAGACTTCTGGTAACATCGCAGTATTTGATGATGAAGCCATTCGCTTTGTCGATTTTGCACGGGACCTGAATGAAATATTCGGTTGGGAAGGAAACAGAAGTAAGCAGCTCTATGAAGAGACGCTTAATTTCCTCACAAGCAAAAAATCGGGGCAGGTAGATTCTCCAGCGATCCAGCAATTAAAAGGACTGATTCGCCGGGGAGAAGCCAAAGCAGCTTGTCGGTATTGTGGAGTAGAAGACAAGCAAATCCACTTTTTGGATATGCCTTTCTACGAAACAGGAACCGTTAGGAAAAAGCCAATAGGCGAAGAAGATGTACAAATCATTTATGATTTGTTGGACGAAATAAAGCCGCATCAGATTTATGCTGCAGGAGATTTGTCTGATCCACACGGAACACATCGGGTATGTCTGGCAGCTATTTTTGAAGCGGTCGAACGATTGAAAACGGAGGCCTGGACAAGAGACTGTTACGTATGGTTATACCGGGGAGCATGGCATGAGTGGGGATTGGAAGATATCGAAATGGCGGTTCCGATGAGTCCAGAGCAGCTGATGAAAAAGAGAAGAGCGGTATTCAAACACCAATCACAAAAAGATCGGCCCCTCTTTCCAGGACACGACCCTCGCGAGTTTTGGCAGCGCGCCGAAGACCGCAACCGGGGAACTGCCCGTGAATATGATGAATTGGGATTTGCAGAATATGAGGCGATGGAAGCCTTTGTTCGCTGGAAGTTCTAAGAGATTAGATAATAAGTAGTAGTAAACAGAAGGGAGCTCCAAATCGGAGACTCCCTTTTTTATGTTTCTATAAATTTATTTCCCCAGCGTATTCAATGAGCGATCCAGGTGAACGTAGCCCCCATCAACAAACAGGATTTGGCCGGTAGTGTGGGCAGACCGATCCGAAGCCAGAAAAATCACGGTATTGGCAATTTCTTCAGCAGTTGTCAACCTGTTTTCTAATGGAATATTGGAATTGATCTCTGCCAATTTCGCTTGAGGATTTTTGAATTGTTGAATCCAATTTTCATACAAAGGTGTCATCACTTCTGCCGGGACCACCGTATTGACCCGAATGCCATAGGGTAATAATTCTACTGCCCATTCGCGAGTGAGTCCCATAACTCCCCCTTTTGCAGCGACATATCCAGAAGTACCTCCTTGACCGGTTACCGCAGTTTTGGAAGAAATATTAATGATATTTCCCCGGGTAACTTTGAGGGAATCCAGTGCCTGTTGCGCCATTACATAATAATGGATCAGGTTGGCGTGAAGAGATTCAATAAAAGCCTCACGACTACCATGCTCCAATCCCACCGAATCGTTGACTCCAGCATTGTTAATCAGGCAATCTATTTTGCCGAAAGTAGCGAGGGTCGCTTCAATGACTTGTTGGCAGGCGGATTCATCAGAAAGTTCGGCTTGAATAAACAGGGTAACATATCCTTCAGCCAATAATTCTGTTTCCAATGCCTTTCCCGCCTGAGCCGCTCGGCCTACAATAATCGGAATTGCACCTTCTTCAGCGAGTGTACGAACAATTGCAGCGCCAATACCTCTTTCGCCACCGGTTACGATGACTACCTTTTCTTTAAGGAATAAATCCATGGTGTTATGTTGAATAAAATCCGGTTGTTATCCAGAATAGGCAACGGCATGTTGCTTCGAACTTCCCAGACCTTCTATTCCCAATTCTACGATATCGCCGGGCTTGAGATAACGAGGAGGATTAAATCCCAGTCCTACTCCGGGAGGGGTTCCGGTAGAAATGATATCACCTGGAAGCAAAGTCATGTACCGGCTCAAATAACTGATTACATGAGGCACGTCAAATACGAGTTGAGAAGTGGT
>CAYGTH010000155.1:6912-14224 GCA_964352745.1 uncultured Bacteroidia bacterium
AGTTCTACTTCCCAATCGGTTTTTTCACTATTAGGCGGAATGATCAAATCATCATTGGGGCCGACCATAGAAGAGGTGGCTTTGAAAAATACAACGGGTTCTTTAGGAATATCCATCCCACTTTCGCGGGCATGGTCTGCATAATTGAGACCAATACAAATGATTTTTGAAGGTCGCGCCAATGGAGCGCCCATTCTCTGGTCATCTCCTACTTCGGGTGCAGCATCTGCATGTTGTTCCAGCCAGGACTGGAGTCGGTGAATCCCGCCTGTTCCGAAGAAAGTCTCATCATAATCTTCCCCAAATGCAGTTACATCAATCTTGCGACCATCTGCTAATAATACACCGGGCTTTTCTGCGCCAGGCTGTCCAAACCGAATGAGTTTCATAATAAAAGAGTATTAGGTATTGAGTCGGAGAAATCCTCCGTCGATGGGATAATCTGTACCGGTAATAAATCCTGCCTGATCTGAGCAGAGAAAAATAGCAAGTGCTGCGATTTCTGCTGGTTTGCCCATTCTTCCGATGGGTTGGGTTTTAGAAAGTTTTTCAAACATTTCCTGCTCCCGACCGGGATAGGTATCTTGTATATACCCATCTACAAAAGGGGTATGCACACGAGCTGGTGAAATGCTATTACAACGAATATGATCTGCAACGTAATCTTTTGCGACAGAATAGGTCATCGTGAGGACGGCCCCCTTTGAGGTAGCGTACGCGAATCGCTCCGAAATTCCTACAGATGCAGCAACTGAAGCCATATTGAGGATCACCCCACCCCCCTGATTTTTCATAATACCAATGACGGCATGCAAACAGTTGTAAACGCCTTTTACATTTACTCGCATGATCCGATCAAAGTCAGATTCCGTCGTATTATCCAATCTGCCGATATGTGCGATACCGGCATTGTTTACGAGAATATCAATGGATCCAGCTTGCTGATGAATCGTTTGGACGCAGGTTTTGACAGCCGATTGGTCTGAGACATCGCAGGTATGAAAAAATACACTCGAAGCAAGTGCTGGATATTCCTTGGAAAATGTTATCGCGGATTCGGGATTCCATTCCAATACATGTACAGTGGCACCTGCTTCGGCAAATCCGGCAGTGATACTTTTACCAATTCCGCTTCCACCACCTGTTATGATGGCGACTTTTTGTTTGAGTTGTGGGGTATCCATTGAAGTTCTTTACTAAAGAGGTTATTCCAAGTATAGGAAAATAGGAGCAAACAGTCCATTATGAAATTGATTTCCGATTAGAAATCAATTGCCCAATTAGATCATCTGACTCGGAAACCATCGTTGTCCTCTAGCCATGCTGGGTGCTGTGAATATACGCTCAAACAGCCTGTACCCTATAAGAATATTCGAATAAAATGATGGAATCAATTTATCCTTTTTTGACAAATGAACTTTTTCTGATCCTGTGGGTTTAATCTGGATAAATAGCATCTTTGAATTTTATTTACCTTTGTGATCATGGAAATCATCAAGAAGATATTTGGCTATATCAATGTTTTCAAGAAGTCGGATCCTGACGCGCCGAGTAGTGTAAACCTTCGCTTTATGCACGGCATCAATCGAATCTCTATTTTGATGTTCTTGGCTGCAGTGATCTATCTGATTACCAGAGCAATACTGCGTAATATGTAAGGGAACATTTCAAGGTGCTTTCCATCGAAAAATATCTCCTTTTATGTGTGCCTGTTTCATGTTTTCCCGAATTACAGCAAAAGCCTGATCTGACTGATCGATCCCGATCCACTTTCTACCCAATTGATGCGCGGCCCACAAGGTACTGCCCGAACCCGCAAATGCGTCGAGCACAATACTATCAGGGTTTGAAGAATGTCGAATAACCCTGTTTAGCAATTGCGCATTTTTTTCGGTAGGGTAACTGACATAGGAAATGCCTTTATCTTTGAGTTCCCATACATCCTGAATTTTTTTCCCTTTGTGTTCTCTCGCAAAAACTTTCTTGCGAGGATTGCCGGTTTCAGACCATTCGATGAGGCCTTCGGCTTCTAACTTGTCAAGGTACGCGCGGCTATATCGCCAATGCCTGCCTTTGGGCGGGTTCAATCCTTTCCAGGCCAAACCCGTATCCCCTTCCTGAGTTTCTCCCGGTGCATGTAAGGGATGGGTCGTATATCTGCCTTTCTCGGGATCTGTTTTGGGAAAAAGCGAAATGATTTCCGACTCGGTCAAAGGCTCTTTAATCTCATTCCAGATTTGTTGATCACGATTTTTGGCGTAATACAGAATCATATCGGAATAATTCCCATAGGCCTTACGCGCAAAGTTTTTGGGGTTGCACTTGATTCGGGTGATGTCATTGATATGGTTGTGATAGCCAAATACCTCATCCATGATGACGCGTACATAATGTCCGATTTTTTTATCGATGTGCAGGTAAATACTTCCTTGATCCGATAGGAGTTCCCGGAGTAAAAAGAGTCGGCGGCGCAAAAACTCCAGAAATTGATAATCCATCAAGCGGTCGTCATAAGCCAATTCCTGATCGAGGTTGTTGAATGCCTGGCCGGTTCCAAAAGGGGGATCGATATAGATCAGGTCTACCTGCCCGGTAAACGCTGTTCGGAGTAATTGCAGAATCCTGAAATTGTCACCGAAATAAAATGCATTGGAAGAAAGAGTCGAAACAGCAGCAGTATCAGCTACCAACCTGCCCGCAGGAGGCATTTCCAGAATAGCAGTTTTGGCAAGTTTATCCGGATAGTGTAGCGAGAACTGACCAAGAGGATGAGAGACTGACACAGGTGTATGCTTTTAACAAAGATAATCAAAGCTGACTATTTTGTTTACGGATGATCCAATACTGCCCGAATCATGTTGATTGCAGAAACATCTCCCCCGCTAAACCAGCGAATCAGGTGATTCTCTTTCAACTTCATTGCGGTAAGAATGGCCTTTGGTGAATACCCCCGTTGGTGATAGGCCATGACTTGACCGTAGTAATTTTCCAGGTATTCAAGTTTCGCTTGGAGGTGCGCTTTCCCATGTGTGAGTTTGGGATTATGACAGCAAAATAAAGTATCAAAATCCCGAGTGAGTAACTCGCGGATAGAGGTGACTTGGTCTTTCATGACTTCTCCCCGCTTGAAGTATTTTATTTTTTCGGCTACATAGAGATCTCCTGAAAACAGCCAACCTTGATGAGCTTCATAGAGAGAAATCTGATCATGAGAATGGCCCGGAGTATGGATGACTTCAAATGTATATCGCTCCGTTTGAATTTGATCGGGGATGGGAAGTAACTCTGCAGGGGGAGCCGAACCGAAAGCAATGCGCTGGTAAAGAAATACGGGAACTTCATCTGCAACGATCAGAAGCGTCAACGGGTGGGCATAGGCAGGAATCCCATATCTATTTTTGAGCAGGGCGATATTACCAGAATGATCTTCATGATGATGAGTGAGTATGATTTGCTGGGGAGGATTTTTATCGAGTTGGGCACAAACTGCCGCAGCCGCTTTTGACATGGCCGTATCTATCAACAGGCCATCTACCCAAAAGCAATACACAGGTTTCCAGGTAATTCCTACTGTTTTTACTGCAAATCGAAGAAGGCGTACGGACTCATGCTGAGAAACATGGGAAATAATCATCAGCTCTGATCTCCTTGTATTTCAGTTCGCGATTTGATTTCCGGAGCTGCACCATCTAACTCATGTGTTGAGGTTCCGGAATCGGGATTTGCTCCAGCTTCAAGTAAGAGTTGAATCAGTCGGGAATGTTTGATCTGAGTGGCTTCGAATAATGCTTCGTTGAGTATCGTTTGGAATTCCGGACTCAGCGTCGGGTTGGGGATTTCTGGAATGGGTTCGATTCTACCGAGGATGGCGCCGGCTATGACACGATCATTTTTCCAAGCCTTGTGAATGAGTTTTCCCTCCTTTTCAGCATATATATTTCGAGTAACATTCCCTTGTTGAAGTTCGCAAATGGGATCACCGGCTGATACCATTTGGCTGTCTTTTATTATCCATTTCACCAATACACTTTCCCCTACGCCGGCCTTTGCGGCTGGCGCATGAATTTCTACTGCACATTTTTCACGGGCCACCATTTCTATATAGTCAGCAAATCCTGTCAGGCCAATGGTAACCTGGGCTTGTAATTTGGTAAGAGTATTCAAGTCATCTCTATGCGTAACCGCTGCAATATCCCGAATACTCATGCCGATTCGTTTTAATTCGACGAGCATTTCCAAGAGCCACTTGAATGCTGATTCCAATGTTTCAGCAGCACTTCCATTAGCAAATAATTGTTGCTCCCATTCCCGGATACTAAACTGATCCCCCACATTTCCCAGCATTGATTTTCCCTGGTCTACCCATTGCTGGAGAGAACTTTCTCCTTTTTTCAACTGCCGGGCATCTGTTATGAGTTGACCGAGTTGGTGAGGCGAAAGAGAAAGATGTTCCAATACGGATACGAGACTATCCAGAGTTGTCGAATCGGTAGTTTCTTTTACATCAGTTGTTTGAATCTCTGCTCCGGTTTTGCCACCGGCTTCTCGCAAAAGATTGATCAACCCAGGCGAAATACCCTCGACATCTAAAGCAGTCTGTCCCATCAGGTCGCGGATATTGGGATCGGCCTTTTCAGCGAGTAATCTTTTGACCACACCGGTATGCCCGGATTCAACGGCAAGGATCAAGGCGGTTTTGCCTGCCTGGTTCACCAAATTCGGACTCGCATCCTGGTCCAATAATAGTCGGGCAATGCTTACACTTTGCGTACACATCAATGCGGTTTCTCCCGATTCACTTGTGCTATCAGGATCAGCACTGTGTTCCAATAATAAGCTGACCATTTTTACACTTCCTGCCCGGCAAGCAATCATAAGAGCAGTCCGGCCTGAAGCATCCGGTAAATCCGGATTGGCACCCGCCTCCAGTAATGGTTGAATTACTGAAATTCGTTCGGAGTGAATGGCGAGATGAAGGGCCGGTGTGTGATCGGCTTGGGTGATATTCGGTGAAATCCCACTCGCTAATAAAGTTGCAAGGCTTTTTTCATCGCCTGCTTGAATGGCATTGAGTAAACCATTTGCATCAAAACTACCGACTGCTCTTTTGACAGTTCTGCGGGCGTTCCATTGCTTTATTTGCCTGACCATAGCATAGGGATTTCATGAGTAAAGGTAGGGAAAAGGCGGTTCATAAACAGAATGTCGATTTGCTTAGCTAAAAAAAGATTGACATATTCGTATAGAAAGAGGACATATAACAGCGTCTCTGAAAACTAAAACTTCATACCCATTAGCAGGAAGGGTGTCCTGCTAAGTCGCCAGTGTTAACACATTGGCGCGTCGGCTTCCCCCAAAAGCCGGTATGTTTTTTTATGCTGTTTTTTTAATCCTCATATCATGAGCACCCCTTTATTATCCCATTTAGGATGGAATTCTTTTTTTGAACGCGCATTTGAACCTTTCCGAGAACAGGGTTTTTTGCCCGCCCGGGTTGTGGTTGAACACAAACAGCAATATATCCTGCAAGCCGAAGCCGGAACTTTTTCAGCGGAGGTATCAGGACGGCTGCAGTTTACGGCTGAATCGTCATCTGATTTTCCGAAGGTCGGAGATTGGGTGGCGATGCTTCCTTTTGATGGAGAACAAAAAGGAATCATTCAGGCTGTACTTCCTCGCAAGACACGGTTGTCTCGAAAGACAGCTGGTAAACGGGCCGAAGAACAAATCATTGTTTCTAATCTGGATACGCTATTTATCGTGACGGCTTTTGATGAATCCTTTAACTTCAGAAGACTGGAACGATATGTAGCATTGGCTCATGAAGCGCAAGTGAATCCGGTCATAGTTATCAATAAGTCCGATCTAAATAACGATGTTTTAGAAAATAAAACATTGGAAAATCTGATAACTATGGTAAATAAAGTAATAGCCGTTTCTGCAATTAATGGTTCTGGAATGTCTGTCTTAATCGAGTTGATCAAGCCTGGAGAAACCATCGCATTGGTTGGCTCTTCTGGAGTAGGTAAATCAACCCTCGTCAATCGGCTGTTGGGGGAAGATCGACAACGAACTCAGGAAATCCGGGAAGGAGATTCAAAAGGGCGGCACACGACGACCCATCGGGAATTATTTCTATTGCCTGAAGGAGGTATTCTAATTGATACTCCGGGCATGCGGGAACTTCAACTCTGGCAAGCTGATGCGGGAATCTCGGCTACTTTTTCAGAATTGGCTGACTTTGCTCCTGATTGCCGGTTTGCTGATTGCAGTCATACCCATGAAAAGGGATGTGCTGTGATTGAGGCCGTGGAATCTGGCAAACTTGATCGTCACAGATATGAACACTATCTGAAACTGCGGAAAGAGCAAGCCTATTTGGATAGCCTGGAAGATCGGGATAAGATGTTAGAACGAAAGCAGAAGTGGAAGCAAATTCAGCGAGATATGCGGAAACTGAATAAAAACAGATAGTTCCAACATGCGAAATACCGGCCTAACCATGCAATTTCAGGAATATGGAGTCTTGCTGAAAAAAAGGAGTCCATACTGCAATTTGCACCAATAAGGCCGGTTTTTTTCTTATTCACGTAGATATACCATAGAATAAAATAAAACTACCCCTATCTTTATATCATGAAAGTAGCAGTATTTGTGAAAAACATTACACGCTAGCTTCCATGTAATAAAATTGAATGATCGCGTCGCTTTTTCAAATTCTGCTTCGCCTCACTCAATCGATCGACAAGATACAACAACTATGAAGTCCTTTTTTGATGCCCCGCGCTGAATGGTCAGCGATGGATTCGCATCATCGCGTACAACTAACACGTTGATTAGCCTGTCATGACTTCTTACGTTGATACATTTCTCCTCCGCCTTGTCACTCTGGGATGTCTTTCCCTTTTTGCCAGTTCCACTTTTTCTCAAGCACCCGATTGGGTACAGCTGATGCAGGATCCCAACTCGGATTTTGCCGATACCCGTGCAGCCTTTGAAGCTTATTGGTCTAACCGAAAAGTTACCAAAGGAGCAGGTTGGAAGCCCTTTAAACGCTGGGAGCATTATATGGAAACCCGGCTAACCCCAACCGGAAAACAATCTGGCCCCCTACGAACATCCGAACAATTCCAGGCCTACTTACGGGAGCATCCTCGTGCAACGGGAGATCAGCGATCTGTCGCAACTGCGACCTGGCGACAAATGGGGCCGGTTAAGCTTCCCGAAAATGGCACCACCCAGCCCAATGGAATCGGGCGGGTAAATTGCGTTGCTTTTGATCCGATAGACCCCAATACCTTATATATTGGAT
>CAYGTH010000156.1:0-14162 GCA_964352745.1 uncultured Bacteroidia bacterium
AAAACTCTTTGCCCATTCAAAAGTCGGCGGATCAATTTGCGCCAACCCAACAAAATAGTTTGCCACGAATAACAATATGAGCGAGAAATTTTTCATAAAATGAAATAATAAAAAGCTGACAATATAAAAAAGATTAAGAATCAATATTTTCAAAATTCACGCGAACTTCATACTAAGATAACACCGATAATTCGTACCAGGTTGGCTCTTGAGGGAATTGTACCAACACATACCGATTGGAATCGTCACCCCAGATAAATCTGGTTACGTAGGCGTTTATTGCAATAAACGCCTATCAAGGATTTGATCTGGAAACCGCTACTCTTTTTCTTAATCGGATTATTCGGGTAGGAGATTCCGGGTTATTTTGGGAAGCTGTACAACCCAAAATCCCCGGAAAGACGAACCGGCTGTAAATGGGGCGCCCTGGCGGAAACATACGACATTTCTCCGGCGCGCGGGCTGGCAAATGTCGTATGTTTCTCTAGCTGGCGGGCTGGCAAATGTCGTATGTTTCTCTGGCTGGCGGGCTGGAAGATGTCGTATATTTCTAACATTCCAACCCTAAAATTGAGTAGCAGAACATCTCCGTAATTTTGATCTTCACAAACCAAAATCACGGAGATGTTCTGCTATTTTTCAAATCGCAGCCCCTGGAACCTAAAAATCCAGGATACGTCAAAAGTCCAGTTATTTAGAGAATTTCACATTCTCCTCATATTCACTTGTCTTGATTTCCAGGTAGTATTCTCCCGGCATCAGGTATTTGATGTTGAAGGTCTGCTGATTGCCAACCTGAGTTGCATCTGCGGGGTCCAGCGTTACCGTCTGCTTCCCAAAGCGAATTTCAACAGCCTCCAGGTCAGCATCTCCTGTGTTGACGGAAATCGAATTTCCGGAAACATTAATCGCAGAACGTGGATTGTCAGTAAACTCGATCACCTTCTCTACCTTAGGAGTTTTGGGTTTGCCACGTGCCGGCTTATCTTCCATATCAATCTCCACAGCCCCCATATCTTCTACATTTGTCAGCAAAGAATCTGCTACGCCTGCATCCGGGATTCCATATCCATACTCTTCGTCAGGATACACAAACTGATCTGAACTGAGTCGCACTGCCTGAATGATGTCCATGTTGGAACGCTTGGGATGTGCCTGACGCAGGCAAGCTACCAGTCCTCCGATAATCGGACCGGAGAATGACGTTCCCTGGCTGGTAGTGATATAATTACGCGGACTGGCTACGGTGGTGTTAGAACCCATCGCTACTACATCCGGCTTGATACGGCCATCAGCCGCAGGTCCGAAAGAAGAAAAAACGGAACGCTTTCCGTAACTGTTCACGGCTCCTACACACAAGACGCTGTCGCCATCGCAAGGTGCAGTGATATAATGCCAGCTGTCGGTTCCTTCATTTCCCGCACTTGTGGTAACGATAATCCCTTTCTTCGCAGCGAGATCCGCCGCACGGGTGATAATCGCTGTATTTCCATCCATATCTTCGTAGGAATAGCTATTTTCTTCATTATCAAATTTTGAATAGCCCAGAGAAGTGTGGATCACATCCACCCCTACTGAATCGGCCCATTCGAGTGCAGCGACCCAATTATGCTCTTCCTGCTGTGTTTCAGAGCGGGCATCTTCTGTCCGACAAAGGATAAAAGAAGCATGGGGCGCTGTACCGACCATTTCGCCGGGGAGATTGGCACCGATCGTGGACATCACCTGTGTACCGTGAGAATCAGAACGAAATACCGTTGTATCATCATCGACAAAGTCATACCAGGCAATCACCCGATTTTTAACCCAAAGAGAGTCAAACGCATCGACAGTATCGACTCCATCAAATCCGGAATCAAACAACGCAATCCGAACGCCTTCTCCCGAAAATCCTTTTGAGTGAAGGGCCTGAATGTTAATCATGGTATTCTGCGTAAGCGCTTCCCCATAATCAAAAGGCTCACTTTCCTCCTTGAAAGAAATCGGAGCGGTTAAGGTTTCTTCGTCAAGGGGGCCCGCTGCACTGCGATTCGCAACCAGGGTGTGAACGATACGGGTATCCCTCACAAATGCAAAGGTTTCGATCTCTTCTCTTCTGGCAAACGGCGCTTCCACGACCGCTGCATTGAGCCAACGAGAAGTACTGATTACGTCCAGGTTCTGTGCTTCCAAAGCCGATACATAAGCCCCGTTTACCGGAAGATCAGATGGCGTGATCGAAATTCCTTTTTCGGACTTGAGGTTGATCGCCTCCGCACTCAGGAAGGATTCAGGTTGTTCAAGCTGGCTTTCAATTTCGTTTCCTTTATCTGTAAAAAATACCCAAAACCTTTCCTGGGCCTGGGTAGATGTTCCCATTGCAATGAACAAGAAGACAACAAGCAATTTTTTCATAATACGTTTCAATCGTTTACTTTAGGCGGGCAGAAAGTGCCTAAAATGCCCATCAAGTGGAATTTTGTCCTTCTTGCAAGATAATACATAATTTTTTCTTTCAAACGTCAATCCCCAAATTCGTACCGGGGTAAAGTTGCCAATCCCAAACAACCCAAAAACGGGCATTTTTCCGATAAAACCACCTGCAATATGATCCTCAGAATAGTCAGAATGGAGTTTCGCGCTGATGAAATACATCAATTTCATCAATTATTTGACAGCAAGAAACATCACATCCGCTCCTTTCCGGGCTGCCTTCATCTCGAATTACACCAGGATGCCAGCAACAAACGGGTACGATACACCGTGAGTAAATGGGAATCCGAAGCCGCACTGGAGGCCTATCGACACAGCGCCCTCTTTAAAAACACCTGGGAACGCACCAAAGAACTCTTTGCAGCACGGGCCCTCGCCTATTCACTCGAACAAATAGAAGAGGTCTTGAATTTTCAGGATTTTTGAGTTTGTCCCAACACAAACAGGCAAGGCATCCGAAGATACCTTGCCTGAATATACTGACTGACGGTGAAGGTCAGTCTGTTTTTTTGTAAATGCCGTCGAGGTAATAATGAATACCACCGCGAAGGTCCCAGACCATGGTAACCTTGTAAGCAGATCCCCATGCGAAATGAGCATGGTCGCGAATGGCAGCCTGAACGGGAATCAAAGATTTGGTGCCTCTGCGCGCTACGGGTTCGGGCTGGGTACTTTCTTTTTTGGGAAGCCACGCCTGAACCGACAATCCTTTGAGTACCGAGATTTGCGCATATTCAGAAGGGGAACTCTGACCAGCCTCCCACCCGAAGCCGAGGACTTCTTCCAGGCCGGGCATATTGGGATTCCCTTCGAGCCGGGCAATGGCTACCCGCTCCCCTACTCCACCAGCGATCACAAGTTTCCCATCTTTTTGCAAAGCTGCGCTTCGCACAAAATCGGGGCGTTCTCCTTCCATATCAATTCGGGATATCCCGGCATTTGCAAAAGCCCGATCCAGGTGACCTGTATTTGACAGTCTTGCCACCGCAAATTTCCCACTTGAACTTCCGACCAAGAGGATTTGCCCATCGGACTGCACCAGGACTTCCGCAGCGTAGTCAACTCCCCCTGCATCGATGATTTGGACACCAGCCTCCCCAAACGATGGATCGACATTACCGTTTCGATCCAGGGCAAGAATGGCAAAATCAAAATCACGACTCGTCCCGCCAGACTTGGTATGACCCGCCAACAGGATTCCCTGATCCGCTCCAAAAGCGACACTTGTACAGTGATCGTGTTCCTTACCGATATGCTTTGAGACAATTCCTCCTTCACCAAAAGAAGGATCCAGAGCACCATTGGCTGTAAATCGAACTGCTATAAATTCCTTAAAAGTTCCTATTCGGGCATACCCTGCCACGACGATTTCGCCTGTTTCGGCTACCAAAATATCTGAAGCATGATCGTATTTGGCAATATCGACAGTCTTGCGACCCCGATAGCCAAAAGTCGCATCAGCACTTCCATCTGTGTTGAGGCGAACTACAGCGATATTCCGATCCGACCAGGATTCGTCATACGTATGTCCGGCAACTAATATGCGGCCATCTGGCTGGAGCGTAAGGGCTTCTGCCTGCTCGGCGCCCTCAAGGTGAATGCGTTTTTTCCCGATAGCGTTAAACGCTGGGTCAGCTTCTCCTGTTGCGGTCAGCCTTATCACAACAAAATCATCATTTTTTCCATTGAATTCGTATCCCGCCAGGAGGATTTTCCCATCGGCCTGGACTTGGGCATCAACGACTTCTCCCTCCAGCGGAATAAAGGTTTTGCCTTGCGCACCAAATGTAGGGTCTAATAAGCCATTGGATAATAAGCGTACGACCGAAAGGCCTTTTAGGGTGTCTTGCTCAGCAGCCCCCGCAAGAATAATCTTTTGGTCTGGCTGGAGGCACATAACCGGCTTGGTTTGTTCTATCTGGCCGAGTTCGACCCATTCTTTTCCTTTATTTCCAAAATAAAGATCAGGTGTACCCACAGACTGGGCAGAAACAAATTGTTGGATAAACAGAAGTAAGGAAATTGCAAGTGTAGGGAATGCAGCGTTAATATTCACCAGAGCAGTTATTGAGTTCAGTACCTTCCAATAATTCGTAGTAGTCTATTTCCAATCAGAACGTCAGGTTTAGGCGGGCTCCACAACTATGCGGAGGGGTCCCTTTATTAGCCTATATTCGACTTCCGGAGCTCAATTCGATCTTATTCAAAACCGATCCAATCACAACAGGAAAAAAAGATAAGCAGGAAAAAAGCAGGTTGAAATCAGGGATATACTGTGTTCTTAAGCCCTAAATTAGACCAAAGAAGAAAGGCTTCCTATCAGATGTTCCCAAACTCAACAAGAAGGAGGATGAACAGTAAGAATTGGTTCCTAAGCGCACCGGACGGCGCTGCGTATTGAGTATCAATGGCTTACAAAACGCACTAATTATTCAATCAAAAATGAATTTCCGGGTAGAAAATATGCTTTTTCGGGGGAGGTGCTACTCGAGATGGAGAGGTAACCTTGTTGAAAGGTACCTGGATGCACGACCTCTAGTTCGTAGGTCAGTATATGATTCCCTTTGGGGAGTTCATCAAAATAATATTCAGTGGCTGCCGGGTTAGCAGTACTGAAATATTCCAGGCCCTCCGATGAGACAGAAGTTGAATGGTAATGGCTTCGTTCCAACCCCGCAACGTGTGGATCTTTGATCATAATGTCTTGCATATCGGTGGCCACATTCAATTCGATCCGGGCTTGAATTTTATCTCCTTTTTGGAGGCGATAAGGAAGCTCAAGCAATTGGATTTGTTTCCCTTCAGCAGAAAGGAGAGAATAGGATCTTTCTGCTGATACGGCGAAGCCCTTTGTAGCTGCCACCGAAAGCGGTCTGAGGTATTGGAGATTCAGTGCCCCCCAAATTGTTTCCTCTCCTGCTTTTCGGAGCGTGATGCTATGTGTTTGTTTTTCTCCGGGAGCTTGTTCCCAGGCTGATTTGAGGTATCCATTTCGGGCATCAAACTCGCCTTGAGTGAGCGAACCGGAGGCAATCTCGATTTGCTCCAATACCCGGACCTCAGATTCGGGCGTATTCAGCCACTCCCTACTGGATAAGAGCAGGGCATCAACAGCAGCTCTTGTAGCCCCCCTTCCGGGCCATTGCGGGCCTTTACGCTGCGCCAACAACCAGGCAGTCATAGCAGGAATTTCGGCTGTACCGTTTCCAAACTCCCGAAAAACTTCCATCAGAATTCCATGAAACCCGACCGAGACAGGTTCACGTCCGGATTCCATTTCTATTTCCCAATACAGTTGATCTTTCTGATCTGTACGGGCAATTTCCCGTAAGTTTTTGACTATTTGAAGGGCGAGCGGGATTTCCCCATTTCGGTGCATGACCCATGCGATCATGGCTTGTAAACCGGGATGTTTGAGTTTCCAGTAGTTTCGGGCCTGATTAAGGTAATACTCATAAGCGACCTGGCTCCCGTATGAATGTGGAATGTCCCGAAACAAGGAGCGCATATACAAATATCGAATATGTGATTCTCCTAATTTATCCACTTGGGTATTGGACCCGTTCCGCGTGAGGGTTTCATAATCCTTTTTGATTTGCTGATCGAGGAAGCTAATTCCTTTTGCCATGGCGTACACCAGATCGTCTGAAGGGACGTACGCATCCGGGAAGGTGTATTGCATACGACCCAACTCGGTCAGGATCATATGTGTCAGATTCCGGTTTGCCCGAAACTGTGGAAATCCCGCAAAGCCCCCATTCTCTAATTGCCGACTCAGGAGACGAGTCAGCAAGCTGTCCAGTTGCGCTGCTACCTTTTCCGGTTGTAGCTGCGCACATAATTTCTCGGTTGATTCATCCCCTTTGTATTGACTCAGTTGCCAGGGAGCTTCCGAGCGCATCATTTCTACCACTTGCGGATAGGCCAATGCTTCTGTCATTCGATTTTGGTGATATCGCTTTCCCTCTGTTTTACAATTTGCAATCCACTCGCTAATCCTGGGTGCCGGTCCCAGCATCCACTGCGCCAATAAGTGGGCATAGTACCGATCAAATATAGCCGCGGTATGATCTAGGGGGGAATCCATCATGCCAGGAATTGCCTGCAGGGCATACCATGCAGGGGCTTCACTCACTTCCAGGTCCAGCATTTCAGTGCCTGTACTGGCCGCAGGATCAGTTGTTACCGAAAAGGTTTCTGCTCCCGCTCCGGTCATTACAATAGGTGCATTGCTGCTTATGCATTGCAGGTCCGCAAAAACCGGAATAAACCATTCTTGCTGGTCTACCAGACCATTTGCATTGGCTTGAATTCGAAGGAACAATCCGCTTACCGCTGGTACTTTTACTTTCCATTCGACCCGACTTTCGCTCATTTTATAAATCCGAAACACTTGTTCGATCCCACCAGGAATGAGGGTCTCAGTAGCAATCGCCTTACCCGTCATCGCATCTACCATCTCCAGCCGGGCCTTCCCTGCTACGGGATATTCCATGAGGTTGGTAATCGACGTGGAAAGGACAAGCTGATCCCCTACTCGTGCAAAAGTGGGCGATTCAACTGTTAATGCAAGTTTTTTTCGGGTAGAAACGGCTTTTTCAGCATAGGCAAACTGTCCGTCTGCCGTATGTGCCAGGGTCAGAAGCCGCCATTCTCCTACCACATCCGGCAAGGGGAAATCGAGAACTACTGTTCCTTCCTGCGCTGGTTGGAGTTGCGGAAAAAACCAGGGACGTTCCAAATTCGCATCCCCTTCCCAGGTATCCTGCAACGGCTTACGGTCTTTTAATGACGGCGCACGTTGTTGCTGCCAGACAATATTCGGGATTTGCATTTCAGTTGCTTCTGCCCAGTCTGTATCGGGGTACGCTACATACCCGCCAGACTCACTCGTTCCCCGCCAATCAATCTGCCGGTAGGATTTCGTATTTCGATCCAGGTCTGCGACTACCGGAAGTCTGCGACCTGCCATTGACTGCCCCTGTAGTCGACCAAATCCCCAGGTTCCTTCCCAATGCAGAGTTGGAAGTGAGGTAAATAACGAGGGGGGTGGAAAGTGTGCGTATTTTCTGGATTCGTATCGTCCACCAGCACAGCCATCACCTCCATATTCGTAATGGAACCCGTAGGGCTCATGAGCTGGACTTGCCAATCGGCAGGTTCACCGGCCTGATGCTCAGCTTCAAAGCCTGAAAATACAATTTCTGATTGTCGGGCAACCTCACGGATGGTTATGGATATTTTCTTTTGAAAAAATGCATTGTTGTACACACCGCTAAAGGTAACTTCGAGGTCTCCCCCTGCATTTTCGGGCACCATAATATTGACCCGCTTCCGTTTGGCCCCTAGTTTAAGGTACCGGGAATCAACAGAACCATTTGCCCGCAATACGCTCATCAACACCTGCATATTCTTTTCCATACTCCCCAGGGTAAGGGTTATGGTTTCTCCGGGTTGTGCCACTGGATTCAGGGGATATACCTCTACCCATTCTGGTGAGCCAACTACCTTGATTCCAGGATTATACAGGGTGAAATAGTTTTCAACCCGAATTTCCTGGCCCTGCTCATCGCGGGTAAGCAGTTCGAGCACATAAGGCCCTTGTGCAGCCGTATCAAGCGTGGCAAGATCCAGCTGACCAGATACTGAGGTATCAAAGATTCGTGCAATAATGGGCTTGCCTCTTTTCCACTGTTGAGGATCACTTTCGATTTCTTCTCCTGATTCCCCAGATGGAGAATCTGATGTTTGCACCTGAATGAGCTTCCGGTCAGGGCGTGCCCATCTTCGATTGCGGATCAAGGTTGCCGGAGCGATGAGTGGAAAAATCCGAATTCGACCACGGGTAGCTATTTTTTCGCCCGAGAGTCGCCTGGTCTCCACCTGAACCTTATGCAGTTCATGCGTGCTCAGCACTGGCGGAATCGAAACGGTAGCGGTAAGGGTACGGGCACCTGCAAATATTTCGGTGTGCAAAAACCCTTTATTACCCATGTTGTCTGCGCTCATCAGTTGGATACGATATACCCAGGCTGCTGCAGGATTCGGAGGGGAAAGATGAGGTTTTTCTGAGATAAAATTCCAGGAAAACCGACCCTCCTTATCTGTCTTTGTCTCCCCCTCTTCAATCCTTATCCAACGATAGTCCGTGATGTCCTTTATCTCCGACATATCCGATCCAGGAGTGAATCGCTTACGATCCACCCGCCAGAAAACAGAAGCATCTGCAATTTTCCTTCCGGATGCAGCCAACTGAATCGATCCGGAAACCGGTATTTTCTCTTCTAACCCTACTACCTGTTGGAGGGTATCAATTTGAATTTCCAGTAAAGGGTCTTGTTGCTGAAGAGGAGCGACCTCTATCCAGGTAGTGCCTGCATGTACTTGTTCTGCGCGGAGTGCCATATGACTACTCCAGCCATTCAGTGGTATCCGAAATGCACCTGTTATTGTTCCAAATTCATTGGTTATTCCCTGAACTGTATCTACCGGTATTCCTCCTTCTCCCATCAGAAAAAGACGCATGGCCGTTCCTGAAACAGGTGCCCGATTGGGTGTAGAGGGTCCCATCAGTAACGCTTTGAACCCGATCCGTTCTCCCGGGTGATATCGATTTCTGTCCGTAAAAAAATAGGCTTCTTGCCCGGAGACCTGCCGTTGTGCGCTTTTTCCGGGATAGAGATATACCGGGCCTGCGAGATACTGATCTTGCTTATATTGAATGGCTATAGCCGCATAGCGGGCGGAATCCATGATTCCCAGCGCCACAGAACCAGATACATCTGTCTGAAAACGTTGAGTGGCTTCATAGGCGCTATCTGAGAGGGACCAATATCGAATGGATACGGTAGCTCCTTCGAGGGGTTTCCCCGTCATTCGATCTACAACTTGAAACACGCCTTCTTCTTCCCGGTAGTAAAAGCTAATGCCGCTTACTTGCGTTTCGGCAACTGCCAGGACTTCTGCTTCTCCATGACTTTCCGAGCTCAGCGAGGTGGCCAGCAGGTAAGTACCCACTGATAGTTCCGGCAATAATACCTCCACCCGATGCTGCTGATAATCTCCATCATTTACCAGCGAAATCGGCCAAACCTGACTTGCGGAGGACTCATACAACCCTCGCATTCGCTCTTCAGGAGACATTTCTTCATACTCAATCGTCCGGTTTACGGGGAAAACATGCATCCAGACAGTATCAACATTCGCATAGGAGCAGGCAATTCGAAAAGGTTGGTTGGGGAGTTGAACCTCTTCGAGTTCGATAGCCAAACGGGGTTTTTCGAGGTTTTCCACCAATGTGCGACACTGCTCTGAGCCGTAAGAATGGGGATAATTCACAATAGCCTTCCGCGCTGCTTCCCGTGCTTTCCGCATATCCCACTTATGGGCGGTTCCCCTCGCCGGTTCATATCGCTGGGACTGTTCGCGATAAAAACGGGCAATTTCGTACTGAATCTCTGCATAGACCGGGTGCGTAATATATTGCCCTGCGAGTTGGGTCAGCACTTTCCGGTATTGCACATCTGCTTCCGGGCCAGAAAGGATATTTCGCAGGAATTTCAGCCGCCGTAATTCCGTATCGACGAAAGGAGCTGTCGCATCTTCTATATAATGAAAAGCCAGGAGTTGCTGAAAAATTTCAAGGGGCTTTTGCAGAGCTGTGAGTTCTCCTGCTTCCCGAATCTTTACTTGTAGAAATTCCGTACCCGGCACAATCAGGCGTTTCGCCCATTCGGAGCGAGAAAGCGTAGTATTTACGGGTTTTCGAGCGTGTAGAAAATAGTCCAGCGCCCGATGTGCCAGCAAATCATAAACCGACGGACGTAAGCGATCTGACTCCGCCTGTCCGGTAAGTAAGCTGGAAAGAATGCTAACATCCAGTTGTTGTAAATATCCCTGGGGGTGGAGAGATGCCTCATATAACCGTGCAATCTCTGTTTGAAATCGGTCTGCATCCCAACCTGCAAAATCCTCTCCAGCAGGGACCGAGGGTCTGCTACTGATAGCTTGTTGATGCAGGGAAAAATAATGCTGATAGCGTTCTGCCAGCATCGACTGCATAAGTTGACGACCCGGTGCCCGTGCAGCAAACAATTCCTGAGAAAGCATAGCAATCCCGATCGAGTCCGCAGTAGGTTCGAGTTGTTGCAATAAATTTATTCGGTAAACCAGACATTTAATAAGAGGTAAGTCCTGCTGTTCCCGTTTTGCGCGAAGATAAATCCCATCAACCAGCTTGTAAGCAGTCTGAGCTAAGCCCAGTTCAATGAGTGAATCAATCCGCCTCCATTCCGAAGCATAGGGATCGGTATCATCCCCGGGATCGACAAACTCAGTTGTCAATGAGTATATGTCCTTACCCTCTGCGTAGACAGTATGCGTACAGATCAGCATTCCCAACCCTGCGAGCAAGCAAAAAAGCGCGTTTATCCTCACCATTGACCTTCTCAAATGATCCCACATCCGCCACAAGGTAACGTGCGTTTGCGAGTAGGTATTCGCGTGTCAGGGAAATTCGTCCTAATACAACGGTTCAGATGTCTGAATTATTAGATAACTGTTTATTCAGCAAACTGAAACCGATCAAAAATACGATGGTTAACCATTAATATAGCTCCGATATAGATAAATAGCAAAAACTGGGCCTTACTTTAATCCGCTAACCAACTCATTCTCAATGGCTAGGGTTTCAGGATCGAAATCATGATCTATTTTTCTATCCTCATGTACTTTTGGAAGGCTAAAAGAGGGGATCTCCGATTTAAAACGCTGTCCGCTGACCCTGTTTCCCCCTGCGCGCTGCGCTTGCTGTCCCCCACGGCCCAACGCTCTTGCCCAGGCGTGGGGGACGAGGCTTTGGAAATCTTTGATTCAAGCAAGTCAGCAGACCGGGGCCTGCTGACAAATTCTACTACATGTTAAGATTTGTACGTTTGCAGGGAACTGGGATGGGCAGTCAATTGGCATTACACCAGCTTGAGTCGCTTAAACTTTCGGGCTAATATCGCCTCGTCGTCTGCATTAAGCCAATCTTTCAAGACGGTCGCATATACCTGGCGAAAATCGATTTCAAAGGGTACATCTCCCGCATCCAGCTGAGTGAGATCGGGAGCCGCATTATACACGCCGGCCTGCTTGAGGCTGCCGCCAATCAGAAACAGGTTATTGGCTTTTCCATGGTCAGTTCCTCCACTTGCATTTTGCTCCACTCGCCTGCCAAACTCCGAGAAAGTCATAATGAGGGTCTCATCCAGCCGGTTGTTTTGTTTCAGGTCTTTGACAAATGCAGATACGGCTTCGCTGTACTGCTTGAGCAAACGATCTTGCTGTCCTCGCTGTCGCACATGCGTATCAAACCCGCTCAGGGACACATAGAAAACACTCGTATCCACGCCCGAAATGAGGAGTTCCGCAACCAGTTTGAGTTGCTTGCCTAGCTGCCCCTGCGGATAGTCGATTGCAGAGCGGTAAATCCGGGATTGCTGATGTAGATATTCCGCCGAATTCACCGTTTCGGCCATGGTTTTATACAGATAGTCGAGATTGGATTCGTCCTGACTTTCAACTTCATAGGCTTCGCTCAGCGACTTGATATATCGATCCTGCGTAGAGCGAAAGAGTCGTTTTACGTCCTGAAGCGCCAGGGCTTTGGACTCCGTACCCTTTACCGCCAAACTCAGCAAGTCATCAATTTCCAGAATCTTATGGGGCTTCGCACAACCTACACAATCAGCATCCAGGTACCTGCCCAGCCAACCGGTATTCCAGTATTCATCCGCATTACTCGCCGAGTGCCAGATGTCCATGGATCGAAAATGGGAGCGATCCGGATTGGGATACCCCACCCGATTCAGAATCGTAACCAGCCCCTCGTCATATAGGCTTCTCAATCCCGTCATCGCGGGATTCAAGGCCAGCTCGTCAGTCAGGGGTAAAGCTTCTGTCGCGGAAATCGCCAAACCCGGTCGCGCTTGAAAATAGCCATCATCCCGGTACGGAATACAGGTATTCAGGCCATCGTTTCCCCCTGAAAACTGGATGATTACCAGTTTTTTCCCATTGGGATTGAGGCCATTTACGGCTAGGTTAGATAAGAATCCCGGCATCAGGGTAGCGGCTGAAGCGAGGGAGGAATATTTTAGAAAATCTCTACGAGAAGACATAGGGGGGAGTTAAGAGTTTGGAGTTTGGAGTTTGGAGTTTGGAGTTCAAGATGCATACTGGCCGCTCGAATTCTCATACTCACCTACTCCCGCTTAGCCCATTTGAAATTCAGGGGTACAGATGAGACGTATAGCCAGTGATTTGACCTGTTCTTCATGGGTATTGCCACGGACAAACTGCTTCATCCAGTTTTCATCTACGAATTTGGGTTGTTGGAGTAATAGATATTCCGAAATGCGCCGAATAGCTTCGAGGTCATTCTTTCCGGCGACCGCTTCCATCAAAGGGTTCCAATTGATATTGGCCTTGATTCTTTGCTGGAATTTCCGATTTCCCCCTTGCATGACATCCTCATTCATTGCAAAGTTTTCTTTGGTTTTGAATTCAAATTCGGAGGCCATGATCAATGCCTGAGGCAGCCGCATCCGCGCCATGATAGTTCCGCTGTCTATCCAATCACGCCCTTCGGGCCAGCCTGCAACATTGGGAGGAACAAATAGCACCTGACCGAGGGCTTTCTGAATGAGCAGGGGCCCCTCTTCAGATTCAAATTCCATATCCAACAGCCGCATCATACCTGTCAAAAACAAAACCGGTGATTTGATCTGGCTGCCAATATTTCGGGGTTCATAAAAATGATCGGACAGAAATATCCGCTCCATCAATGCGCTGATGTCATATTCGGATTCAAAAAAAGCCTGGGACCAGTCTCGGATCACCTCTTCATCAGGTTCTTGATTTACAAAATAGCGGTAGAGTTTTTCGGTAAGAAAAGTTGCGGTTTGCCGCTGCTCCAGGATAATTCTCAGGATGTCATCTCCATCAAAATCACCTCGCTTGCCCAGGAAAGTCTTTTGACCAGTATCATGCGCTCTTTTTCGAAAGACAAATTCTCCTTCCCGATTAAATCCCCAACCGGTAAAGGCGCGGGCAGCTTCCTGAATATCGGTTTCGGAATAGTTCCCACGGCCCAACGTAAAGAGCTCCAGCACTTCCCTGGCAAAGTTCTCATTGGGGTGCCCTTTCCGGTTCTGCTGGTTGTTGAGGAATTGCAACATCCCGGGATCTTTGGAAATCGCCGTAAGCAGGTCTCCAAATTTCCCCAGGGCATGTTTCCTCAAGACATTATTTTGAGCCTGCGCCAACAGGACATTATTAAGTCGGCAGGAAAAGTGGTCATGCCAGAAGAATGTCATCCGCTCCCGTAGCTGCGCTTTGGATTGTTTCATCCGAGCGATCCAGGCTGCATTCAGGGTTCGCAGTCCCTGTCGAAGTTTTTTATGTAATGCCCGCCGCTCATCCGGACTTAGCGATTTCAAATCTCCTATTCCAGCAAAAGCTGACCGATTGGTAACCAAAAGGGGCTCGTACTCGGCCGAGTCTCGAAATAGTTTCCGAAGAACCTTTTCCGGGTTTTCTGGTTTTTGACTCAGGATATCTGGGGTAGGGCCAAAGCCCGCACGCCAAAGGAGATGGTGAGTGTGTAAATCTTGCTGAATAGCAGGCATCTTTCAGTTCTGGTTTGG
>CAYGTH010000157.1:0-3497 GCA_964352745.1 uncultured Bacteroidia bacterium
TCTTCTTCCCTCTTTCTGTTTTTCCACCCAGGCGGGTCGGCGATGCAGAAGCCATAGGGAATTGGGGGAGGCTTGCGCGTTGCATTGGCGCTTTTTGCCCTGCTTTTTATAAAAAAGCAGGAAGGAGATATGGAAAAACAAGTCCTGGAAACAGGAAAACGAAAAATTGTACGGTAGTGGAGTGAATATTCCGGATTGATAAGGCTATTTCGCTACTGTTTTAGCCGGAATATCAATCTCCCATGCATACTTTGAAGGCTTCCGGGTGAGGATTTTTACATTTCTGATCCATCCGGCGGCTTGTTCCTTTTCCGGTTGATTGCCGAGAAAGTGGATTTTGAATGCGATGTAGCCCTTCCCGTATTTGGCGTTGATCAGGTTTGTAGTCGGGATTCCGTTGAGCCACACTTTGATATGGGTTCCAATGGCTTCGATGCGGAGATGATCCCATTCCCCGGCAGGGTTGACGGCCTGTTGGGCCCGTTCATCTTTTGACAGGTCATGGAGCCAATTCCAACTGGTTCCAAAATCGTCAAATATACCTCCTGTCCATCTGCGCTTGGTATTATGGTCGGCTTTTACCTGGTAGCCAAATAGTCGAACATCAGCCGAATCGGGGGCATCCTGTGCGCGAAAGAGAACTCCATAATAGAAACCCGGATCGCGCTTGCAGTCCACTTCCAGAATAAAATCTTTATAGCGCTTATTCGTCCGAACAAAGGTATGCTCATCTGTATTTGCCCGCATCTGGAGCATGATCATCCCTTCTTTCACTTCCACTTTCCCCTCGTCCCCTACGATGGCCCATCCTGACAAATCCTGCCCATTAAATATGCTGCGGAACGCTTTATTCGGTTGTGAAAAGGCTCCGGAAACCCATAGCAGAAGGCATCCTAATATGGCGGCAGTTACGATTCTGGTTTTCATCAGCTTGTTATTATCGGAAATAGGTAATCTCAACATCACTCCGGGTATCTTTGGCGGGTAGATCAATCGGACGACTGTACCGCTTAGGATTACGGGTAATAATCCGGGCGTTTTTATACGCGATTTCGAGCTCTTCTTTTTCCACTTCTTTCCTCAGGTAGTGAATTTTGAAGGCAATGTATCCTTTTTGATATTTATCGTCGATCATGTGCACGGTCGGAATTCCATTGAGCCAAATCTTAATCTCCTCGCCAATGGCTTCGATTCTCAGGCGATTCCATTCCCCGCCATCTTTTTCGGCCTCTCGTGCCCGGTCATCGCCCTCCAGGCTATGCAGCCAATTGATGCCATTCCCATAATCCAAAAATACGCCACCGGTCCACAATCGGGTCAGCGAAGGATCGACCTTGATCATATAGCCAAATAAAGCCGAAAAGGCCGTGTCAGGAGCCGATTCACTGCGAAATAGAATGCCCGAATCAAGGGTTCGGTCCCGTCGGAAATCCACTTCAAAAATAAAGTTTTTGTATAGCTTATTCGTCCGAACAAAAGCATGACGAGAGGTGTAAGGAGTCATGCGAAGGACGATAGCGCTGTCCCTTACCATAACTTTTGCGGGTTTGTCCAGCACTGACCAGCCGCTCAGGTCTTTTCCATTGTGCAAATATTCCCATGCTTCTGGTGGCTGGGCGAATAGGTTAATCGGAGCAAAGATAATTCCTGATAACAGGAATAGAGAGATTGCGATTTTCATTTTTGGAGGACTTAGCCTGTTAACTCGGTTGGAATGCTGCTGCCACTTTTCGGATCATACCATCCCCTTTTGTCAAAATAAATAAATCCCCGGCATAGGGATCATACCCAATTCGTAAATGCACGCGCTTTGCAGGAATCAACTGCTTCAAGCTGGTTTCCTGCCCTCCTTTCATCAGCGTAATTTCATATACCGTTGAATCGCTTAAGGACGGGTCCATTTTCGTGTAAAACAACCTGCCCGTTACGATATCTCCGAAAAAATAGGAGTTGCTTAACGAATTGAGTGCCCCCTGATACACAAAACCTCCACTGATGGCATTGCCATCATCGTGATCATATTGGGCAAAAGGACCTTTGTACTGAGAGCGTTCACTTGCACTCAGGTCAAATAGAGAGTTGCGATCCGTCTTCATATCAATCGCATAATACCCTTCGACCTTGCTCCAACCATAGTCGCCTCCTTTTTCTACGATATTGATTTCCTCGATATTCGCCTCCCCAATATCTGCTACAAGCATGCGATTTCCATGTGCAGCATCCCAGCACATCCGATGCGGATTTCGGAAGCCGAATGCCCAGATTTCTTTTTGGGTACGGGGATGAGAATCGGATACAAAAGGGTTGTCCGGGGGAATGCCATAAGTACCTGTGCCGCTGTTATTTCCGCGAGGATCAATGCGAATGACGGTTCCTAAGAGGGATTGGAGATTGTGGCACAATTCGGGGCGCTTGATATTATTCGAGCCGCCATCCCCGATGCCGAGGTAGAGCATGCCATAATCGAGATCCGAAGGCGTCAAGTCGGGGGCAAAGCCCATGTCCTGTGCGCCATGCGCTGTAGTAGGCGTATTGAAGCGAAGTACTTCCCGTCGCTCTCCTTCAAAGGATTCCTTTCCGGGATTCCTGGCTTTCCATTCTGAAATAACCCATTGCAGCGCAACGCTCAAAGTATCCGGAAAAGCGCCATCATTGATGGCAGACTTGCCGGTATAGGCTTCTGCATGTGTGGTATAGAGTAGTCCATTTTCCCCAAAGCCAGGATGAAAGGCAAAACTCCCCAGCCCGGTTCCGATTCCCGGTTGGTCAATGAACTGTTCGAGCTGAGCGCGAAGGGCTAAAAAGGTATCCGCCCGGGCTTGAGAAATCCGGTAGATGATTCCTACCTGATCACTGACAAAGAGGGTGCCATCCCCTGACGGATGGGCACGTAGCGTGGCAATGCCTTTATCGGGAGGGCGATCTGTTGATCTCGGAATCTGCACAAAGTCTGTCAATTCTACTTGTAAGCCCGATCGCTCTATTGGGGCTGCAAATCGTTTTTCCGGCCCGGCATTGTCTTCAACAATCAAGGCAGTCAGCTCCAGCCGTTCTGTTTCATGCGCGATATAGGATAAGACTTCCGAGATGTGTGCCTCCGAAAGGTGGGCAAAGGCAGGCATAGGAAGCTTGTATTTCTTTCTCAGGAGCAGGCCCCGCCGATCTCCGGCCTCGATGGCTGCTTCTGAGTTGCTGACAAATCCGGCAAGAGACGATCGAGAACGTACTGCTGTAATACCGCCCAACCTCGGGCCGATTCCGTCATCGGCGATGCTGTGGCAGGATGCGCAATTCTCGTTGAATATCCGCTCCCCCTGATGTAAGGTAAGGCTGTCGGTTGCATATGCGGCAGGATTATCCGCCGCTGTATTGCTGTTGTTACCGCAACTCATCAGGAAAGGAAGGGCCAGTAACAAGCCTATTGCAGGTAGAATTGAGCAGGAGTGATTTGGGTTGTGTGGCATGGGTTCCTGTTATTCGGCTTGCTCTATATCGAT
>CAYGTH010000157.1:3597-12846 GCA_964352745.1 uncultured Bacteroidia bacterium
GGAGGCACATAGGTTTTTATGCTAATGGGAACATCATAGACTTCCGGATCGAGGTCAAACGAAATGGTTACTTCGATCCTATCCGCTTTCGCCAGGCTCTGTATGACTGTGCTTTTTCTTTCCCTGAGATATTTGGTAACGTCTGCAAAGGTTGCAATCCACAAATCAGACTGCCTTTCATTCATATAGCCGAAATACTCTTTCAACTCCGCTCCGGTTCTGGGTTCCCAACCAATGCCATCTACTCCGTGAAAGACGAGCACCAGCCAGATATTATCATGGGCGATACAGGTATCCACCCAGGACTTCATGACTTCCATGCTGATATCGGTGAGGGGGCCTCTTTGCCATTGGACATATTCCTTCTCTGATTCACCCGGTTGTATGTTGCTGGATCGATTGAGTTCGTCGAGGTAGGGTTCCGGCATTCGGTTGCGAAGTGCCGGGTATATTTCGTGGGCATATTCCATCACCCGTTCGTTTTCTGTGCCATAAGGGCACTCGGCAGAGAAGGTATATTTCTCTCCCAAAAATTTCCGAATATCTGCTTTGCTCTGCTCGAGTTCATATAATAAGTTCACCTCATCCAATACCGCTAAACGCGGATGCGTCACGGTATGGCTGGCGATTTCATGGCCCTCTGCAGCGTAGGCTTTGTAATCTTCCCAGGTAGTGGTGTCTACTGAATTGTTATGAAAAATAACCTCATCTAAGCGATTGCTATCCCCGCTTCTCAATTGGGCATAAGCCTCATCTATCAATTCATAGGCTTCAGTTACCTTCCCGGACTCAAAAAGGGAACCTGCTCTTGAATGATAGTCAACGGCATTTTCCAAGCCGCTAAAGCCAATTAGAGAGGCTCGTTCAAAAAAATTGTCAGAGTTGGTAGGCTGGGAAGCAGTCTCCTGGATGATTTTCTGATTGGGCCTTCCGATAAATTGGCCCTGCCCTGCCCCCTTTACTTTTCCGGTGATGATATAGAAGGTTCCCGGCATCCCCAGTTCGTTCATAATTGGCCTGGCCACCGTAAATTGATGGATCGTGCCGTCATCATAGGTGATCGATATGGCGGATCGTTTATCTCCCTGCCATTTGCAAATGGTTGTAAGCCCGGCATTATCTTCTCTTTTGCCTGTGCAGGCCACAAAGAACAATACGAATCCGATGAGGGCAATTCTGTTTTTCATTTTGGGTGGGCTTGGGGGGTACATGGTTCCCCATGTGTAAGGTATCCGTTAGGTTATTTTCCTCTTAAATGCTTATCCATCCAGCGGATATATGCCTTGCCTAGATCTGGCAGGTGGGTAGCACCGGGATAGCTGGGCCCATGTCCGGCCCCTTCAATTCGCATAAGTTCACTAGGAACTCCCGCTTCCTGAAGCTTGGCGTACATATTTTCTGATAAGGCAATCGGCACAATGGCATCCTCCTCTCCGTGCAGCAGTAATATGGGCGCATCATCGGCCGAAATATGGGTGATGGGCGAGGCCGCTTGAGCGCGTTTGTATTCGAGGGTTGCAGGGTCTTTGAGTTCCTTTCCCCTAACTCCCAAAAAGGATTCCCCGACATTTCCCCCGGTAAAATCAGTCGGTGCAGCTCTGGCAATGACACATTGCACCTTGGCGCTCATACGATTGATTGGGCTGTCGTCTCCGAGTGATTCAGTTCCATCCAATGTGCCTAGCATGCTCACCAGGTGACCGCCGGAGGAGCCACCGATCGCACCGATTTTATCCGGATTAATCCCAAAGTCTGCTGCGTGGAAACGAATAAACCGGACTGCTCGCTGCACATCTTCCACAGCAGCTGGATAAATAAACCGGGGAACGGCTCTGTGATTCACTGAAAATAAGGTATAACCCGCTGCAACCAGTGCTGTCCCTTCGAGTTTTACATGGCCCTGATGATTCAGCATCGGTGCTTCCAGGCTCAGAGGTCGGGTCCAGCCACTGCCAGAGATGTGAATGATTCCGTAACCATTAGGCGTTTCAGGATAATAGACATCCATCAAAAGGGCCAGTCCGGAGTACATGCCAAATATAACGTTTCGGTCAACTTTGGCGGCATTCAGATCGGGTTGGGCAGATACACGGAGCAACGAAATACTGCTCATCAATAGGAGGGCCAGAAAAATACGGAATAGGAGGGAATGGAATTGCATGGAGGAGTCCTTTTGAGAAAAAATGGATTGTGGTAACAAATTAATCAAAACCCGCAGGAAGGCAATTAATATTTCCCTGTCATGAATGAATAGTGGCCAGGCGAATTCAAATCGCCTGACCCCTATTTGCTGCTGCCTTACGCCCGTACCGCTTCCATATCTGCGATAAGTTCCTCGGGTTTCTGCGTTACCTGTCCATACACGATTTTCATATCCCATTTCACACTGCCAGGCAAAATTTTTCGGTTCTCTGGCAATTTTAGCGGAGATGCCCGCTGGCAAAAAGAAGCAGGCGAATAAATTCGCCTATACGGGCTTGTAGCGGCGGATTTATCCGCCGACACATAACATGGGAGCCAGCACCCGTGGAAATTGTCACAGAACCTTATTTTTTTGAATTATGATTGGGAACCCAGGTTTCAGCAGGAGATATCACCGTTCGGTTTCCTCAATGCCTTCGGACTAAAGGACTATTCAGTAAGCCTAGCCAGGTAGCAGTATAATTATCTTCTGCGGTTCCCTTTCCCAGGAGGGCGAACCATTCCGGCTGGTAATAAGCAGCCCATTCAAAGAGAGGAATCGCTTTTTTGGGGTCAAATAACATCCCTGGCTGGTACTCGGCTAAACCCGCTGCCGCTCTTTTTTGATCGAGTTCAACTTTGCTATGGGTCCATTCTGCTCGCTTTTTTTCACCCTGGGCATATGGCAAGGTGTATTCAACCGAACGCTTGATAGAAGCCCCGTCAGGCGTAAGGTATGTGTACAAATCTAAAGCGGAAGAGAAGGGTACACAATTCACAAAGGTCCCTATGGCAGGTTTTAGGCCACTCATATGGTAGCTTAAGGCATCTCGCTGTTTGAGATCATTACTGGTACCATCGGCATAATATGCTGTCTGAATATATTGCATAAATCCTTTCACAGCAGCTTCCTGAAAGATTTTGTCTTCCAAAATACACCCTACCGTGGCAATTATTTTTTGGCGCTTTGCTTCCCAATTATTATTGGGGGTACGGGGCCGGTCATATTGTGCCTGGGCTATGCCTCTCATCCAGTTCTCTACCTTCCTTTTTTCTTTTTTGGAAAATTGATCCCGGAACAGATAATGAGCCCAAAACAGGGGCACAAACTTGTTTTCGTTTATCGTATTTCCAGTAATTTGATACGTGTCAGCCCAGGCGACTACAAATTTTGTTGCTTTTTGAGCATAGCGGTTATCATTGCTGCTATAATAGGCATAGATGAAGTCTACGACTTTGTCAACATCTTCCAGACTCTTTCTCGTGTCTATTCTGTCGGGATTTGTTTGAAGCAATCCTTCATAATACAGGTGTGTTAAGGGGCGGGGTTCACTTCGCAGATGCTGATTCGCTTGACGGATTATACTGTCACAATGGACTTTTACTTGCACGTTCACAGATTTCAGCATTCTCAGACGCGTCATCTCTTGTGCCTGTAACAGTACTATATCGGTAGTTTGTGCCTGCGCAGCATATGAAATGATGCAGCAAACGGACATCAGGAAAATATTTTTCATTTTCATTGCGGGAAGCATAGCAGGTGTTTATACGACTGTATCTGATTGATAATCAGTTGTATTTCATCTAAATACTCTATACTAAAATCTGTCCATCTACTTGCTTAGCATCATTCTTCGATCTTAGAAGCGGCCCGAACGCCCCTCACGCGTGCTACGTCAATCGGCGTTTCGATACCGCCAAATCGGTTCCTTACATAGGTCAAAATGGAAGCAATCGCCAGATCCTCTAAATGTTGGTGTGCAGGCATCAACTCATTATAGGCTTTTCCATTTACCTGAATCTCGCCTTGCATCCCGTTGAGCACAACATCGATTAACCGATCTTCGTCGCCGGTCACCCATTCGGATGCAACAAGTGGAGGGAAGCGATTGTTGTCGCCCTTCCCGTTTCGCTGGTGGCAGGAGGCGCAATAGGTGTTGTACAAAATTCTCCCGCTTAGCCCATCACCCCGCTGCATGTTGTCGCGTTCCGGGTCTGGGTTTTTGATGTAGTTCATGGATTTCCGCTGTTCCATGGATGCCAATTCAGCCTCGCCAAACGCCTCTTTATCCCCTTTGTACATCACGCGCCAGATTTTCCCCGTATTGGATTCGCTGATAAACAAGGAGCCATCCGGTCCCATGGAAAGGCCCATAGGCCGATACACGGCATCGCTGGTATTGATCACCGTATCGATCCCCGTAAATCCATCGGCAAATACTTCCCATTTTCCGGTAGATATTCCCGCTTCATCAAAGGGAACAAAACAGACAATGTATCCGGATTGCGGATAAGGGGGGCGATCTGTGGAGCCATGAAAGGCTACAAAGACTCCGTTGTTATACCGTTCGGGAAATTGATTCCCCTGATAGAACATCACATCCATAGGGGCCCAATGCCCCGGAAAACCGACGACTGGATTGTCAAATTCACTGGCCCGCCCCACAATTTTCCCGTCGCCTCCATAGCCGGGTTGCAAGACATTTTTGCCCTGTATCTGATCATAATAAGCATAGGGCCAGCCGTAGTTGGATCCCTTTTTTACTTTCATGAGCGTCTCTGCGGGAAGAACTGCCGCTTGCCAGGACGAATAGCGGTCGGGAAACATGGTGTGAAAATTGTCGATTCCATTACCGACAGCATATAAATGTCCGTCCTTGGGATTCCATTCCATGCCGACCACGCTGCGGATACCCGTCGCATATTTGTCGCCGTCCGCTTGTGTCAGGCCAATTTTGTCAGCATCAAATCGCCATATCCCGGCGTGATTTACCAACTCGGGACAAGGATCGATCCCTTTACCACCGGGAATTCCCGCCGGGCCGTATGCTTCCATGTCCTGGCAGGCATCAGAAGGCGACCCAAAAGGAATGTACATGTTGCCCTTATCATCAAAAGCAAGTGGTTTGGTGGCATGCCAGTTCCTCTCAATGTTTTTGTCCAGATCCGTAAAGACCAGTTCTGTCTCGCTGGTAGGGACCAGTTCTCCCGCTATTAATCTATTTCGATAGATCATCTTTTTTGAACTGACATAGAGATAGTCCTTGTGAATCGTTATGCCGGTAGCAGAACGACCCTTATCCAGATACGCCCCAAATCGGACGATACTATCTGCCTTGCCATCCTGATCGGTATCACGCAGCCCAATCGTGCCTTTCCCGTCTTTTGCATTCCCCAGTTGCGCATAAATATCTCCATTATCCCGAACGGTAATGTGGCGCGTGCGACCCAGGCTGTCAACTACCACGAGGGCTTCAAAATGATCCGGCAGAATAAGTCCACCATTATTGGGATCACTGGCGGGTAATTCGGTTGGCTGACTGCAATGCATCAAGCTTAGGGAGATCAGTCCAAGTACAATTGTGGGTAAGAGCAGTGGCTTTGCCATGAATTCGGTTATGGGATGGGTTGAGATGCGATACCGATTGTCAGTCAACAATGGGGGATATCGAATCAAGCTTCAGAAATATACCAATGATTAGTTACTTTTTGTGCTATCAAATTACAGATAAGTCAGCCCTTTTCAGATATCTTATGCATCCGATCCCATCTCTCAAATTTCTCACCCAAAACTTCCGTGTCCGGATAGGGAAAGAACCCCACATCTGTCTGATTATCAAAGAATCTTCTATATATCTCCTGACTTACCCGGGTCCCGACCTGAATATCCTCGAATGCCAAAGGACTTCTTGTGTCAACAAATCCGAGAATGACCTTGTTTCGATTTAGTGCAAACCCAATCTCTTTGGCAGACCATACTGATTGGAGTAAATTTTCAGATAAAAATACCCCAAAATAGGGCAATGCCTCTATCGCCTCCCGAACTTTTTGATTGATTTGATCATGTTGTAAAATATCCGTTTCAGCGAGCCAGGCATGTATGCCGGTACGAGCTAATTTTTTGGCTAAGTCAATTACAATTGCGGAGTCTTTGAAGCTATGTGAAATGAATATATTTTTATCCCTGACCCTATCCAGTTCATCGACCAGAATTGCAGTATTCTGTTTATAAATATCGCTGACCTCCCTCTTTTTCACCCTGCTAATGTGTCCCCATAAAACATCGAGGTTATTTTTTGCCGGAAGCGTTGAAAACCTGATTTCACTATTGCTTATCCCCTGATAATGTTCAACTAATATGTTATCTAATTGCGTGGCATCCATCCCTTGCAGGTTCAGTTTTTGGATGAGTGTATTAGCCGAACTCCACTTACTACTGGCGGTTTCGCCTAAGTATTTTTCAATCCTGATTAACAGGTTGGGTGTATCAAATTCTGTCATATAGAATCACCTGTCAATTATTTTCAGCGTCAGATAGCATGTGTATGGATGTACTGTTAGCATATCGATTATGGCGCAAAGTGAATCTTAGCTCCCTTTACCCGCATTTCCAGGGTGAAGACGGATTCCATGGCAGTGATAAACAGGATATTGCGCTTTTTGCCCCCGAAAGTAACATTGGCGGTCCATTGGGCATCAACAGGGATGTGTGCAATTTTTTCTCCCTTTGGATTGAAGACCGTAACCCCTTTTCCGGTCAGGTACACATTGCCCTTATGATCCAGGGTCATGCCGTCTGAACCCATTCCTGTGAATAGCTGTTTCTGTGATAAGTTCCCACTCGGTTTAATCGTGTATCTATAGGTTTTTTTGCCCCCGATATCAGCGACATACAGGGTTTTGCCATCAGGGGTGCCGATGATTCCATTTGGCTTTACGAGGTCGTCTGCAACGACTGCAAGCTCGCCATCAGGAGAGAGGTAATACACGGATTCTTTCTCGATCTCCTTTTCGGTACGGGTCCAGTATTTTCGTTTGTAAAAAGGGTCTGTAAAATAAATGCCTCCTTTTGGATCAATCCACAGGTCATTGGGACCATTGAGTTTTTTGCCGGATACGTCGCGTACCAATACAGACAAGGCCTTGTCCGGGGTCAATCGCCACAATTGATTCTGCTCATCTGCACAGGCCAGTAAATTACCCGCTGCATCTACATAGAGGCCATTGGCTCTACCTGCATTCGTCATGTAAACGGAAATTTCTCCATCGGTACTCCATTTCATGATTCGGTTGTTGGGTTGGTCGGTGAAATACACATTTCCTTCCTGGTCGGCGGCCGGGCCTTCTGTAAAGATAAATTCAGAAGAGAGTTTTTTTAATCTTGCGTATTTCGCAAGCAGTTTTTTCTCCTGCTGTCCAAAAGTAGAAAGCGTAATGAGCAGGCAGATAGCCAGACAAAGAAAATTGTGAAAAGAAGTCATGGTGGGGGATTTAAGAGGGGAGTGTTCGAAATTATAAGGTAGCAATCTGCTCATTCCCAGACAAGTCTTATCTGTTTTCTGCCAAACTCGCTGATCCGAAGGTCGGGAAGCAGACTTGTGCGCAATCCCCGTTGAAGGGGATGTGGCCCGTGCGAGCGGGGATGTTCCGTACTTGCGATTAGAAAATCCCCAGACGATGAAAAACAGTATGTTTAACCTGAAGTTTTCTACCGATTCCACTTCCTGACGGTCGTCTCTTCTTTCGTAGGGAAATCCGCTGGAATCTCCTGCGTAACCTCACCCGTAGCGACCCATTCTGCTCCTCTTTGCAGCGTAGTAATGAATCCTGCGCATTCCATGGAATAGTCAAAATGCCCCAGCGTGGTATGAAAGACACGCCCCTGACCATAGTTGATCGTCATCAGCGAGGGGACGTGTTTACCCATTCCTTTTATTTCCGGAGCCCAGGGCGGGCTATTGGCCTCTACATCCGAATAGGCAGTGGCCAAAACAGTTGCATTTTCAAATGGGCCTCTCATGTGGTCATACAATTCATCCTGCGTGTGAAGCCAGGTAGTCGGCAATCCTTTCATGATCGGGTGTTCAGGTGCGCGGGAGGTAATGAGAAAAGGATACTCCGGCCCGTGTGATCCACATATGCCTGCTGAATTGTCTATTTCCAGTTCGTTGGCGTCATTGTAATACACATAAGGCCCTGAGGTGCTGTCCCGGCCTCCCCAGGCACCCAGACCGATCATGGTGTTGTATTCCGGCCAATCCCCCCAAAGATTATTTGCAGCATGAACAATGACCAGCCCTCCGCCGCCGCTGACGTATTGTTCAAAGTCCTTTTTTGTTTCCGTCGGCCAATGGGGAGCGGACTCACCGAGATTAGAAACAATCAGGTCGTACTGGCTGAAGTCAATCGAAAAACGAGAAGTTTTGATGGGGGTATGGGAAACAACATAATCAGTTGAATCCAAGGGATAGGCTTCGATAAATGAGGTATAAGGCTCTGGCCGGCTCTTATTGTATTTGATGCCCAGCCATACAGAATCCATCCGATGAATGTGCACGTCAAAAAGCCCGGTTTGCTCCAAATAATCCTGCATCATCATAGTGGTCTTAGGCCAGATATAGTGATTGTTTTGACCATCTATGAGCAGGACTTTTAGTTTTTCGGGCTGGGTATCCTCTTTGATATGGGAGTTGCATGCGGTTATCAGGAGGAGTAGTGGAATAATCCAGAGCGATTTTATCATTGTTATTTTGTTTGCGGTGTGAGTACGATCAGTTACTGAAATTTGCCTTCAGGTCTTAGACCCGTTTCGGATCCGGATGCTCCCAGGGATCCCGATAGGCACGCGCCAGCAACCGGGTGGCCTCTTTATCTCCCACAACTTTGCGGCTAATGGGGTCATAGACGAGCGTTCGTCCGCCGAGTTTCATGGAAATATTTGCCAGAATACAACTGGCGGCAGAGATATGACCTTCTTCGATGTTTGCCACCGGCCGTTTCTTCTCCTCAATGGCATTCAGGAAGTCCAGCATGTGGCCGCGCGTTGCCGGTGCAGCATGTAACTCGATTGATTTTTCCGTCAGATCTTCAGGATACTGTTGGCGTTCGTACAGAGCATCTTTGTGAATCTTCATCCCTTCCTTTCCCTCTCCTATAAAATCATATTTGAGGGTGTCAATTTTCAAGGTGCCCTTTTCTCCATAGATCTTTAATGACCAGGGATATTCCGGATCGGCGGCGGTCCCCCAGGATCGGTGCTGCCAAACGCAGGTGAGTTCGTCATATTCA
>CAYGTH010000157.1:12856-14092 GCA_964352745.1 uncultured Bacteroidia bacterium
GGACTGGGTATCAGGCGTATTGGATTTTGCTTCCTTTTGAACATAGATGCCTCCGGTAGAAGTGATGCGATTGGGCCAGCCCAAACCCAGCAACCAGCGCGCCCCATCAAACATATGCACGCACATGTCTCCCATAATGCCATTGCTATATTCCATAAAAGCACGCCACCATCCCCTGTGCGGCATTTTGTCAAAAGGACGCATGGGGGCGGGGCCTGTCCACATCTCGTAATCTAAATAGTCCGGAACCGGGATCACCGAAGGATTGTCCTGAGAACGCATGTGATAGTAGCAGCACATTTCCACATGCGAAACCTTGCCCAGCAAACCGGCATCTACCACATTTTTTTTTGCGTCGATCCAGTGAGGGGTACTTCTTCGCTGCATGCCTACTTGTACCGTACGATTGTATTTACTGGCGGCGGCAACCATCGCCTCTCCCTCCATGACATCCACACTAATCGGTTTTTGGACATAGATATGTGCCCCTGCCTTCATTGCATCGATGGCTTGCAAAGCATGCCAGTGGTCAGGGCTGCCGATAAGCACAATGTCGAGGTCTTTTTCGGCCAGCATTTTCCGGTAATCGGCGTAGGTTCGGGGTTCTTTCCCGGATTTTTGACGCTGACTTACCATCCTCGCTGCATGCGTGAGCATATTTTTGTCCGGATCACAGAGAGAAACGACCTCTACCGGCGCGACTTGTATTAGCCTGAACAGATCACTTTTTCCGTACCAGCCCGTGCCAATTAGGCCGACTCGTAAGGGCTCATTTCGAAAAAGGATTTCGAGACCTTTAGGCCCCAGGGCAGAAAGGGCAAAAGTAGCAGCGGAAGATTTGAGAAATGCGCGGCGGTTGATGTTGAAGGTATTCATATTGGAAATATACAGGATTATTTTTATTGAAGATAGAGATCCTCGTGGGGGTAGGCCAAAAACCTGTAAAGAGAAACCGCAAGGAGCGCAATAGGACTCACAAAGGGGCGCAAAGTATATCTGCAAGCTCTTCATTCTTGCGTTCGTAGCGTTTTTTGTTGCGAACCGTGCAGTTTCTTCGCTTGATGGAAAACTGGCCTACCCCCTATAGGAGGTGTTGACTTGTTTTTGTATTTTTTGGGGGAATAGGGTATTGGGATGGACGAGTACCCTTCCACTCAACCAGTACTTCCCCCATTAAATTACTTTGCAGCCATGCGACTTTCCCTGCCCCGATCTCGATTTATCCTGACGATGTAT
>CAYGTH010000158.1:0-14067 GCA_964352745.1 uncultured Bacteroidia bacterium
CTATTGTGCGGTTAGTTCCCTCACTGCTGTAGCTGCGGCTGTAAATTCGGGATTAGCCTCAAGTGCCGCCTGATAATACCGCAGGGCTGCTGCTTTGTCTTCAAAGCGTTCATAAATGCTTCCCAGCATATAATTGGCTTCCGGATAGTCAGGTCGAAGCGTCAGGGCCTGCTCAAAATCTGCAATGGCCTGATCGTATTTGTCATCTGCCAAAAAATAGCAATAGCCCCGGTTGTACCAGGCCTGAGTGAGGCGGGTATCTCTTTGGACTGCGATGCTGTATTCGAGCACAGCAGCATTGATCTCTTCCCGAAACAATTCTACCTGGGACTCATCCGATACTTTCAATGCGCGATTGAAGTGATAGTTTCCCTTATAGAGCCTTGCGAGGGCATGGCCCGGATTGAAGGCAATGAGTTGATCCAAATATGGAACTGCAGATTCCGGATCTTTATACACATCCAGTTGGAGATTGTGGAGGGCGATGAGAGATTTGTCGAATGCAGAATCCAATCCAATCGACTGCTCGTATGCCGTGATGGCTTTGCCGTACTGCTTTCGGGTTTGATGAAGAAGCCCCTGGGCGAATACGTAAATAGGTTGAAGGGTATCTTGCTGAGCTGCAAGCTGATAGTGCATTAAAGCTGCATCATATCGCTTCTGAAGGAAAAATATTTGCCCGATTTGATAAAAATTCTCAGGATTGTCCGAGCCTAATTCAATCGATTTTCGGTGTTCGGTAAGTGCGAGTGCGGTATCATTTTGGACAAATGCATAAAACCCACGGAGATAATGCAACTCACTCCGTTGATCATAAAGTTCGATGGCTTTGTCTATATCTGATATCGCTTCGGGAAGTTTGTCCAATTCATAATACACCTGAGAGCGCTCTTCATACAGGGCGTAGTTGCGGGGGTTTTTTTCGATTTGATCGGTGAGAGAGGGAAGTAATACAAGCGGATCTTCAATATCGACCAGAAGGGAGTCGGCAGTAACTTTCCCTGTTTTTTGCTGACTTGATGAAGGAGATTCTTGACAGGCCAACAGGGAAAAAATGCAACAGGCAACAGCGCCTATAGTGCGAATCGAGATCATATAGAAAAAAGAATTACGCATAAAAAATGAGGCCAATGATTCTACTGGCAATATACAGAATTGCTGAGAGTAAGTTTGGGGAAGGCTCGAAAGTGATGATCTGATGCCCATAAAAAAAAGTCTCCAGACAAATTGTCGGAGACTCAGGGCGTTTTTGAGATTTAGACTGTTGGCGTGTGTGTTTATACTATTGAGTGTTTGCGATCATTTCCGTCGCTGGCAGTATTAAGCACATATCAAATATAAATAGAACGATTTGATACTTATAACACTCTCGGGACATATCCTGCTATTCTGGGGACAAAGCTCTTTTTTGAGGCGCTTTCGATGAATATTTCTGGACCGCTAGCGTTGTATAGCCTATTTCTTCTTAAAGTTTTCTGCAAAATGAGAAGGAGGCTGTCCATATGTTTCTCGAAATACTTTTGAGAAATAGGACAGATTATTGAAGCCTGCCTGATAGGCTACATCAGCAATAGCCCCTTCATGGTGCTGGAGTAGGCGGGCAGCTTGTTCCAGTCTGAAATTGCGAATCAGGTCACTGGGGCTGGTATTCATCAAGGTTTTGGTTTTTCGCAAAAGGTTCTTTCTGCTCATAGCCATTTCATTAGCAAATTGTTCCACTGAGAAACTGGGGTCTCCATGCTGTTTTTCAAGAATTCCTTTTACCTGAATGACAAAAGCGTGCTCCTGTTTGGGGCTCTCTGGTAATGGAGCATCCGGAAGCATTACCCAATTGCTGTAGGCAATGCGCAGGCGTTTTCTTTGTTCGATGAGGTTTATGCTTCTGAGCTGGAGTTCCCGCGCATAGAAGGGCTTGATTATATAGTCATCAGCTCCTGTGGCCAATCCTTTGAGTCGTGATTCCATCTCTGCGCGGGCGGTAAGGAGAATGACGGGAATGTAATTGGTGCCTGGATCTGATTTCAGTTGGGCACATAGTTCATTCCCATCCATTTTGGGCATCATGATATCACTGACAATCAGATCGGGATGAAGCTTTTTGGCTTTTTCCCAGCCCGCCACGCCATCATTAGCAACCACTACACGAAAGTGTTTGCGCAATGTGTTGCGGATATAGGCCCGAAGATCTGGGTTGTCTTCTACTACCAGGACGAGCGGAAGACTTTTGTCTTCCATGGGTTCAGGAGTTTCGGCGAATTTATCGAAAGAAGAAGAGGGCTGAGGAGTCTGCGTGGAAATAAGGGCTAAATCTTCTTTTTCGGCGGCGGGAATGCTGCGAATTTCCTGTGGACTTAAATGGGTATTCCCCTTTTTGAGTAAAATGACAAATTGAGTTTCCTTTCCCTCTTCACTTTTGACCTGAATTTGTGCATGGTGCAGGGCAACGAGTTCCTTGCTAAAGGCAAGCCCGATACCCGTGCCGGCAGGTTTGCCTTCCTGAAGAGATTCTACCTGGTAAAATCGATCGAAAATGAAAGGTAAGTCTGCTGCCGAAATACCTGGGCCCGAATCAGAGACGGTAATTTGAATCTGTTCCCCTTTCTCCGTCATGGAGATCACCACCTTCCCCGAGGTTGGGGTGAATTTGATCGCGTTACTGATCAGGTTATCAATGATTTTCTCAAATTTTTCCGGATCAATCCATGCGGTAGCGGATTTTAATTCCGAATCAAAGAAGAGTTGAATATCCTTGGCTCGGGCCATGGATTCAAAGGAGGCGGTCTGGACAACTAAAAGTTGAACCATATCTACTGCCTCTGCCTGAAGCAATACGCCTCCCGATTCCAGTTTTACCAGATTGAGTAATTCATTGACCTGGCCTAATAGCCGATGGGCATTATGCTGAATCAGTCGAACGGCACTCCTAACCTGATCGGGTAATTGTTGGGAGAGCAGATCCTCCGCTGGTCCCATAATCATGGTAAGAGGAGATCGGAATTCATGGGAGAGGTTGGCAATAAACCGGGCCTGCAGTTGATTGACTTCAGTCGCTTTTTGTTTGGCCAGCTCATTTAGGCGAATTTTATGTGCAATTCCGACAGCAAAAAGCATAAGCTCCATAATGGCCCCTACTTGCAGAAAGTGAATTCGGCTAAATTCCCCTAAATGCTCTCTATTTATAAGGCCGCTTGCTGTAAGGATGAGATTGAGCAAAGTCCCCACGATTATCCAGGCTGTTCCCGCCATAAAATAACGTCCGGGCTTTCCGCCAATCCGCAAAATCAGGCGTGTCATGACCAGGATGATTATGATTGGGAAGATACTGAGTCCCGGCATCGTGAGAAATAAGTAAAAAGAATTCCCCCCGAGTGCCAACCAGAGCCATGCCAGTGGTAAAATCCCATAAAATGCCCTTAGCAACCACACGATTTTGCGATCCCAGTCCGGTAATTTCTTTTTGGTATCAATGAAAACACGAAACAATTGCAGGTAGGAAACAATCAAACAAAGATCGATCAGGGTTTTGATATAAGGTTTAAGGGAGGGGGACTCTGGAATGAAAACTTCAGAAACAATTCCACTGTATTCGAGCATGTGGAAAGCAATGCTCAGCATGTATAAGCCATAAAACAAGTAAGAAGAATCCCTTACGATGAAGTATTGCATGCCGTGGTATAAGACCAGCGCAAGAATTATCCCTAAAAATACCAATTGAAGGAATAGCAGGGGTAGATCCTCTCTGAATGTAGAATGAAATGGAGGGAGTATTTGAATTTCGGAGTAAACGGGAAAGTGAGAAGGTTGCCAGGCCATAATTTCAATGTCCAGCGTTTCACCGGAATTGATAAATAAGGGAACTTGGTTGACAGTTCCATTTCGTACATAAAGCGCTTCTGGATAGGTGATCCAATAGGGAGCCGGTTTTTGGCTTCGGGGAACATAATGACCGCTTAGATATTCTGTTTCGGTTTGGTCTTCTCTCTTAATCTTGATAATAGCCCGATCCCAGCTCCCAGGTGCCAGAATCCAGCTACTGGTGTCTGGTAATTCACTTCGGATTTGAAATGTTATAAGAACTGCGCCAGTCTCTGCCTGGTGAGTGGTGTCTGAAAATTCAATTGGTTGGGAAATGGGAGTTCTTTGAGTAAGGACGAATGTGGGAAGGGGGGATTCGGTGGTGCCTTGAGGGTATAAAAAGTGTATGCTCAGCAGTAAAACTGAGAGCACAACAGCTATTCGCAGGTGAATGCGGACTTCAAATCGTACACATGCACTTCTGAAAAAATAGCTTAACTCAACTATGCCTAATTCCCCTTTTGTCATCCCTTAGACCTAATATAGCAATAATCAGGAAATTAGGAACTGGAATGTTAGAAGAATGTTTGAACTTTGATTGGGAATTGAATTTTCCAACTATTCGAAGGGGTTCGATAGCGGGTAAGTGAAGCTTGTAGCTAAATTAAGCTAAAGGGCGATTTGCCAGCTGTATTCGCAAGACATGCCGCGTATTCGAACTGAGCCCTGTCCAGGCTGCAATTCTGAAATCCGAAAGCGCGATGATGCCCTGCTGATCTTCGATAATGACAGCATTCTCTTTGTCTGTCGTCTCGCGTTTTTGGTCAATGAAAATGTCACTCAGTTTTTTCTGGCCCCTCATGCCAAATGGAATCATTTTATCTCCGATCTCCCAATGACGAATGGTGATAGGCCAGGTTATTTTTTCAAGATCTAAATAGAATTGATTCGGGATACCCAGTTGGATGTCTTTTTCCTCCATATGTTGGAGGTGAATCTTCCACCCATTCCAGCGGATAATTTGCTCACCGGTAAATGCAGCGACCTTTATTGGTCCCTCTGATTCGGGGCTTGGGAACAGGAGTTGAATTCCGTTTCTGGTTCGGGTGATTTTCCCAAGATCTGTTGCGATATATTTTCCATTCTCACTTGAGGCGAGTCCGACTGCAGCCCAGAGCGCATATCCATGCACGCCCCATTGGTCCATCGCAAAGGCAATAAATAGAGGCAGGAAATCATAGCCGTGCTCGGCGGTGAATAACTCCCATGATAATTCATAGCCGATGGGGCTGGCTGTATGCCCTTCCTCATAGGCCTTTGCCAATACCTGATGGATAAAGCTGAATTGCATATCGTACCAGGACATTCGGGATATCAGTTGATCCTGAATAGAGGGATTGATTTCCGCAAACAGCGGCATCACCAAATTGCGGATCCGGTTGCGGGTATAGTGGCTTTCCAGATTTGAACTATCTATGCTGTAGGCAATTTTTGCTGAATCAAGTGCCTCGACCATTTCCGCTTTCCCGATCTGAGCCAAGGGTCTTACATAACGATCCCGCTTGAGGGGAATGTCGCTTATTAGGCGAGTGCTATTCCCCCGAATCAGGGACATGATCATATTTTCTGTTCGGTCATCCCGATGATGGGCAGTGGCGCAATGACTGAAGGAGTGGGTATCCATTACCTCCTCAAAAAAAGAATATCGAATCTCCCGTGCCACTACCTGGAAAGAGCCCCCTTCCTCTCGAATCTGTTTTTTTAATTCACACCGATGAACAAAGATGGGAACCTTTAGGGTGTTGGCAATTGCCCTGACCAGTTCTTCTTCCGCTTCGGAATGTACGCCGCGCGTTTGATAGTTGACATGGGCAAGGCCAATGGAATAACCAGCCTGATGAAGGATATGGGCAAGGAAAACAGAATCAGGTCCCCCGCTGATTGCAACTAAAATTTTGTCAGAAGAACTAAAAAGTGCTTCTGAATCTATAAATCCAGCAATTTGTTGTGCAAGTGTTTCCAATTCCCAAAGACTTTTAGCTAAGGTACTAATATTTTTCTGCTGGGGATTGATGGAAAACCTTACGCAAGTAAGAAAGTTGTTCGATGGCTATAAATATCAGCAATTAGATATTTTATATTTGCATATAATTTAGACTTACACTTATTGTCATGAAGAAAATTCTGTCTTTGCTTGTTCTAATCCTGACTCTGAATAGTTTCTATGGACAATCTAATAATCTGATGATTTCTCAGATGCTTGCAGGAGGTGATATTCACGTCGGCGTAAATATCAGCACCTGGGAAAATGAGATTTGGGAATTGTCAGGAGATATTGTCATCGTAGATGAGGCGACTGCTGAGAACCCCGCCGAACCCGTTGGGAAACCTGCTTCCGATGGATATATACTTGCAGCTAAGGAGCAAGAACTCTTAGAAGCCTTTGATAACCTGAAAACACCAGAAGTGGGCTTGATGCAATTCTCTGCTGCTGCAACTGATGGTACGGTAGCAGTAGACTGGATCAGTGTACCTACTAAGCCTTTGAATTACTTCCTGGTGCAGCGTAGTGAGAATAAAAAGAACTGGTCAGACCTGGGTATGGTGCTTGCACCTCAAAATGCTGGGCCGATGTCTTCTTATCATTATGAAGATCGGTATCCTGAACGAGGCACGAACTATTACCGCCTCAAGCAGGCTGATACCCAATCTCAAATCGCCCACAGTGAGGTGATAGCGGTTGAGATGTTTGATATTGGGTATCATGTCATGCACATCTATCCTAATGCAATGATTTTTGGGGCAAATATTAATCTCCATCTGCATGCCACAGCAGAAGTCGATATTATCCTCAGAGATTCAGACGAGATAGAAGTTGGGAAGATTTATGCCGCTCGTACGAGTGCGGGAGTTCATTCTATTGACATTGATCTGAGTGAGTTGCCTTACGGAAAATATACATGCGAAATCAAAGTAGGGGACTCTATTGCAATTCGCGAACTCGTTAAATAGTCAGAATTTTTCCTTCTGGTCAACGAGTAAGCGAACATCTATATATGCCAGGTCGTGGTTGAAGCGGCCTGGCTCCTTTGTTTATATCAAATCCAAAGGACTCGCCACTGCCAATGGGCGATCGGAAATAAAGCCTTCCCCAAAAGTTGCCCCTGTTATATGCCCCATATCCCGGGCCCGGCCTTCCAGCCAGTGCCAGAAATCCTGATTGGAAATATAGGTCTTGGGGCCGTCGTATTCGGGATTGTAGAATTGGGAACCAAACGCACGAATGGCTTGCAGCTTCGTTTCCCAATGTGCAGAAATATCAATTACAAAATTGGGTGTCAGGTAATGATCCTGGATGTAGTAAAACAATCGTTTCGGTCTCCAGGCAGTTTGGGGGCCTTCTTCAGTTTCGGTCTTGACCTGGGCCAGCCCACTGTAAAACGCCGCATCCCTGACCAGTTCTGATGAACGGCCATGGTCCGGGTGGCGATCAAAGGGAGCCCCTGCAAGCACCACTTCTGGCTGGTACTTCCGAATCATTCGAATGATTCCCATCTGATGTTCCTCATCATTGCGAAAGAATCCATCCCGGTATCCCAGGTTTTCCCGGGCATGAAGGCCCAGTACGCGAGCTGCCGCCGTTGCTTCTTCCATGCGTAATTCAGGAGTGCCGCGAGAGCCGAGTTCTCCTCTTGTGAGATCGACGATGCCGATTCGTTTGCCTTCGCTGACAAGTTTTAGAAGTGTTCCAGCGCAACCCAGTTCTGCATCATCCGGGTGGACCGCAAAAGCCAGGACATCTAATTTATCGTTCATGTTGCTTGATTAGTTCCCACGTTGAATCAGGATTTTCTCAGGAACTTGTTCTCGTTTTCCATTCAGGAAAGTCAGCTCGTGTCGAATAACATAAAACCCATCCGGGAGTACCCGGGGAATGCGCAATTCAAGTTGTCGTCCCGGCTGAACATGCTTTTCATCCACATACGTCCTCCCCTGCAAATCCACCCATATCGCCTGGTAATAAGCCAGCCATTCAGGAAGAGAAGCCGTAAGTTGGTCGCCCGAAACGGGATTGGGAAATGTTGTAACAACCGCTTGGGTTGGTAAATCTGATTCAAGTGCGGTAGGTAAAATATCCCGATTGGGATCTCCTATAAATTCGGGCCGAATCATCAGACTGCCCCCGATATTACTTTGCGTCCAGAAGCCCAACGAGTCCCAATACATATACTGTCCATTATCTCGACTCAAATCCAGCCCAACCCCTACCGGCAGCGCATCCAATTGCTGGATGCCGACCCAAAATCGCTGACCGACTACGACGGGCCGACTAAAGACGTATCGTTCAAAATGATCGAGTTGATCCCCATATTTAATATTGGTACCCCCTACCTGTTGAAATAATACAGAGTCGGGATGCTCGTCAAACCAGACAATAAGCCGAAATCCTTTATTCTCCATGTAGGTCGAGATCCCGGAAGAGGGATTGAAATTCAATAAGGGCACAAAGCTGATCCATACTGCACTGATGGAGTCGGGCTTATCAATGTCAAACCGGGCTCCAAATCCCTTCGCCTTGCTCAGTCCATATGCAGCATCCGCCTCGCCATCATCATAAGCAAATACAGAATCAACTGGATAGCGCTTTCGTAATACATTGTTGCTGGGCCGATCATCATTGGTGGTTGGCAGGCTGGCAGTCAATTCAACTGCGCCGTCATAGGTAAAAGTCTGATCCGAAAAAGCATTAAATGGAACCAGTACGCTACTTCTGGGAGCCATATTTGCCGAACTCTGTTGCTGGGTAGTCCCACTGAAATTGGCATTCCCAACCGGGTCGGTGATTGCCGCAGAAAGGGACGTATTGCGATTATTGCCACTGAGGTTACTGACCCCTACCAGAAAACCCTGCATCAGCGCTTGTCCGTTAAAGTGTTCAAATGGAACAGCGGTATAAGGCTCCAGTGGTGAATCTACTATTCCTGTCGGTGCGATATCGTTGTAGGTCGTATCCGAGTTATTTCGATTTGCGCCCAGGTATACATAGTCAAGGTGCCAGTGATCGAGATAGCCGTTGAGGGAGCCATAGTTCTCGAAAATAAGCTGGAACTGAGTATGGAAATAGGCCGGATCATCCAGCGGAATGACAACTTGTTTGAATTCAGTTAGAGATTGCCCGCCCGTAGCATATACCCTTACTGTGTCTGGCGCATTTGTTACAAAGGATACAAAAAATGAATCTGCGCTTTCGGGTTTGTTACCCAGCCCTTGTGGCTGGAGGAAAAAACTCAATTTGATATTGCTGGCGGTAGAAAAGCCATTGAGGTCAATGTAATGGGAGGCGATGATGTCAGCTGGTCCGGAAACCAGGGTAAATACCTCGTAGGATTGCCCCAATGCATCTACTCCATCAAACGTAAGCGTGCCTTGCGTAGGAGGCTCCACCGCCATGTTGGTGGTGCGCAGTGGATAAAAGGTAGAATTCCCCAAAAACCAAAGGGCACTATCTGGCAATTGTCCTCCGTACGAAAAATCATCGAAAAAAGGCTGATTCGCAGAAAAAGCTAGTGTATCGGGCGAATTTCCACGATAGCTTCGCGGAGTCCTGGGAGGTAGCAAGCTGCTGCGAACCTCATCATCACTGACGACTACTTCACGGGTTTCCTGAGCAGTTCCTTGCCCCCATGTCAATACCCCAATCAATACACAACAACAAGCACGCAAAAATCTGTTCATATAATTATCGTTCGTTCAATCGATCACTGGATTGATCTTTTCATTCCGCCGAATTTATAAAAAACTGCCAACCATAAAAATGGGATTATCCCTGCACATAAGACATCCATTCCAGTAACTGTGGGATATACTGGCTGATTGTTTCCGAATTCCCCCAAATCATTTCCCATACATCTGTCGAATACCAGGTGCCCCAGCCTACCAGTAAAAAACGAAGAAACCGCGTACTTGCATACAGGAGGTATCGGGATAGCGGAAAGCGAAAAGTAGCACTCAGAAAACTGATGGTAGCGTAGGGGAGCGGGGTTAATGCAGCGAGAATAATAATGACAACGCCCCATTTTCGATAGAGCCCTGCATAGGTCTGAAACGATTCCAATTGACTCAATCGCTTGAGCCAGGAAATCCGATGTGCCCATACCCCAGCAAAATAAGCACAGAGCCCCCCGAGATATGAAAGGCAGGCAAACAGAAATACATATCCCGAAAATCCAGCGGCAGTGAGGGATTGGTCTTTTGCCCAAAAAATAAATAATTCAAGGGGAATGAGGCCGAAAAGGGTTTCGGAGGCAAAGAATACTCCACACATCAAAGGAGGGCTGGTCGTCAAAGGTTCCAGCCAGATCAGCCACTCATCCGGGATGTGCTTGCGCGCCAGGAGGTAGAGTATGACAATTCCTGCCAGCCAGGCAAGCCCTTTTAGCACATTTTGTAAAACAAACTGATAATATTCCCGGCCATTGTTTGTTGCCATGCGATTTGCATGTAACCATTTACCGGCAATACATCCGATGCAGATACTTCCGGTTTTGGTTTTATCGGTTAGAAAAGTTGTAAGACATCGTTGAAGATGATCAGGAGCATCAGGCCCAGGATGAATACCATCCCTACTTGCTGGGCAATAATCCTAATCTTGGTGGATGGCTCCCGGCGGGTGATCATTTCATAGAGCAAAAACATCACATGGCCACCATCCAAAGCTGGAATGGGTAAAATATTCACAAAGGCCAATATCATGCTCAATGCGCCAGTCAGGAAGAGAAATCCCCGAAATCCACCACGTTCAAATATCTCCAGGTAACGTTTCGCAATTTGAATCGGCCCCATAAAGGACTTACTGGCTGAAGCATTGCCTGTAGCAACTTGCTTAAAGCCATTGACATTTGTTTTGAGGAAGCCAAAGGCATCGCGGGTACCAGGAGAAAATGAACCGAAAAAGTCAAAGCTGAGGGTGTCAAATTTAAAAATCCCTTCATAGTCTTTTCCAATCATAAGCTTGGCCTGGCCATTCAACGTTACGGCAGTTGTGTCATAGACGCCATCGCGCTCGAAAGTAACCTGTATCGTCTGATTCGCTCTTCCTTCCGTATGTTTTCTGATTTGGCTGAATAGTGCAATGGGGAAACTGTCTATCGCTGTTATCAAATCTCCGTTACGGAGGCCCGCGGCAAATGCAGGAGAAGTCTTTGCTGTATCCACCATGATCTTGGCGGGCATGTCTGGCGAGAATAATTCTATCAGGAGAGAGTCATTGGAGAACTGGTCCTGAATTCCAGCGGGTACCCGGATGATCGTATCTCCCACGCCTTCCCGGAAAATCTCATACTGAGCGTCAGAGGTAACCAGATTATTCGGATTGCGCAGATCCTCAAAATATTCAAATTTTTCTCCTTTGAAGGAAATGACCTTGTCTCCGGGGCGAAATCCGATGAGGTATCCCAGCGAAGATTCATATACATCAACGCCGTATTTGGCTTCGCTCATGGGGGTTTTGACCTCACCATACGTATATTTAATCATGGAGAAAATGAATATCCCAAGCAGGATATTCATAATGACGCCACCTGTCATCACAATGAGTCGCTGCCAAACCGGTTTTGCCCGAAATTCATAAGGTTGGGGCTCATCGCTGAGGTGCTCGGTATCAAAAGATTCATCGATGATTCCGGATATTTTGACATAGCCTCCCAAGGGCAGGGATCCGATTTGATATTCTGTTTCTCCCTTTGTGAAGGAGAATATTTTGGGCGGAAATCCAATTGAAAAGGCCTCAACCCGCATACCAAATGCCTTTGCCGACAGGAAGTGCCCCAGTTCGTGAATGGTAACCAGGATAGTGATTCCCATTAACACCAGGCCAATAGCCTTGAGGATTTGAAGGATGAGTTCATTCTCCGTTACCACACCAATTCCAATTGCCAGCAAGACCACCCCGGCTATGATGCCTAAGCGAAGAAAAGAATTATTGCTTGAGTTGCTCATTCAAAATAATAGTTTGCCTAATCAGTTTATTCCCGCAAAAATAACACGCAGGACTTACGAATAAAAACAGGATTGGGATTCAAGGGAAAAGAAAGCAGAATTCCCCCTAAAAATGGCGAATGACCCACTCTCTCGCAGCTGCATCTGCTTCAAACAAGTGTTCGAGAGAAGGCTCTCTTACGAATGGGACGGATTCGAGGGCTCCCTCATTAAGATCTGCAATGGAAATGAAAGATATTTTCTCTTCCCGAAAGAGTTGATTGGAAATCTCATTGGCGGCATTTAACACACAAGGAGCATTTCCACTTTTGTGCATGGCCTGATAGGCGAGTGCCAAATTTTTGAAAACCCGTGTATCTACCCGCTCGAAGGTTAGTTCAGGATAATCCAGAAAATTGAATCGGGGAAAATCATTCTTCAGCCTTCGCGGAAATGCAAGGGCGTACTGAATGGGGAGTCGCATATCAGGCAGCCCCATTTGTGCCTTCATGCTCCCATCTTCATGCTGGGTAATAGAATGAATAATGGACTGTGGATGTACGATCACATCGATTTGGTCATCCTGCAAATCGAACAACCACCGGGCCTCGATGACCTCCAGTCCTTTATTCATCATGCTGGCAGAGTCAATCGTAATTTTGGCACCCATATCCCAATTGGGATGCTTGAGGGCCTGTGCGATGGTTACTTGTTCCAATTGATCAAAGGAGTAGCCCCGAAAAGGTCCTCCTGAAGCAGTCAGGTAAATCTTCTCTACTGGATTCGCCGCTTCTCCGACGAGGCATTGGAACAAAGCGGAATGTTCGCTGTCCACAGGAATAATATCGACCCCATGCTTGATGGCTTCCTGCGTAATAATTTCCCCTGCCACGACCAGGGTTTCTTTATTGGCTAATGCGATGGTTTTTCCATGTCGAATCGCTTCCAGCGTAGGTCTGAGTCCCACAAATCCGACAAGTGCAGTCAGGACAATGTCCGTTTCGGGCAGGGTAACCACTTCTGTAAGGGATTCTACCCCAGCAAATACTTCGATCGGTAAGCTGCTAAGGGCGTCGCGAACTTTGGGATATAAATCTTCACGAGCAATGACAACCTGCCTGGGTTGGTACAATCGTGCCTGTTCAATCAGTAGATCTGCATTTGCATTGGCAGTGAGTACGGTTACCCGAAAATGGTTGGGGAAGCGACTGATGACGTCTAATGCCTGGGTGCCAATCGAACCGGTAGATCCAAGGATGGCAATATGTTTTGGGGAGTCCATAGGGGATTAACCGCGGAGTTGTCGTAAGGTTTGAAGGGTGTGGTCCAGTTGTTGATCGTCGATATCGAGATGGGTAACAAAGCGCAAATATCCTCCGCCAAATACGGAGCTTAATACGCCCTGTTCTACTAATGCATTTCGCATGTCCACCTCGCTGGCCCAGGAAGTATCGGGTTTGAAGGCGACAATGTTGGTATCGATAGGCATAATTTCTTCAATATACGGAAGTTCGGCCAGTACCTCGCCAAGCGCCTGCGCACGTCGATGGTCTTCTGCCAGCCGGTCGATGTGATGGTTTAGCGCAAAGAGGCCTGCCGCCGCCAGATAGCCAGCTTGCCGCATGCCGCCGCCCATCATTTTTCGTACGCGCAAGGCTTTTTGAATAGCAGCTTTTCTGCCGAGTAGCATGGAGCCAACAGGCGTACCCAGGCCTTTTGACAAGCAAAAAGATATCGTATCAAAGTGTTTGCCATAATCGCTGGCTGATTCTCCTGTCGCAACGAGGGCATTAAAAACCCGGGCTCCATCGAGGTGGAGACTAAGGGAATGTGCCCGACACAGGCTGCTGATCGCTTCTATATCTGGAAGGGTATAGTAGCTTCCGCCGCCTTTGTTGCTGGTATTTTCCAGTGCTACGAGGGTGGTTATCGGGAAATGCGGATCCTCCGGATTGATGTTCTCCAGAATCTGCTGAGGTGATATTCTTCCTCGATCTCCTCTGATGAGTCGGGTGGAAACCAGAGAATTAGCCGCAATTCCCCCGCCTTCATACAAATAAATATGTGCCTTGTGATCGCAAATTACCTGATCTTGTGGCTGAGTGGAAATTCGGATGGCAATCTGGTTCGCCATAGTGCCAGAAGGGCAAAACAAAGCAGCTTCCATTCCAAATAAATCCGCCGCCTGTTGTTGTAATGCATTTACACTGGGGTCTTCCCCATATACATCATCGCCTACTTCTGCCGCAAACATGGCTTCCAGCATGGCTGGCGTAGGGCGCGTCAGGGTATCAC
>CAYGTH010000159.1:0-13881 GCA_964352745.1 uncultured Bacteroidia bacterium
AGTCTATCCAAGGGGATGGTTTCAATCCTTGTTGTAATGGAAGTAGCGGCCGAAGAAGGGCGATGGCTTCATATATCCCTTGCTCCACTTCCTGTTTCAATCCTTGTTGTAATGGAAGTAGCGGCCGAAGCCGTATTTTAACATAAGCCCCTGATAATCAGCGGTTTTTCGGCTGTTTACGGGTGAGTCTTTTTGTAATAATTCACATGTCAAAGAACAAAAAACAGCTTCTTGAATATGAGATTCCGCATACATAATTAATTGATAATCAGGTGCTTATCGCCTCAAAATAGCTCTCGCTTAAAAAATTGCCAACCGGAATCATTTGATACAAATATTTCGGTAAGTACAATTTACACATCTTTTCTTAAACCGGGTAGCTTTCGGAAACTTATTATGTTCAATTATCTCCAAAATTTCCTGCTGCTTTTTCTTCACGGCTTCTTTTTGGAGGGGATCAATTTCAATTTCCACCAATTTATTGCGTGATCTTGTATAGACCAAATACCCCCGGTTTACAGGCAGGCCATAATTCGCTTCAATCAACAAAGCATAACATACCAGTTGAGTTTGGTAGGTTTCATAAACCCGGTCCTGATATTTTGCAAATTTATAATCCAAGGGTGCCATTGTCCCATCCCGTAGCCATAAGACCTCGTCCACCTCTCCACGCAACCCCTTATCGGTCAGATAGCAGGACATTTCTTTTTTTACTACTCCGATCCGGCTCCGCAAATAGTCGGCTGCCTGCATCTCTTTTCTCTCATGTAACTCCCTGCCTTTGAGCACCTTATAATATTTTTCTTCGTTTTGGGGGATGTGTAATACATACTCAAAGTAGGTGTACCTTGGGCAGAATAAATATTCGATAATATGGGAGGGTGTCAGTGTCATATCTATCTCATTATTTGAATATCAAACCTCATGCATATTGCTGGAAAGTCTTAGGCAGGCAGGCTATCCATCTAAAAAAAGAGTGCCCGTATCTGATCCGTAATCAACTCTTTATCAAATGCCAGTCCGAGCAGGGCAGTCTCCTTGAGTTCTGCTTTACTCATCGGAAAAATATAAACTGAATCCGTTTTTTCGTCCATACAATCCAGGATTCTCAGTTCCAGTTCATCCCTTTCGTTAGCCGTCAGGGTCCCCAGAAAAACAGAATACTGGACCCGGTATAGTCCCGCCAACTTGCAGGACTTTGCTATCGCAGCGCGGACCTTGTCTTTCCTGATATCATATAGTACCCAGGCAATCATATCAGCATTCGTTAACAAATGAATAATTAGAGTGTGACCATTTCTGGCAATCGATCTGCTGGGTCTCGCTCGATCAGCGAGTTGGCAAATCGATGTGCATCGAGCTGCATAGCATGCATACGAGAGAGATTACGCCCACGATAGCGAATCTTTTGTTCCAGTGTAAATTGATTATATGCCTCGACCAGTAAGGGTTTTCCGGTTGCATTCAGTCGAAAGCCTTTGGGGATTACATCGACATCGTTTTGCGAAACTTTTTTTCCGGAAAACAAGCGAAATACTACGCGGTCTGCCCAATTACGATATGGCTCAATAAAATCGAACACCAGACTTTTCTGGTTATAATCATCGCGATGCAAAAATCCTACATATGGATCTATCCCGGCAATCATCAGCGCCTTTTCTGTCTGCGCATATAAGATTCCATATGCATAGTTGAGGAAAGCATTAAAAGGATCCTGAGCGGGGCGGCTACTCCTGCCTGCGAATTTCCATGCAGGCGGGATACAGGTACTCAGGGCCTGAAAATATAACCGTCCGGCTGTGCCTTCCCACCCTCTGAGGCTATCCGCAACTGCATCCGTTTGCTGGGCCTCTACCGCATCTATGCGTGCCTGAAGGGCGGAGATTCGTTCCACGGCGTCATCGAGGTATTCGCCCATTGCCTTTCTGTGTTTTTTGAGGTCTTTCAAAAAATCCAGTTGACCCTGGAGTTTTTGGACAATCCAGCTTTTTACCCAAACCAAACCTTCTGCCCCCAGACTGGCTTCCAATTGTCGCTTTCGAATGCGGGTTGTGCTGCCGAGCTTGGTGTGCCAGACCCGCCCGAAAGGCTGTCCGGAATGCTCCAAAAATACCAGGTCGATATTGTGCCGGAGTGCCAGAGCAATCGCATCGGTACTGAGTGCTACGCCCGTATGCATCAGGATGGAAGACACCTTTTGTGCTGCAAAAGCATGCTTTTCCACCTTTCCTTCTTTCCGGATACGGATTTCAAATAACTGGTCCTTGATATGCACGTATGTGCCTGGAGTTTGAATAAAGAGTTGCATATAGCAGAATTAGAAATCATTCATCCTTTGCTGACAAATCAATATAGGGTTATCATATGAGTAGCACAGTGCCAAATCCCCGGCTCACTGATTTGCCAATTCCGATTGCTTCGGGTAGCTGTACATTCGCTACAAATGTGCCGGCAAAGGCGACCATCTGCTGGTTTTTGAACTGGGTGGTACGGGGCTGTACATCCGGTTTTACCAGTAGTTTTTCCTCCCTTGGCGCATCTACTGCGCGCAAAAAGGCAATGAGTTGGTTGGTCAAAATCCGGGTAAGCAATTGTTGCTGACCGCTTTCATCTGCCTCCCGGTACAGCGAATAATTCTTTTGATTGAGGGCCATCCACAAAGTCTCAAAGCGATAGCTACACAAGTTGCCATCGATCCCCGGCATCACCACTTCATTTCGAATATGCTTGTGCAATACCGGATATTCGTGGCCCTCAATTTCAATCTTTCCGATTCTCAGAAATAACTGCGTAAGCAATTCGCTCCCCTCGCCCAGCCCCACGAGCGTAGGCACACCATCGAGGACTTTGTACTGCACCAATGGGTAGGCATACCGAAACCGGCCGTCCGCATAGTGGTTGTGCAGCAATTCTGAATGCTCCTGAAAGAGCGTGCCGAAATACCCCCGCAACTTATGTGCATCACGGGTTTGAAGGCGTATTTCCGGGAAGGTGATAAGGGTGTGGTTCATGGGGTTAGAAATGAGTTAGAAGGAGACTTGGCTCAATTTTTCATAGCCAATATTTCGGGAAAAATCGTCTTCAGAATAGGTATAATAGGCTGATGGCTGCTCCAGCTCTGAGACATAAAAACCTAAGGCAGGAGCCCGATCAAAGTCAATCGATTCTTCTCCAAACGGAATGGGCACGTTAATTACAAAGTCATAGAAGGTTGATTTGAATTCGGCAAACCGATACTTCTTTTCATAAAAAAGGAGGTCTTCATTTTCGTGAATGATCGTAAACTTTTCCCAAGCCTCCTTCGCTCTCGGATTCAACTGAATAAAAACAGAATTCGAGCGAATTTCTTCGATCAAATTAAATTCGCCAACGTCTTCGAATTTCAAATCCAGCAGACTCGTCAATGTTGTATTCGAAACCACATCCGCCTGTTTTTTCACTTCTTGGAAATAGGCTTCAATGAGTGTCAGGTATCCACATTCCTCTTGTTCAGACACATCAGACAAGACATTTCGAGTCATTTGCAGGAGTTCTGCTCCATAAATCCGGGAACTCACCTGCTTTAGCTCCGTTATCCCGTAAACGAATATATCGGCAGGAACCGTTTTCTCATTATACCGGTTAGCCCTTCCGGCAGCTTGAATAATAGAATCCATAGGTGCCAAGGCCCGAAATACAGCATCTACAGAAATATCAACTCCCGCTTCTATCAATTGTGTGGATACAATAATAAATCGCTTTGAGTGGGGACGATCCTTAATCCGTTGAATAATTTTTTTCCGTTCAAAAGGAGTAATCAAAGTTGAAAGGTATAATAATTCACTCCCTTCATCGATTAGCTCCCTGATTTTTAAGAAACACTCACGGGTAATCTTCTTAGTATTAAGCACAATCAATATATCTTTTTGGGAATAAGAAACTGCATAGGTTACGACCTCATCCACAAATTCATCTAACGAAACCTCCTCCTTGATCCGGTTGATCAATTTGGTTCGGTTAAAGAGATTATTTTGAAAGTACTTTTTGTAGCCTGGGACAATCTCGATAATTTCTTCCCCAGGCTGAAAAATCAAGGGCTGGGTGGCAGAGAGGAAAACAAAATAGGTGTTGTACATTGCAGCAATCTGCCGAATCCCCGTTCGAATCAGCGGCCAAAGGGAATAGGGAATACTCTGCACCTCATCAAGAATCACCACCGAATTTGCCAACTGAGGCAACTTGAGAAGCTTTGTTTTATTGTTGGTAAATAAGCTTTCCAACAATTGCACAAAAGTAGTCACCACAACCTGTGAGTCCCATGTTTCAATCAAAAACTGACTTTGTCCCGCGTCGAGTTCATCCTCTTGCAACTTGTAGTTGGGTTCACTTAAGTGGTGATGTTTCAGCAATTGATCAGAAGTTCTTGCCTGAAATACCTCCTTATAAACCAGGTAATTTTGATCAATGATCGAGGTAAACGGAATGGCTATTATGATGCGGGAGTCAGGAAGACTAAGTAATTGTTGTAAGCGGAGGACAACACTTAGGGAAGTAATCGTTTTCCCCATTCCTGTGGGCAAGGTAAGGGAATACAGGTGTTGATCGACAGAAAATATTTCCGTCAGGTGTGCCAACGAGGAGATATAGGCTTCATTTTGTAAAGTAGCAAGACTGGTTTTCGGTTGGTCAAAGCCTTTTTTGATTCGATAATTTTCGACTGCATGAGTTTCCAATGGCCTAAACTGAGGGCGAGACTCCAGGATCACATCTCTCTTGTCAGCAAGAAGCAAGGTGCTGTAAAATAGTTGGAACAAGTAAAAGTATCTACTTTTTTCCTGCTCTGCCATCTCAACAAATGGCCCTAATTCAAAAAAATCTAAATAAAAATAACCATAGTCATCGGGGAATTTCTGATCCTTAATCCACTCACAAAATGACGACCACTGGTTTCCCAGATTCACCTGAGCCAACACCTTATCCAGTAGCGGTTCTATTTGATTGGCATCAATGACTTTTATTTGCTGGAGAAGGTCGCCTGATCTTTCTGCCAGTTTGCCAAGTTCGTCTTCAACATTTAGAAGGTTTCCGTGATGCCGCTTAACTGCCACAAATATGAGATAAGGCAATAGCATCCGGTCGATTTCGCTGACATTATCATTTCGGTTGAAGAGTTGATCGACCATCATCTTGCAATAAAAAGCAGATAATAGCGCATGGTGCTTAGGTCCGAGAACCTCATGGTTTTCAGAAGTGAGATAATGTTGAAAGAAAGAAGTAGCCTTACCGATATCATGTGTTGCCCCCATGAGGTACCCTATTTCCTCAATTAATTCTGAGGATATCCCCAAAGAGAGTTGCTTCGATGCCAGGATGTTTTGGCATGAGACAGCAACCTCTTGCAGGTGCCTGATAAGCGGCACATTAGGATGTGAATAGAGTTCGGTCATAAGAAAAGAATATTCCCATTTGCCCCTACAGAGAGCCATGTATCTGTTTTTACTTCCAATATTTCTCCCTTTGCCTCTATCAAAACTTCGGCATACTCAGTCACGATTCGATCAGCTGTCATGGAAACTGGCATTGTCTCGGTAATATAATGTCCTTCTTTATTAAGTTTCACGGGTTGTTCTCCTTTGAGGTATTTAAAGCTCACCACTGAGTCTATAGCCACATAATCACCTGTACCAGATTTGGGGTATGCGTCCACAACATCAACATAATCAAAGGTACCCGTGAACTGACTCAGGCCCAGATAAGGGGTGAAATGATGACTGCTTTCTTTAAGTCTATTTGTCAATTCAACAAAAAGTGCCTGATTCTCCAAGTGAACAAAAATCCTGAATTTCGGGTATTTTAGCAGTTCATAAGGTACTTGGGTCCGGCTGCTTATCTCGAAAAATGATTTCTTCGTCATCAGCCGATTAAACCCAATAACCGTTTTCATAATCGGATTGAGCAGTTGTATTCCGATTCCACAGTGATTGTTAGCAAATACTTCCTGAGTAGGCTGTACCCCTTCTGGAAATTTCCCAGGAGAAAGCTCTCGTTCAATTCCCAATATGGCACCTAGCATACCTGCTATTGCGATCCGCGTAGGGATTGCATAAGTAAGGGGAGAACTCGTCGTATTGAACTTTCGGAAGTGTCCATAATCGCCGTGGATATCAAATACCAGTAAGCGTCTGGGGTTAGATTTCATCGATATCCAGTTTTCCTGTGGTAATTTTAGGTTCTGTTTCTAGTCGGGAGTCGATCCTCACCTTGATTCCTGCAATTTTGTCTTTGTTGATCTTTAGTTCAGTTATGAGATCTTTCAAATCTATTTTAAAATCACCTGTGCCCCGAATCTGGAGATCGTTTTTTTCGGATACGAGTTTAATACGCTGACGCAGACTCCCAATATAGAAAGGATCATTGTAATCAATGACCATCATTAATAAGGGAGCTTGACCGAATTTAGAGCGTGAGATCAGGTTTTTGGTCCCATCCCAAATTCCTTCTAATAACAACTCTTTATCAGCATCTGTCATCTTAGAATACTGTGCTGCCTGCTCGTTGATGATACCATTAAATCCAATCAGCGCGTAAGGAACTTTGTATTCGGTACGAAACGTAGATTTAGTTTTCTTATCTCCGGAAGCAAAAGCTCCTGTCCCCTGCTCTGTACGAATTTCTACCTGGTGCAAAGACTTACCCATTTGAAATTGGGTAGGTCCGGTCAAGGTAATCGAATCATTTTTCAGCGGAATCACTCCACCAAACATACGTACATCTATACAGTCTGTGAGAACCTTTTCCCGATCTTCGCGGAAGTCTTTCGCTCGCCGTTTCCCATCTGCGATATAGGTCTTGTCGCCGTCAACATAAGTAGTTTCGCGTACAAAGATGTCTTTCCCATCTTTGCCATTGTAACCCTTATACTCAAAGAAATAATCTCTAATACTTCTCTTTAGGCGCACATCTGAAACCAATACTTTAGATTCCTCCGAATCAAACCTGGGACGATTTTCATTCAAAGGGTCTCCATTAGGATTGGCATTCTCGATTTCATACAGAAAGAGAATTTCAGAGCGATGTTTAATTATGTTATCCATTTTTTGCTATGATTAATCAAGATTTTCAGGGGAAACAATTCCTTCCACGTCAAGTTTGAATTTCGTTCCCATTTCCAAACCTGCTACGAAGTAAAATGACAATTCATTATTAGAAACCCGGGAAAGCGTATGAGTTTCCAAGGTGAAATATTCGCTAATGTATTGACGCAGTTCTACATAGACCTGAATGAAGAAATTACTGTTACCATATTTGAACTGAGACAGCTTATTGAGTGCAGCTACATAAATCCCCATTATCGCCTCATGATTCAGATTCAAGTCTTTGAGTTTCTTATCAAAAGGAGTGTTTCCGTTCAAGTTTGCGCTTTGGATATTCAGTAATAGTCGAACCAGAATGCCAACAGCAAAAACTCCTTTCTTGTAATCCTGATCAAAAAACTCAGGATTTTCATGAACAAAGGTTTCCAATTGGGCCCGGTCAAATTTCTTTTTATAGGCCTGCTTGCCTTTCGGGAATTCTTCAGTAGGTGTATCCATAATTTTTTCAGCGGGTTGAGAATGAATATCAATAAGCCCTATATGGGCAAAGTATCTGATGAGGAGGTGTGCTTTCAGGACTGTCCAATAAGCACTTTTTCCTTCTGAATGATTGCTACGGATCACTCGGGTAAAATGACTCCACATATTTTCCTGCGACAGCTTTTCACCCCGAAAAACTTTATGAATCATTTCATAAAACTGGTCTGCAAAAAATTCCTTGATTAGCCTAAAGCTAAAAACCAGATCATATTTCTGTTTCTTAAAAATCATTACCTCCTTATACCACTCGTGCGAATTGATCGCTTTAGGCACGTCAATGAATAGTTTCCGAAATCGGGATGGAAGAATTTCTTCTAACATCAAATTGATACTCATTGCTTTGGTTGTGGGATTTTCATCGAAAAAAAGTAAAGTAAGAGAGAATGAATTTTCCCATTCGCCCAACCTGTACATTATCATATCTTCGCGTTTTTGAATGAGTTCTCCATCCTTTACAGAGGTCTGATAATTGTTGTTTTCCAACAATTGGACGACTTTCTTTAGGGTCTGCAAATCGCCCTGGATCACTGGCTTTGGAATCATAAAATAACTTTCGCCATAGAAATATCGCTTTAGATGATTCGTAACAAATTTTTGACCTAACTCAAATTCAAGCGCGCAATCCGTACATATCGGATAATTTTTCCAATTGTTTCGCTGATTAAAAAAACCTGCTACCATCCCAGGCTTGTCCACAGTCGCAAATTTAAATGGGGATGCAAAGCCTAGTATTTCAGGTTTCGTTTCCTGACAAATCGAACAAACCTGATTTTCTGTAGCAGAAGAGACTGAATACTTCACCCTTTTCCCTTCCACGCCATTATTGAGAATTTGCGATTGAAATACCTGTAAATCCTCCAGATACTTCTCTTCACCGTTGACAATTAACTTCAAACTAAAACCCATTGTCTGCTTCTCTTTCTTGTCTATCGGCTCAAAAACCGATAACAATTCCCCTCTAACCTCATCAAAACCCGACTCCAGCAGCGATATTAAGGCCCCAAGGATTGCCCCTTCTTTTTCTAACCCCAACTCCCTGGTCAGCTGGTGGGCATTTTTTACTTGTGCCCGGAGAAGGTTATCCAGTTTCTTACCTAAATCCCCCGCTTTTGTGCTGACAGTTATGTCTCCCCCACGAGCACTCCCTTTTCGATACAGGTAACGATGACTGGTACTTTCCCCTACCAGATCAATATCTACCTGCTTGAAAGCAGCAGAAGTAACCCCTTGATCGGTAACGATTTCAAATACCGCCAGCAGTATTTTATAATCCTTGCCAGGAAACATATTTTCGACAAAAAATTGGTAGGGCTGACTATAAGTCAGCTTGCTCATTTCCAATTTTCCGATTGCAGCAATTGCTCTGTCTTGCATAGCTTTTTAATTAATCACATCTGCCCAGGCATCTCTCCCCACGCTGACTTGCTTCCCAATTGTATAAATCGTTTCCAGCATCACTATTTTTGGTTTAGTCATCTTCAAAATACCTCCTTCCTGTGACAATTCCTGTCACAGGAAGCGTTTTGCGAAAAAGTTTATTTAAGTACGTTAAAAGAAAAACAACCGAGCTTAACCTTAACCATTTCAAGCATTAATCCTGGCTAGTCTCTGAGGTAGGGCGCAGCCCTGTTTCCCATCGGGAAACCATATCGGTAGCATCAATGCTCCCTCCTTTTTCCTGTTGAGCGCTTTCCAGCGCAAACTCCTATAATAAGGGGGGCATTTTGCAGCCCGCCTGCTGGAGAAACATACGACATTTGCCAGCCCGCGCGCCGGAGAAATGTCGTATGTTTCCGCTAGGCCCGGGCCTTCGGCCTGATCGGCAATATCAAATATTGCCCACAAACAACAAGATGAATAATTTTATCCCATCCTATCAATAACTCTGGAAAATCAGGGTTACTAATGGCGCCTAATGGCAAAAGACCAGCTTAGTAACGGTCAAAAAAAATCCGGCAGCCCGAATCCCCCTACCCCCAGCCCAGCCTGATTTTTTCGCTCAGATAGTCCCGCAGTTCTACCGGCTGCACAATTTTTACCTCCCCCGGCAGGCCTAGCAGAAAGCGGCCTACCCCATCAAAATGACGTACAGAAGCCCGAAAACAATATGGATACGGTTTCACATGGGTCCGTTCCACATATCTGTCTGCCCCCCAATAATCCTCTATCAGGTGATTGTATGCACGAAGACTGAGCCATATTTCGACCTCCAAAGCTTCCGGGCCACTCCAGCCAAATACATCAGGCTCCTGATAGGTGTCCTGATAACTACAAATGTCCTCCAGAATCTGCACCTCGTCAATCCGTGAAAGCTTAAAACTTTTTTGCTGCTGGCTTGACTCCTCAAAAGCCAACAAAATGGAACCCGCCTCACTGAGGCTGAGGGGACTGACCAATCTGTCCCGAATTTCATTGCTATTTCCCGAACGATATTGGCGCAGGATCACTTTTTTTTGATCTATCAGTGCCTGTCTGAGGAGAACAATAGGATTAAGACAAGCAGGGGAAACCCGCCGGGTATAAGACAGATTCTGATGGGTGCTGAATTTCAATAGAATTCCCGCCATAATTCCATCTGAGCCAGGCACATTCATTAAGAGGTCACGCATAACAGCGATTTCCTCCGGTTCAAACCGAATCCCTTCCCGGATGCCATGTTGACCTTCAAACAAAAAATACCGGTGTCTCAGATCTATGTCAACAGAAAACCCTTCCTGCTCCAGATCCTTTAAATATCGGTACACCGATCTATTACTGACTTGTAATATTCTACCTAATTCGTCAACTCTTTTGCCGGGTCTTCTACTCAGCAGTTGTATCATCCGACCCAGTTGTTTTTGCTTGTCCGATCTCTTCATAATTTCACAGACTACATCCTGTCATTTCTATCGATTGGGGAGCGAAAATGTGACTACTTATCCTACTTAGCAGGATGCTATAGCCGGAATCCACTCCCCTGCTCGTTTCGGATTCCGATCCGAAACCTACGCTCGTTTCGGATTCTCCGAAACCCCTGAATGTTCGCTTTGCAAATAGGGCTTGGCAGTTACTTGAATAATACATATTTCCCCTTACAATCCATACCGTAATCCAACAATTTTATCAAAAAACGCCCTCAATCAAGCAAGTCTGTTTTGAGCCTAAACCGTTCTTTCCAGCCTTAACAAGCTATGAAGATGCAATTTTTCAAAAAAGACCACAACAGAGTGATCCCACCCTGTTGATTCCCATTCCCGCAAATCTCCCACACCTCCACACAAGGAAAATTTGCGATTATTCTGTATTTTGCCTTATTATTCAGACCAAACAAATTGAACATGAATCGAATATTTTTCAGCAGGCTACTCTTCGCCATCTTCTTGCTAAGCGGCATTAGCAATGCACTGATAGCACAGACAATGCGGAGTCAGGCCCCTGCCAAAACCTACGAATACATCACTGTCGAAGGCGATCCCTTACAGGCGCGGATTTACACCCTCGAAAATGGCCTCACTGTCTATTTGAGTGTCAACCGGACAGAGCCCCGGATCTATACGAATATCGCTGTCCGGGCGGGCAGTACCAGCGATCCTGCTGATGCCACAGGACTGGCCCACTACCTGGAGCACATGGTTTTTAAGGGAACAGATAAGTATGGCACCCTCGACTACGAAAAAGAGAAAGTCGAACTCGACAAAATCGAAGCCCTCTTTGAGCAGTACCGGAAGACGACCGATACCGATGCCCGCAAGGCCCTGTATCATCAGATCGATTCCGTTTCAGGAGTGGCTTCCCAATACGCCATTGCCAATGAATACGACAAAATGGCCAGCATCATAGGCGCGCGCGGCACCAATGCAGGAACCTCCCACGAGTACACAGTCTATATCAATGACATTCCGGCTAATCAACTGGAGAAGTGGCTGATGCTCGAAACAGAGCGTTTCCGCGAACCGGTACTGCGTCTGTTTCATACCGAACTGGAGGCCGTATATGAAGAGAAAAACCGCAGCCTCGACAACGATCGCCGACTGATGCTCTTCGAACTGTTTGATGCTTTATTTCCTACCCATAACTACGGTCAGCAAACGACCATTGGTACAATTGAACACCTCAAAAATCCCTCTATCACCCGGATTAAGGAGTATTTTGAGAATTTCTATGTCCCGAATAACATGGCGGTCTGCCTGGCGGGGGATTTTGATCCGGACAAAACCATCGCCCTGATCGACCAGTATTTCGGGAAATGGGAAGCTTCGGAGGCTATTGAGCGAAAGACATTTGCACCAGAAAAACCGATTACTGCGCCGATCGTTCGCGAAGTGGTAGGCCCGGATGCAGAGAGCCTCTATATGGGGTTTCGGTTCCCTGGCAAGAAACATCCGGATGTCAAAAAACTGATCATGCTGGACATGATCCTGTCAAACTCTACGGCGGGCCTCATTGACCTCAACCTCAATCAGCAGCAAAAAGTCTTGCAGGCCTACAGCACCTTTTATGACCTGAATGATTATTCCGTTCACATCCTGGGCGGCTCGCCCCGCCAAGGACAGACGCTTGAGGAAGTGCAAGCCTTGCTATTGGAGCAGATCGAATTGGTCAAGCAAGGCAAATTTGAAGCCTCTCTACTGGACGCGATCATCAATGATTTTGAAGTGAGTGAAATCCAGCAAAGCGAGCGCAACACCAGCCGTGTACGTCAGTTTGTAGATGCTTTTATTGCAGAAAAAGAGTGGGCAGATGTAGTCGGAGAACTCGACGAAATGCGCAAGATTACGAAGGAAGATATAGTCGAATTTACCAAAGCGAACTACGGCGATGCTTATGCGGTCGTATATAAACGCACAGGGGAGCGGGAACTCACCCAAAAAGTTACCAAACCTGAAATCACGCCTGTAGAACTCAATCGGGAAGCGGAGTCAGGTTTCCTCGAGGAGTTTGTAGCAAAAGAAGTCAAGCCGGTAGCGCCCCGGTTCCTGGATTTTGAGGAAGACATTGATCGATTTTCGCTTTCCAGTGGCGTACCGGGCTATTTCCTGGAGAATACGGAAAATGAGCTATTCACGCTCTATTACCTCCTGGATATGGGCCGCGATCATGACCCGGAATTGGCAGCCGCAATTCAGTATCTCCCCTACCTCGGAACGGAAAGCCTCACGCCTGAGGAATTTCAATTCAAACTCTACAGCCTCGGTACCAGCCTCGATGTATCTGCGGGCCGGGATCAGGTTTATATTTATGTGAGTGGCCTCCGCAAGAATCTGGAGCCTTCTATCGAACTACTCGAAGATCTCCTTCGCAATGCTAAAGCAGACGATAAAGCCCTGAGCAATATGATCGACGGCGTCCTCAAAAGCCGGGCAGATGCCAAACTGAGCAAACAAGCGATTCTCTTTAGTGGCATGATGAGCTATGGGAAATATGGAGAGAAAAATCCTTACAACAATCGGTTAAATGAGGAAGAACTCCGCGCCTTGTCAGCGAAAAAAATGGTTAAGAAAGTCGCAGCCCTCATCAACTACGACCATCGGATCCTGTATTACGGTCCAGGTTCTAAAAGCGAAATCGTATCTGTGCTCAATAAGCAGCACAAGGTAAAAAAGAAGCGCAAGTCAATCCCAGAGCCGGAAGCCTATCCATTTGCGGCCACCGATAAACCCAAGGTATATTTTGTCGAATACGATATGGTTCAGGCAGAATTGGTCTGGTTGTCTAAAAGCGTTGCATACAACCCCGAACTCAGCCCGGCAATTTCGCTGTACAATGAATACTTTGGCGGAGGAATGGGTTCACTCGTTTTCACTACCATTCGGGAGTCCAAGGCACTGGCCTATGCCTCTCAGTCCAACTTTGGATCGGGCAGAAAAAAGGGAGACCCTTATTACAACATGTCGTATATCGGTACGCAGGCAGATAAGATTCACGAAGCGATCGCTGCGATGAATGAATTGCTCAATGATATGCCGATTGAAGAAAATGCATTTAGTAATGGCAAAGAAGCCCTCCGCAGACAAATCGAAACGCAGCGAATCGTTCGGACCAATGTCCTGTTCCGGTACGAAAATGCACGTAAAATGGGAATCGATTACGACATCCGGGAATCTATCTACGAAGGAATTGAAAAGATGACACCAGCAGACATCAAACAATTCCAGGAGACTTATGTCAAGGATCAGCCTCATATCCTCCTGGTGCTGGGATCAAAAGAGAATATCGACCTCGAATCCCTCAAACAGTACGGTGAAGTCATTGAACTGAGCCTGGAAGAGGTGTTTGGGTACTAGCAGAG
>CAYGTH010000160.1:0-13862 GCA_964352745.1 uncultured Bacteroidia bacterium
AATTTCTCTTAAAATCAATTACAGTCATATCTCAGAGACGGGAAAAACCTACCCCTAAGAAAAAAACTCTCCCCAAAGTGTAAGAAACCCGATGCGGCTGCTATTAACCTAATAAACAAACGGTAAAAGCATCGAATTATGAACCGATTATTCTCATTTGGTAGCCTTAAGCTCAAGCTTGCACCCGAAGTAGCCGTACGGGAGAACCTGTCGATTTCGATTACAGCACCTGATTTTCATGAATTAATGGAACGAATCATCTCACACTATGGATTGATCTGCCGGTTTGTGCAGGAAGACAGGCATGTTGATCAGCTTCCACCCGCAAGGCATGGAAATTCTCCCTCTACTCGCAACCGGTTTATTTTGGGGAATTGTTGGGCTCAGTATCGTCCTGACTATTGGGGCTTTACGGCTTTGGCTGTACCTTTGGACGCAGAGTTTGTATGGCAAAAAACTAAGCGAACTCGATGATCTCATTGCAGACCTCCAGACATAAACCTGCATGGGTTCTCAGCCCTCTGACCCGGCTATCCTTTGAATAAGCAAATTCTTCGCCTCGCCATCCCCAACATTCTCAGTAATCTCGCTGTGCCGATGCTGGGACTGATTGATACGGCCATGATGGGCCATATCAAACCGGAAATCTATCTGGGGGCAATTGCCCTGGGCGGGATTATTTTCAGTGCGGTGTACTGGAGTTTTGGGTTTTTGAGAATGGGCACGACCGGTATGACGGCCCAGGCATTTGGAAAAGGCGATGAGCAGGAAAGTCTGCTCGTACTGGCCCGCGCATTGATTGTCGCGTTGATCGGTGCCTTTTTGATGATTGTACTGCAAGAAGCCATCATTTGGAGCGCAATGGCCCTGCTTAAAGGCGAAGAAGAAATCAAGTCCCTCGCGCGCACGTACTTCTATATCCGAATTTATGCTGCGCCCGCCACGATCGCGATGTTTGCGTTTCATGGCTGGTTTCTCGGGATGCAAAATTCGCGCTACCCGATGCTGCTGACCATTGTGGTAAGTCTCCTGAATATTGTCTTTAATGCCCTCTTTGTCTTTGAGATGGGGATGAAGTCAGATGGGGTTGCACTGGGAACGGTACTGGCCCAATATTGTGGTATTGCCTTGGCAATCACCCTGTTCTATGTCAGTTACCGACATCTCCTGCCGCATCTGGATTGGAAACGCATTGTTCATCTGCCTTCCCTTCGTCATTTTTTTTCGGTGAATGTGGATATTTTTATCCGAACTGCTTGTCTGGTCTTTGTATTTGCCTTTCACACCTCCGAATCTTCCGGCATGGATCCGCTGGTACTTGCTGCGAATTCTATTCTCCTGCAGTACTTTCACTTCATGGCCTATGGCGTGGATGGTTTTGCCCTCGCCGCCGAAAGCCTGGTCGGGAAATATGTCGGGCAGCAAGATTTCTCTCAATTGCGGCGGGTCATTCGACGGGTTTTTGTCTGGGGAATAGCTGGAGGATTGCTCTTTGCAGTCATATATCTCGTAGCGGGCCAATCGATGTTGCTGCTCATGACCAATCAGGAAGCTGTCATTGCAACCGCCCAACCCTATGTCATCTGGATGGCCTTCATTTCTATCGCTGGTGCCATCGCTTTTCTCTATGATGGAATCTATGTCGGTATTACGGCTACCCGGAGCATGCGCAATACCATGATCTGGGCTACGCTGCTCGTTTTTCTACCGGCCTATTACCTCACAAAAGAGGCCTGGGGCAATCACGGACTGTGGTTTGCCTTCTCTTTATTTATGTTAGCGCGAGGCATATTCCTTGGTATCAGGCTGAAAAGCAACCTCTTACGCATCACTTTCTGAAAAAATACGCACTCCTTTCGTAGTTCTACGCAGTGCCTAACTCCCTGAAAATGGGGGGAGGGGAAGAATTCCTTTTCGGCAAAAAGTTTCCATGGTTCGCTCGTCCGGAAGCCTCAATTTTACTGTCGATAAGTAAAGAACAACGTTATGAAAACTCATTTAACTCCCACCACCAGTATCAGTATCCGAGAAGACGCGGTAGCACTGCTCAAAGCCATTCAGGCAATGGATATGCCCTGTCAGGCCAGTCTGCTGCAGGAGCGCCTCGCCCGCCCCTCGACGGATAAACCAGCGACTGCAATGGTTCGCGACTTCTCTGCCAAGGTATTTGCTCGCTTCTTGCAGTGTCTTTTGGCCAAAGGGTTTCTCTCCAGTTCCGATGGCCTGATCAAACTCAGTACAAAAGGCACGGCATTTCTGTTGATGCCTACCAGTTTGCGGATAACCAGCAAAGATCTCCTCGAAGACCCAATCGACCTCTGGCTGATGAGCGAACTCCGACACATTCGCATTGCCCTCAGCGCGAACGAGTCCCGACCGCCGTATTTTATTTTCAAAGATGTGAGCCTGTTACGCATTGTGCTTCGAAAGCCTACTTCCGTAGCTGAATTGGCCGCCCTACCCGGATTTGGTGCCTATAAGGTCAACCAATATGGGCTGCCAATTTTGCAGGCAGTAAGGCGGGCAAATGAGCAGCGGGAAACCCGTTGGCAAGACCTCTTGCGAAAGCGAGCTACCTGGCCGAGCCTTCAGGCTGTCAAAACCCTCTTTGAATCGGGTGCAAACCTGGCAGAAATCGCTCAAAAGAGACAGGTTTTGCCTGATACTGCCCAGAAAATGCTGGAAACCCTGCATCATGCCGGAGAAATCAACCTCCTGCCCTGGATCGAGCGTACCCTGGATACAAAAGAACTCCAACGAGGCATCGCGTATTTCCAGGCTGTCGAAAACCCGCGTATGAAAGAGGCCTACGAACGACTCAACCTTACCTATGAAACCCTGCGCCTGTGCCGGCTCTATGTTGCTGGCGTTACGACCCACGCAGATGCATTTAAGAGTGCATCTTAATTTTCGATAGGTCCGTGAGCCCGATCTTATGGGTTCCTGATTCACCATTCTCATTATTTCACGATCACACTAGCCCTGGCTGAAGGATTTGCCGGGAACGGGATTCCTATGTCCCGGCCAGGGCGTCATTTTCTATCTATTCACACATTAATTATTCTTCTCATGAAAAATTCATTTCAAACCTACAATCGCCCCGTTGACATGAGCCTCGAAGTCAGGACTATCCTCAAGACCGTACTCCTCCTCGAGCGGGACTATGCTGCCGGTTATCTCATCCGTGTTGTGCAGGGAGACACCCAATTTGCGCTCCGCAATGAATCCCATAAAGAACTAGAAACCTTCGGGGATTTGCAGGAAATGTTTTTCGGAAAAATTGAGAACCTCATCTATTTCCTGGTCAAGAAAAACCTATTGGAAGTCTCCAATGAAATCTACGGCAATATCTCTATCACGAAAGCCGGAAAAGCCTATCTCGAGACGCCTTCTCCCATCATGATCAGCCCCGTTCAGTTGATTAATAATTGGTATGAGATTCAACTGGCTCAGAGTTATCGTCGACTCCGTAAAGAGATTGCCCTCCGCGAGGGATGTGCCCCTTACCAACTGTTTACCAATCACACCCTCCGCTACATGATCGAGCAGCCGCCACATTCTGATGAAGAGTTGGTGGAATTTGCCGGGATGGGTAAAATATCCTTTGAAGAGCGCTCCATGATCCTGGATGAAGTCAACCGCATCATGGCCCTCAAGGCCATCGACGACAAAACCGGCATCATGACCAAGGCACATTCAAAAAGTGCGCAGGCCGTTTGCAAGTTGTATGAATCCGGCATGAGCGTTTCCAGTATTGCCGAAGAGCGTGAAGTGAAAATTAAGACTGTTCGGGAACATTTATTTGTGCTCCACCGGGCGGGATTCATTGATCTCAAGCCCTGGATCGAAGAAAACCTCGATCCGAAAATTCTTCACAAGGGAACGGAATACTTTAAGCAGGCGAAAACACCGCTGCTAAAAGAGGCACATGAAGTACTTGGGTATGCCTATGAAGACCTTCGGATGTGCAAGCTCTATGCAGGCCAATTTGAAGAGGTCCCGATGAAATATGCTTCCTGATATTTCTGCCGCTTATTTAGGTTGAGTGCAAGCCCGGAGATTTACTGAGACATTCAGTAGATCTTCCGGGATTTTTGCGTGAGAGTTTGAGATTCTCCCCAAGATTCGCGATCATGAATCTTCATTCCTCTAAGCACTTCGACCATGAATGCTCTCCGATTTTCCTCTCTGCTTGTCTTTTTATTTATCATAGGTTGCTTACCGGCACCTGAACGAGCAGAGGATTCATTGGCTATTCAAGCCGTCAATGAATCGACCTTGCCCGTTGGAAAAGAGGTTGTTGTCATTCAGGGCGCAACCCTGATTGATGGGCGGGGAGGTAGTCCGGTTTCAGATGCTGTGGTAGTTATCGAGGGGAACCGTATTCAGGCAGTAGGCACTGCTGAAAATATCGAAATCCCTCCGGATGCACGGATCATAGAGGCAAGTGGGCTTACCATGCTTCCTGGCCTGATTGATGCGCATTTTCATTTGATTAACGATCCTGGTTTTCCTGCTTTGTCCCTCTCGCATGGGGTTACCTCTCTCCGCGACCCGGGAGCCTGGATCGAATCTTACGGAGATGTACGTGCTTCCGGTCTGATGAATCCCCGGCTTTTCCTTACCGGTCCCCATCTCGATATGTGGCCACCCGCTTATCCTGAAAATTCCTACATTCTACAAGATAGAAAGGAAGCCATCACCATGGTCAACCGGTTTGCAGATCAAGGCGCTTCGGCTATCAAGGTTTATTTCAGGTTATCGCTGGACTTGATTGAGGCCGTTTGCGAAACCGCATCCGAGCGAGGGATTCCTGTAACGGCTCATTTAGAAATTACGGATGCTCGCGATGCCATCTCAGCGGGCCTGGATGGCATTGAGCACATTACCTCTTTTGGGACTGCCTTGCTTCCGATTCGGGAAGCTGAAGCCTACCGGCAGTCTGTTTTGGCAGACAATAGCGCCAGAAGGCAGGGGCGCTATGAAGTTTGGAACCGTATTGCAATCGACAGTCCGGAATCGGATTCGCTCATCCGGTTTGTGGCCGAACAAGAAACGTTTGTTTGTCCTACGCTGGGCGCTTTTGAATATCGATATTCGTCCGAAAAAACAGACTCAACCCGGATAGGAGGGTTTGAACAGATGCTGGCTTTTACTGGAAAAGCTTCTCGTGGTGGTGTCAGGATGGTGGTGGGTTCACATGGTGCAATTCCCTATGGAGGATTTGGCTGGGCCTTTCAGCATGAAATGGAATTGCTTGTCGAAGCCGGGATGGAGCCCGCTGATATTCTGGTCGCTGCCACGCTCGAAAATGCGCGATTTTTCCGCATTGAAGATCGACTCGGAAGCATTGAAGTCGGTAAACAGGCCGATTTGATCCTGGTTCGGGGAAATCCATTAGCTGACATCAGCGCAATGCGCAATATCGAGCGGGTGATGCTAAATGGGGTATGGGTCCCGGAGGTAAGTAACAAGTGAGTCTGGGAAGTGTAACTGAAAAGCCCCGTTCCTTCAGGAGGAACGGGGCTCGTCATATCTCATATAACCGAGGTGATTAATTCTCAGTAGTACAGTATGCTTTCAAAGAATTTAAGAATTCATCATCCGGACTAAACTCTAGCGCTTTTTCGAGGAAAGATGCAGCAGCTTCGCAGTTTCCGGTACCATCTTCCTGCTGATCAAACTTGTTGAAAGTCATGAGCATGTAGCAGGTCTTGAGTTGGCTCTTTTCTGCCGCTTTCAGGTCTCCCATTTCTGTATCTCCCAGGTACTGAATGATCTTCTCAGCGTGAGGTACAACCAGCCACTGCTCATTGTCAGGGTCCTGGCTTTTTGCAATCCGTAAACGCCAGAAGTGAGCTGCGGTAAAGTCTTCTTTCAGTTCGAGTACTTTTACGAAGCTTGCATCTGCTTTTTCGGGCATTTCAGCACGAAACTCTGCAATACCTGCGTAGTAATAATCCCGGATAGACATGTTACGGTTAGCCTTTTCTTTTGCCGCGATATACTTTTCACGCATACGGGCTTCAAGGGCATAGTCTTCATCTTCCTTAGCTTTATCAGCCATGGTCTTGTAGATTTCAACCTGCTCAGGATCCATTTCAATGGCTTTCTGAATACTTTCGTCAGCAGCATCCGGACCCTGTGTAAGCAATTGCGCTTTAGCCAGGGTAGTGAAGTCAGAAGCGATCGTATATTTCCCTTCCATCTTCTCGAAATACAGGTTCATGTATTCCTGTGCTTTTGCGGCATCTCCCAATTCAAGGTGCGCCATTCCCAGCAAGCGGTATTTCAAATTAGACTCAATGTCGAGGTCTTTCAGTACATCAATCGTTCCCTGGTAATCTTCTGTCAGGAACAAGAAACTTGCGTAGCGCTGCTTGGCCAGGAGATCTTCCCCTGTCAGTTCTACATATTTCTTGTAGTTGTCGCGTGCCTTCCCAAAGTCCTTGGCTCTCAGCCACAGTTCCCCCATGTGCTTATATGCAGGAGAATAGTCAGGATCGATTTCCATTGCTTTTGTTAGCATTTCCGCTCCTTCTTTGTACTGAGCTTTTTCGATCAACATCTGGCCTACCCGGGAGTACCCTTGTACAAATTGAGGATCTTTTTCTATCGCCTGATTGTATTGGTTCAATGCCAAATCCGGTGTATTCTTCGCAAAGTAGTAGTCACCTAATGCGATATAAGATTCTGGATTATCGGGGGCTTTGTTTTGTGCCTGGAGTAGGAGTACTTCTGCTTCTTTCAGACTTGCAGGACTTCCTTCTTCGAGATAAGCCGTGGCAACCGCAAAATTGACATTAATATCTTTTTTCCCTACATCCAATGCTTTTTGAAGACGCTCAAGTGCTTCAACGGGTTGCGTTTGTTGGAACTGGACCATGCCCAATCCTGCATGATTGTAGGGATCTTTTCCTCTTGCTTTGATTCCTTGCTCAAAAGCTGTCCGTGCAGCATCAAGATTTTCCATCTTATACTTCACGACTCCCTGCCAATAGTAGTATTGGGAATTTTTACTATCGACCGCGATCATTTTAGAGATCATTTCGTCAGCTTTTTCCAGCTGATCATTTTCCACGGCCGACTTTACCTCTGCGACCGTTTGTGCTGAAACAATCGAAAGGCCTGCTATTAATCCTACAGTAAGCAGTGCAAATGCTCGTCTTAACATAATCTTCTTTTATTAGGGTTTATGGATACAACGTGTTATTTCTAAAGGATTTATGGGCACTCAAAAGGTTGCTCCTGTTCAATAGTTAGATACATTTATCGCCCCAAAGTAACCTACCTGCGCTCCTCTTTCCATCTACCGTGCAGATATAGCCGATATTCGTGCCCGCTATTACTTGGCCGCCTTCTTTTTCTCGCGTTTGGAAGGCCATTTAGTAACCCGGGTTGGGGATCTGTCAGGCACAAGACCTGCTTTCAATATGATACGCTGGCCAGGATCACTGGCAAGATACGAAACAAAGCCGGTTCCCAGTCCAAAACTCGATTCCCGTAAAATCGCAAATACACCCCGTCTCAGCGGATAGCATTGTTCGAAAATAAACCCCTGGTAGGGCTGGAAAAACTTCCCGCCATAGGAGCAATCTTTCTCAGATTCCAATTTCACAACGCTTACATTTTCTTTAAAACCAGTTGATTTTTCATCATCCTGATCACTGATCCACGCTACTCCAATAATCCCCAGGGCATTAGGTGTTTTAGCAACGTATTCCAATACTTCGGGGTTGGTATCAGCGGCAAATACTTTTTCTGTAAGGGTTTTTCCCTGGATCACACTGTCCTGCATATACCGGACGGTGCTGGACTGAGCATTATCAAATACAAGTGTAATATCATCCAACGGAGATTCCGGGTTAATTTCTTTCCAGGAAGCTATCTCTCCAGTCAAAATCCCAATCATTTGATCACGTGTCAGGATCGTGTCCTGATTATCCCGGTTGACTACCAGGGCAATTGCATCAGTTGCGAGACGGCTGGGCTTAGCACTTGTAGTCTGTGCTTCCAGCACGCGTTCTTCCTCACGTGTCAGTTCCCGGGTCGCAATCACCAGTCGAATAGAATCACTATTAAGCATCGCTTCAATAGCATCTTCTCCGGGTAAGTAGATAGCTGTTACTTTCGCATCAGGGTAGAGCCCCATAAAATTAGCTATTTGAGCCTCCATGATGGGCTGGAAGGACTCATCTACTGCGATATAAATATCTCCGGAAGTTCCTGATTCCCGCTGAAAAGTGCGACTCGTAGCCGGCTTATCAGCAGCAGCATTTTCTGAACGGGGTGAAGGGCTGCATGCTCCCCCAAGCAGTATCAGCAGCAAAATACACACAAATAGAAAGTGATCTTTCATCTTGATTTTTCCGTTTCAGAATAACAAATTTAATAAATTCACCGAGATTTTTACGAAAAACTCAAGGTATGGTATCGTTTCCATTGATTTTCGGTAACTCAATTTTTTGAGATTTTCCCAGCTATCAAAAGGTTTACCTTACAGAGTCATCTTTGCGATACAATCCATAAACTTTCCATTTACTGGCCAAATGGTGCGATTTTAATACCGATGTTTCTATCAGCATAAATCCCCATTTTTCACCGTTGGCAGTCTGTTTTTGATAAAAATGAACAAAAAACGGGAGGAATTCATTCACCCATAGCTTTTGACCGTCTGTCCATTCAAAATGGCATTTCGCGCATGGATTTCGTACCGTTCGCGAAAAAATGAGGACTTTTGCTATCTTGACTATCAGTACACCCCTTGTCTTGCATGTATCCAGCCGCGCGTGCGTTAATGCCTAATTGCTGCATGAAAAATTCTACCTCGAAGATTTTTGTTGCCCTTTCAGGCCTCATCATGTTGTTCCTCTCCGCAAATGCATCTCATTTTATGGGAGTGGATATGAGCTATGAGTGCCTTGATCCCTGTACATATAGGGTATATCATAGTGCCTATTACGACTGCACTGGCGGAGCTACGACTCCTCTTCCGGGCCCTCCAGGACAACCTGCCGTCAATATTACCGGGCTTCCCACAGGCTGTAATACCGTTCCCGTTCCTGTTACGCCCGGCTGGATTTTCCAGAGCTACACCGAAGTAACTCCGGTTTGTCCGACTTCTCTGGCACTCACCGGCTGTAACAATAGTGTTAACCCTATTATCAATGGAGTATTAGAAGGCGTTTATTACAGAGACTACAGCATTTGTACCGGGGGATCGGTTCCTTGTACGTCCTTCCAGCTGGCCTGGTCTTCCTGCTGTCGGAACTATGCGATTACCTCGGGCGCAAGTGGAGACGGAATTTACAGTGGCTCGACTTTCATTAATCCTGCTATTACCCCTTGTAATAATTCACCGACTTTTCTGGAACCCCCAACCCCTTATATTTGTGCGGGGCAGCCCTTTACCTTTAACCAGGGCGCTTTTGACCCTGACGGCGATTCACTGGTATATATTCTGACAAATTGTAATTCAAATGCCAATCAATCCGTAGGCTATAATTTTGGATATTCTCCGACCCAACCGCTGGGTTCTACCTGGGATGTTCAGCTGGATTCCCTGACAGGTGACCTTACTTTTACGCCAAATCCTACCGGACAAGCGGTAGTAGCAGTATTATGTATTCTGGTGGAAGAATATCGGAATGGAGTGCTGATCGGTTCTGTTACCCGCGATATTCAAATCACAGTATTAACGAATTGTACCTCTTCGAATCCCACTACTCCGGGCATTACCGGTGCAACGATTAACAACCTGAATACTACCCCCCTTTCCTTTAATGAAATTGATGGCTGTAAGGATGCGGAGTTATGCTTTACGATTCCAACTGTCAATCCTGATCCCTCAAACCTGCTTACCGTTACCTGGGATCAGAGTATTCCCAATGCTACTTTTTATGATTTTAATAACCCATCGATGGAAGACTCATTGGTGGGCATACAGCCGGAGATTGGATTTTGCTGGACACCTCCAAGTCCGGGGATATTTACTTTTCTCGTAACGATCAGGGACGACAACTGTCCCCTCCAGGGATTGAATCAGTTTACGGTCATTCTGTATATCAAAGATGGCCTTACGGGGATTGATGCAGATGTTACCTGGCTGGGCTGCAATGAAGCAGAATTTACGGCTTTACTTAATCCGGGTATACTTGGAAACATCACGTATGCATGGACCGGTACAGGGAATCTAAATCTTAATCCCGGGATCAATGATTCGTCCTTTAATCATTTGTACCCGGCTCCGGGAATATATCCGTATCAACTCATTGCTTCAGACAGTGTTGGGTGTACGGCCACAGAAACCGGATTCATTGATATTCCTTTAGGCGCTACTGCAATCGCGGGAACTGACATTGCGCTTTGTTCCGAATACAGTACCGTTCTAGGCGCACCTGATATTCCCGGCCAAACCTATTTGTGGACGCCGGCAACAGGGCTGAGTTCGGCTACGGCGGGGAATCCAACTTTTAGTCTCGTTAATAATGGCCCCACGCCAATTGCAATTGATTTCATCCTGGAGGCCAATAATGGTGCCTGTACAACGTATGATTACGTCAGTGTGGAGGTATATCCTACGCCCGCTGTGTCAGTTGCGCCGATTAATGCAAATATTTGCCTGAATGACTCGATTACCTTGACCGCGAGTGGAGGAACGACTTATCTATGGAGTAATGGGGCAACCAGTTCCAGTATTACTGTGGCGCCGACCAGTACAGCTACCTATTCTGTGGTTGCTTTTGACAATGGTTGTTCGAGCCCACCTGTGTTACGTACAGTAACGGTAACGGAAGGTGCTCCCGGACAAATTTCAGGAGACTTTCAGGTATGTGCAGGAGAGAGTACCGTGCTCGTCGGTTCTGGTGCAGATAGTTACTTGTGGAACGGATCTACTACGCCTTCTGTTGTTCCGACATATAATGTGACAAATATCTTCAATGATACTACAGTATATATGATTCCGCTGACCGCCGGATGTCCTGGTGATACGGTCTTCGCTACTATCACAACACTCGACAAACCTATCGCAGCATTTAGCCTCAACACCGTTTGTGCAGGGACTGAAACGAGTTTCCAGGATGTTTCTACTGTTAGTAGTGGTGCAGTCGTTTTGCGGGAATGGCTATTTGACGATCCGACAAGTGGTGCAGCCAATACCAGTACCCTCGCCAGCCCAACTCATACTTTCAGTCAATCAGGTAATTACGATGTAAGGCTGATTGTAACCTCGGAAAATGGGTGTCAGGATACGCTTACGCAAAACGTAGAAGTCAAGCCCGTTCCAGACGTAGATTTCACCTTCTCCAATGTTTGTGAAGGCCTGCCCAATGTCTTTGTAGATGCCAGTACGATCGCTTCCGGTGGGAATATCGTCTCCTACGAATGGGATTTTGGAGATAATTCGACTCAAGGTTTGGGTACCAATGTCAGCCATGTGTATGATACCTACGGGTACTACAATGTTACCCTGACCCTCACAACAGATAATGGCTGTGTAAATAGCTATACACAAACCGTATTCTCTCATCCTACTCCAACTGCCGGATACGAGGTGATAAGCAACTGCCAGGATAGTGTGGTACTGGCTTCAACTTCTTCTTCGGTACCGGGTAATCTGGATCATATCACGCTGCATGAATGGAATTTTGGCGATCCTGGAAGCGGAGCAGCCAATACAGCAACGGGCCGAAACCCGTTCCATACCTATTCTGCACCGGGTTTTTATTCCATTACCCTGACTGTAACCACCGCAAATGGGTGTATCGATGTATTCCAGCGCGAAGTTCAGGTTTTTCCCCGTCCGGAAGCTGAGTTTACCTATGACAATACCTGCGCCAACGAACAGACCCTATTCACGAATCTAAGTCAGGCATTTGCGGGCTCTTCCATTTCGATCAATAAATGGGATTTTGGAGATGGCACTTTTAGCGAAGCTTCAAATCCCCGCCATAGTTACAATGCTGCCGGGCCCGGCACTTACACGGTATCCCTTGCAGTCGGAACAGGGCAGGGCTGTGTAGATACTGTCTTTAAGGAAATTATCATAAACGCTGTACCCTCCCCTTTATTTGCCTCAACCCGGGTATGTCTTGACGACACAACTCAGTTTACGGATCTTTCCAGCATCAGTAACGGAGATATTTCTACCTGGGACTGGGATTTTGGAGATGGAACAGGGGCAGCCTTTATTGCCAATCCACAATATCGGTATGATGAAGCAGGTACGTACACAGCAACCCTTACTGCTGTGTCTGATAGTGGATGTGCCAATCAACGTTCCGAATTGATCTTCGTGGATGCCTTGCCCGCTCTACCTGATCTGGGGCAAGACACAGTCTGCTTCAGTGATGTTGCATTCCTGACTTCTACTGCGCCGCAAGATGTGCGGGTTCGTTGGTATTATGGCCTGAATGATGAAAATCCTTTCCAGACCGCCTACTCGTATGTAACGCCGCCGCTAACCTATACCACAACCTACTATGTAGAATCGGTCTCTAACCGAAACTGCCTTAGCAGTCGTGTTCCGGTAAATGCATTTGTATTTTCCGCAGAAGCAGTTGCCGTGATCGCAAGTCCGGAAACTGTCGAGTTACCGCTCGCCGTAATTGATTTCAGCACAGTGAGTACAGTGCCGATCGTAAGCTGGCTCTGGACATTTGGAGACGGGCACTCATCAGATCAACCAACTCCGGCTCACGAGTACCTCGATCCGGGCAGATATGGCGTAAGCCTGACGGCTACGGATATCAATGGCTGTGAAATTGAGTTGAACCAAGTGGTAGAAGTGAAAAAGATTACCGGGGTATCCATCCCAAGTGCATTTTCACCCAACGGCGATGGCATCAACGATAGCTTTAGCGTCGGTCATTACAATCTCAGTAGCTTCAATATTCAGATATTTAATCGCTGGGGCCAACTGGTATTCGAGTCGCTCGACCCGACTTTTGAATGGAATGGTACCAATCTCAATGGCATCACAGTGCCTGAAGGGGTGTATGTTTATGTTATGAAAGCTCTGGATTTTGAAGGAAAAGAGATAGAAGAAAGCCGGACGATTACGGTCATTCGGTAGTTGAGTAAGTAAAAACTATTTCCGACCTTTGCACAAGTTGGTGCGGATTTTGATTGATCCCTGCCAGAAAGTGATTCAGCAAAACGTACTATTATGAAAATTCTTGCTTTAGTTATTTCCGGGATTATGATGATGCCAGCGGTATATGCCGGTGGCGGCGGCGGAGGAGGAAAAAAGAAAAAAGATCAGTCCGACAATGGACGGGAAGACTATTATAAATACGAACGGGAAGATGTTACCCGCCTTCGGGACATCTATCAGTTTACGATGCCGGAAGTTACTGTGCCCACCCAGCCGGAGGTAATAGAAACGGTAAACGCTCAAAGTGTTGCGCCTTTCTTTATGCAGGGCAACAAAATCTATTTTGATCAGGACATGCGCCTGGATCAATACATACAACTGCATAAAAATATTTGGAGTGATAAGCAGGAATTACCCGGCTGGCGGATTCAGGTATTTACGGGTTCCGTACGTGCCAATGCATTTCGGGTGAAAAACAATCTGATGGCACTTTATCCGGAAATGCCCAGTTATATGGATTATGACCTCCCCAATTATAAAGTCCGACTCGGAGATTTCTTCGATAAGGAAACGGCAGATTTATTTTGCAGAGAGGTAAGAGAAGAGCATTACCCCGGCGCTTTTTTGGTAAAAGAGACCATTCCCTTACCGAAATTCAAGCCAATGGATGAGACGATCAATGAAAGTCAAATTCTGCCGGGTCGTAACTAATTTTGTAACTGCTTAGCAGCCTGCTATAGCCGGATTCCGATCCGGCTAATCATTG